>JANNHY010000031.1:0-24537 GCA_031404635.1 Ilumatobacteraceae bacterium
CTCGAAGCGATGTCGTTCGGCGACGTTTACGTCGCCCACGTGGCCCTCGGCGCCAGCGACATCCAGACGGTCAAGGCGATGTTGGAGGCAGTGGCGTGGCCGGGGGTTTCACTGGTGATCGCCTACAGCACCTGCATCGCCCACGGGTTCGACATGAGCGAGTCGATGACACATCAGAAGGCTGCCGTGCAGAGCGGACACTGGCCGCTGTACCGCTACCAGCCGGGCGAGGGTGAGGCGACACAGCCGTTCCAGCTCGACAGTGCCGCGCCGACTGTGCCTTACGCCGACTTCGCCGCCAGCGAGGCGCGGTTCTCGATGTTGAAGCGCAGCGATCCGGATCGCGCCGCCCAGTTGCTGGCCCTCGCCCAATCCGACGTGACGGCGAGGTGGCATCACTACGAGCAGTTGGCAGGCGTCGAGCGGACCGCTCCGGTCCACGTGGCTCCGCACACCATCGCCGATACGGAGGATGAGTGATGAGCGACCTTCTTCACGTCGTCGATCAGCCGCACACCGTGGATCTGTCGACGACCTATCTCGGACTACGGCTGCGCAGCCCGATCGTGGCCTCCGCCAGTCCGCTGACCGGCGACCCCGATCGCTGGGAGGACATCGAGCAGGCCGGCGCCGGGGCGATCGTGCTGCCCTCGCTGTTCGAGGAGCAGATCGAGCACGAGGCGTTCGCTATCGACGCAACGCTCGACCAAGGCACCGATACGTTCGCTGAGGCGCTCAGCTATCACCCCGAGGTGGAGGCATACGACACGGTCCCGGCGCGCTACCTCGCCATGGTCGAGCAGGCCCGCGAGCGGCTGTCGATTCCGGTGATCGCCAGTCTCAATGGGACCACCTCGGGAGGGTGGGTGCAGTACGCCCACCACCTCGAGAGCGCCGGCGCGCAGGCCATCGAGCTGAACGTCTACGACGTGATCATCGATCCCCGCCTCAGTGCTGCGGACGTGGAGAGGCGGTACGTCGAGCTGGTGGAGGAGGTGCGCGCCGAGGTGAAAGTGCCGCTCGCCGTCAAGCTCGGGCCTTGGTTCACCTCGCTCGGCCATTTCGCGCTCTCCCTACAGGACGCGGGCGCCGATGGGCTGGTGCTGTTCAACCGGCTGTACCAGCCCGATATCGACCTCGACACGCTCGACGTCACGCCCCGGCTGCAGCTGTCGACTTCGGCCGAGTCACGATTGCCCCTCCACTGGATCGGCATCCTCCGCAGCTTCATGTCCTGCTCGCTCGCTGCCACCACCGGCGTGCACGAGGGCGCCGACGCGATGAAGCTGTTGCTCGCCGGCGCGGATGTGACGATGACGACCAGCGCGCTGTTGCGGCATGGCCCGCAGCGCATTGCCGAGATCCTGGCGTGGGTGCGCGATTGGATGATCGAGCGCGACTACACCAGCGTCGACCAGTTGCGGGGCAGCGTCAGCCAGCGCAACGTCCCCGACCCCGAGGTCTACCAGCGAGCGAACTACTACCAGGTCCTCCACAGCTGGAATCACTGACCTGCCTGGCCTGCCAGCGTGCGATGAGAGATGAGCCGTCCGGCGACGCACATCTCTCATCGCCTTGGAGACGTGGACGGCGCGATGAGAGATGAGCCGTCCGGCGACGCATATCTCTCATCTCGGTGGTTGAGGGGTCAACACGACCTTCATCGCCGTGTCGGCACCGAGTGCGGTCTGCATCGCAATCTCGACCTGCTCGAGCGGGAAAGTGTGGGTGACGGCGCGGTGGAACGGGACGCGCTCGTGGTGAGCGGCGAGCATCGCCAGGGTCGAGTCGTAGGCGCGGGCGTCCTCGCCGGCGACCCCGACGATGGTGAGGTTGCGGCCGAGGATGGTGGCCGGGTTGATCGGCACCGTGCCGAGATCGACGAACGCGCCGACCTCGATCAGCGTGCCGCCGTCACGCAATAGCGACAGCGCCGGGCCGAAGCTGCCCGGGTGGCCGGTGGCGTCGACGACGACGTCGACACCGCGGCCCGCCGTGAGGTCGCCGACGAACGCAGCAGTGCCGGGGTCGGCGCCGCTGGACACCAGGGTGTCGGTAGCACCGAGCTCGGCGGCGAGCGCCACTCGGGGCCCGAACGGATCGATGGCGATCACCCGTGCCGCGCCGAGCAGGCCGGCCTTGGCCACATGGACGATGCCGACGGGGCCGATGCCGACGACGGCCACGCTGTCGCCCGGCCGGAACCCGCCGGGTCGCGGCATCTTCGCCGCCAGGTCGAGGCTGTGCGTGACCGCGAACAGCTCGGTGAGCACGGCCACATTCGTGGGTAGGGCGTCGGGCACGTGGAACACCGGCGTGCCCGGGCGTAGGTAGAGGTACTCGGCCCACCCGCCGAACAGGTGCGGTGCCTCGGCGCAGGTCAGCGAGTTGCCGTAGTTCTCGAGGCGGCGGCAGAAGTAGTAGGGGTAGTCGCCACGGCAGAACTCGCACCCGCCACAGGCCCGGTTGGGCGCCGGGACGACACGGTCGCCGACCTGCAGCGGCGTGCCGTCGAACGCGGTGGCGCCGCCGGGTCCGATGGCGGCGACGATGCCGACGTTCTCGTGGCCCTGGATGATCGGGAACGGCGTCGACGAGGCGTGGTCGGTGCCGGCATATTGTTGGGTCTCGCCGCGGAATGTGTGCTTGTCGGTGCCGCAGATCCCCGAGGCGAGCATCTCGACCAGCACGGCCCCGGGTTCGATCCGCTCGGGGTAGGGGAACCGCCGCAGCTCGAGCTGCCCCGGTGCGACGAGTGTTGCGGCCAGCACATCGGTGTCCATCGCCGGATCGTAGGCCCTGCCTGGTCTTCCGTGCGCATGGGCGCGCTTCTGGAGCGTGGCCTGCCGGAATCGCGTCAAGAAGGCTGCTTGGGCGCGTTGTGAGTGTTGGCAGTTCCGGAATCGCGTCAGCGGCCGCCCGATCGGCCTGTCGATGCGATGAGAGATTTGCAGCGCAGGACGGCTCATCGCTCATCCCGATGGGGAAGCCTGGTCGGCTGGTTTCGGCCGGCGCCGCCGGCGGGCGACGTTGGCATGCGGCCGTCGAACTGGCACAATGCGTGGGTCGAAGGGGAGTAGCCCCTCGGGACCGGTCGTCAACACGGCAGCTTCGCTGCCCGGCCCCCCGCCCGTCTCACCAGCCGGGAGCGAGACTTTCGACTGTCCGTTGTGAACTCGAGACAGTCGAAAGGGTTTTCCTGATGCTCATTGCCGCCGCCGATCGTTCCCAGTTCGTCGATCTCGACGTCCCTGCCGGCGCATGGATCGCGTTGCTCGCCGTGATCATCGCCATGCTGGCGATCGACCTGTACCGGCATCGTGACGCCCATGCGCCGACACCGAAAGAGGCTGCCACAGAGTCGATCATCTGGGTGATGTGCGGGCTGGCCTTCGCGGCGGTGATCGCCGTGTCGTTCGGCGGCGATGCCTTCGGCGAGTACATCAGCGGCTACCTGATCGAGAAGTCGCTCAGTGTCGACAACGTGTTCGTGTGGTCGATGCTGTTCGCCACGTTGTCGATTCCCCTGAAGTACCAGCACCGGGTGTTGTTCTGGGGCATCTTTGGCGCCCTCACCCTGCGGGCGATCTTCATCGTCTTGGGCAGCGCGCTGATCAGCCGCTTCTGGTGGCTGCTGCTCGTGTTCGGTGTCTTCCTCGTCTACACCGGTGCCAAGATCATCCGTCACCGCGACGACGAGGGTGACAGGGAGTCAACTCGCGGCCTCGGGTTACTGCACAAAATCATGCCGGTCACCGACCAACTCGACGGGCAGAAGTTCTTCACCAAGCTCAACGGCAAGCGCGCCGCCACGCCGTTGCTCGCTGCACTGTTCGTCGTCGAGATCACCGACATCATCTTCGCCGTCGACTCGGTACCGGCGATCCTCGCGGTGTCGAACGAGTCGTACCTCGTGTTCGCCTCCAACGCGTTCGCCATCTTGGGCCTCCGGGCGATGTACTTCCTGCTTGCCAACGCCAAGGAACGCTTCCACTACCTTTCCCACGCCCTCGGTGGAATCCTGATCTTCGTCGGCATCAAGATGTCGATCTCGCACTGGTACCACATGAACACGTATGTGTCGCTGGCCATCATCGTTGCCATGTTGATCGCCGCGATCATTTTGAGCCAGCAGCGCACCCGGCGTGTCGCCGCGTCGGCCTAGCCGTCGGCGGCGGCAACAACCTTCTTCTTCGGAGGCGGAACGCCGACGGACGGAGCCTTGTCGGCCCACTCCGGCCAGCGCCGACGGCTGACGATCGACAGCAATCGCAGCAGCTTCATCGCCTTCTCGTCCTCCTGCGCCGGGCGGGCGATGATGACGCCATCGGCGATCATCCGTTTGATCACTTCCTCGCCCAACTCGGTACGTACGATCGTCAGTGTCCAGTCGTTGTCCTCGCCGATGCCGCCGGTGGCGATGTCGCTGTGCTCGGCCGCGAAGTCGGGACAGTTCTTGCAGCCCTCACGGGTCCAGTGATGGCATTCCTTGAGATCGATCTCGTGGTACGAGCCGTCCTTCATCCAGATCTGGAATACGCCCTTGATGTTCATCTTGACCATGTCGGCCTTCTTCAAGCCGTACTTGGCCTCGAACAACTCGGGGAAAATGGCATCGTCGAAAGTCTTCGAACACAGCAGCCCGATGTTGAACACGAACGGTTTGCCGACTTTGCCGGCCTTGCGGTTCCACATCACCGGCGGCGCCGATGTCTGGCAGCCCATGCCCACCAGTGCCAGACGGGTGAGGCCGGCCTCGCTGGCGTCGCGCAGGGCCAGCGGGTTGGCGCAATAGGTGTAGCGGCTGCCGGCAGTGGCCAGCACCTCGTCGACCGTGCGGGCCAGCACCGGCTTGGCCTTCCAGGCGTCATCGGGTTCGACCCCGCTGACCATCGCTGCTTCGATGTAATCGTTCTGCAGCAGCCAAACGAGCATCGCCGAGACGAAGCCGCCGTCCTGGCCGCGCTCGTGTTGCGCCTTGTCGGTCGCCTGGGTCAACAGCAACTGCCGCCAGATGCCGGCCATCTCGTCGGGCTCGCGAATCCGACCGAACAGGTGCATGTCGGCGCTGGTCTCCCATGTACGGAACCGCGGGCAGGCGCGGGTGCAGGTGGTACAGCCCTTCTCGCCGTGGATGCAGTTGTCGAGACCGAGCTCCTCCTCGAGGTGGAACGGCTTGTACTTTCCCTCTTCGTGCTCGTAGCCGATCACGTCGTGCGGACAGGTGACCACGCAACCGGCGCAGCCGGTGCACAGCCCGGTGGTGATGACCTCTTCGTAGAGCTCTTTCCACTGCGCGGTCCAGCGCTCGGTCTTGGCCGGGAGGGTTTCGGTCACGGTCATGGATCGACTGTATGCGTCAGACGGCGTCGCTGCCCTCTTCGCCGGTGCGGATTCGTACCAGGCGATCGACCTCGGTCACCCAGATCTTGCCATCGCCGATCTTTCCGGTTGCCGCCGCGTCGCGAATCGTGTCGACGATGCGGTCGGCCAGAGCGTCGTCGACGACCAGTTCGATGCACACCTTTGGAACGAAGTCGATCTTGTATTCCGCGCCGCGGTAGGTCTCGGAGTGGCCGCCCTGGCGACCGAAACCGCGCACCTCGCTGACGGTCATGCCCTGCACACCGGCGCCTTTCAGGGCGTCCTTGACGTCGTCGATCTTGAACGGCTTGACGATCGCAGTGATGAGTTTCATCGAGTGATTCTCCTTACGGGTCCTGAGCGTCGGTTCACTGGTACGCGGCTTCGGCGTGCTGGCTCTGGTCGAGACCGATCATTTCGTCGTCGCTAGACACTCGCAGACCGATTGTCGCGTCGAGCACTCGGGCGACGATGTAGGTAACGCCGAAGCTGAAGACGAGTGTCACGCCCGAGGCAAGGATTTGCTTGCCGAGCAGCGATGCGCCGCCGCCGAAGAACAGGCCATCGGCGCCCAATGCATTGACCGACGTGTCGGCGAGCAAGCCGAGCACGATCGAGCCGACCAGACCGCCGACGAGGTGAACAGCGATGACGTCGAGACTGTCGTCGAGGCGCAGCACGTTCTTGAGCCTCAGCGCCAGGTAGCAGACGACACCGGCTAGCAGGCCGATGATGATCGGTGACATCCCACCGACAAAGCCTGCACACGGGGTGATGGCGACGAGACCGGCAACGGCACCCGAAGCAGCCCCGAGCGTAGTGGCGTGGCCGGTGACAAGCTTCTCGACGATCAGCCAGCCGAGCATCGCCGCCGACGCAGCGAGGTGGGTGTTGACGACGGCCTGCGCCGCCAAGCCATTTGCAGCCAACGCCGAGCCGGCGTTGAAGCCGAACCACCCGAACCACAAGATTCCGGTGCCCAAGATGGTGAAGGGCAGGTTGTGCGGCGGCATCGGTTCGTGGTTCCAGCCGCGCCGCGCGCCGAGCACGATGATCACCGCCAGTGCAGCCGCGCCGGCATTGATATGAACGACCGCGCCACCGGCGAAGTCGAGCGCACCCTTCTTGAACAGCCAACCGTTTGGGCTGAACAGCCAGTGGGCGACGGTGGGGTAGACCACCACCGCCCACACACCGATCAGGATGGCGTAGGCGCCGAACTTCAACCGGTCGGCCGTCGCACCGGTGATCAAAGCAGGGGTGATGACGGCGAACATCATCTGGTAGGCCATGAACAGCAGCGGTGGGATGACGAGGGCGAAGTCACCCGTGTAGCCGGGCAGCTCGATGACCCGCCCGACGTCTTTCATGAAAGCGAAGTCGAAATTGCCGATCCATCCGCCGGTGCCTCCGAAGGCGAGACTGAAGCCCACCACCGCCCACAGCACACTGATCAGCCCGATCGCGAACACGTTCTGCATCAGCATCCCGAGTACGTTCTTGCGGCGCACCATGCCGCCGTAGAAGAACGCCAGGCCGGGTGTCATGAACAGTACGAGCGTGGTTGCCACCAACACCCAAGCGGTTGCGCCGCTGTCGATTTCCATGCGAGTCGCCCTTCGGTCGTCGAGTGATGGGCAACCGTAGAGAGCGTTCGTTTCGTAAATGTTTCCGACTTGTGAACGATGGGCCACACGTCGGGAAATCAGCCGAAAATGTCAGCGTCCCCAGGCCGTCTGCGGATAGACGGCCTGGGGACTGCCCCTGACAATGAGCGTCGTTGGGTGCGACGTCGCCCAATGTTCTGGCCAGCCGCCTAAGGCAACCGGCAATGGCTAACTGTATGCGTGTGCAATCTGGCTGTACAGACCTGGGAAAAGGTTTTTGGCTACGAATTCACCGGCACTGGTTCCTCGGCCAGGAAGTCGGTGTCGACGTACGCCAAGACGCCCATCTCGGGCAGATCGAGCCCGGCGATCTCGTCTTCCTCCTTGGAGCGGATGCCGCCCTTGGTCATCGCGTTCTGGAGCTTGAAGAAGCCGAGAATGATGCCGAAGATGACCGTCCACAGCACCACGGCACCCAGCACCTGGGCGCCGAACTGGCCGGCGTCGCCGTACAGCAGGCCCTTCACCCCGGTGACCGCCGACCCGTTCCACCCGGCGCCGTAGCTGCCGTTGGCGAACAGCCCGACGGAGAGCACCCCGAACGTGCCGCACATGCCATGCACGCTGATCGCCCCGACCGGGTCGTCAACGCCGCGACGCTCGAAGAAGTACACCGACTCGATGGCGAGGATTGCCGCAACGCCGCCGATCACTGCCGACCAGGCCGGTGTCGTGAAGGCACACGGGGCGGTGATGGCAACCAGGCCGGCGAGCATGCCGTTGGCCATCATCCCCGGATCTGGCTTGCCGGTCTTGCGCTGGATGTAGAACATCGCCACGACCGCGCCGAATGCTGCGGCGATAGCCGTGTTGGTCGCCACCGTGGCGAACTGCACGTCGGTCACTGCCATCGTCGACGCAGCATTGAAGCCGAACCAACCGAACAACAGCACGAACGTGCCCATCATGGCCATCGGAAGGTTGTGTCCGGCGATCGTGCGTGGCTTCTTGTCGGGGCCGTACTTGCCGATGCGCGGGCCGAGCACGATCGCACCGGCCAAGGCGGCGACGCCACCGACGGTGTGAACGACACCGGAACCGGCGAAGTCGACGTAACCGGCGCCGAGGCCCATCGTGTCCCACGACTTGGCCAGCCAGCCGCCGCCCCATGTCCATGCGGCAAACAGCGGGTAGTAGATCGCGCCGCAGAACAGGCCCCAGCCGACGAAGCTGTTCCATTTCCAGCGTTCGGCCATCGACCCGGTGGGGATGGTCGCCGTCGTGTCCATGAACGCCACCATGTACAAGAAGAAGGCCAGCAACGCCGGTGTGACACCGCCGCCCGACAAGGCCCAGCCGCCCTCCCACAGGAAGGTCCAGTTGCCGCTGCCGAGCAATGCGCCGCCTACCGGCTGTTCGAGTCCGAACGCCGGATAGGAGAAGCCACCGAACGCCAGTGGGAAGCCGACGAAGAAGAAGCCGACGAAGCCGAGACCGAAGATGGCGAAGTTGGTGCTGAAGACATGGGCTGCGTTCTTCCTCTGCGTGAAGCCGGTCTCGACGAGGGCGAACCCGGCTTGCATGAAGATCACCAGAACCGCGCCGATGACCACCCACAGCAGGCTGGTCTGCTGGGCGAGCACGGTGACCGGGTCGGCGTCGGCAGCGAACGCCTGGCCGCCGAGGAACAAGGTGGTCAGCGACGCGCCGAGCACGCCGCCGAGTGAGTATTTGAGTGCTTTGCGCACGAATCTCCTCCGATGATTGGTTAGGTAGATGGCCGACCGGCGGCGGCGTTGGCGCCGATCGTGTTGGTCACGGTACGGAAACGAGATTTCGCCGTCGTCGCTGAGTTGTTTCCAATCTGTGGCGATTGCGCGCGCCCGGGCTCAGCGCATCAGCGACAGGCGACGACCGACGCGCTCGCCGGCAAGTGCACGTCGCACACGCTCCATCGCCGCCTCGTCGAGCTTGCGGCCGACCCGGTCGGAGATCGTGAATCGGTCGTGAATGATGCCGTCGCTGGTCGCCACCCGTGCCGTGTGCACGACCACCTTGGCGCGTGCGAAGGCTGCGCCGACGGCAAGCAATGCCCCGGGCTGATCGGGTCCGATCACATCGCATGCCGTGTGCCACGGCAACGCGTCGTTGTCGAAGGCCGCGATCAACCCGACCGTCAGCGGGGCGCGCAGCGGTCGGCGCAGCGACGTCTCGAAGTCACCGGCGAGTTCGCGTGCGCTCGGGCGGTTTCGTGAACGGACGACGAAGACGTCGAGCACCCCACCGTCGGGCCACGTGGCGATCGTCGCGTCGACGATGTCGAGTCCGTGCGTGGTCAGCACCTCGGTGAGATGGGCGAGTAGCGCGTCGGCGTCGCGGCAGGCGACGTCGATCTTCCAGTGGTCCGGCTCGGGTTCCGGGCTGACGGCGACGCGCACGGTTCCGGCCCGCGGCAACGGTTCGATCAGACGTGATTGCCTGGCCAACTCATCGGGGCTGTGCGACAACACGTACGAGGAGGGCGCGAACCGCAGACGTTCAATGGCACCCGGTTCGTTCAACAACCGCTGCGCGGCAAGGCGTCGAGCCGCAGCAAGGTTGGTCGCTTCACTGCCGGTCAATTCCGGGTGACCGAGTGCTTCTTGGATCAGCGCGTGGCGTTCGTCGAGAGCCTCGCGTTGCCAGGTCGGCAAGGTGCCGAGAGCCAGTGCCAGCCGGTACGAGTCGCGAGCGTGCTCCGGGGTGGCGAGATGCGTTGCCAGTTGCAGCACCTCGCGCTCATCGAAACCGCCGGGATCGTCGGCAGACGCCCGCAGCAGACGAGCATCGCTGACGATCGCGGCGATTCGCTGCGCGTCGGCGGTGGGAACGAGACGATCGAGCAGCGCTACCGAGCACGGTTGCGACGCTGCTGTGTCGCGGCAGATGTCGGCGGCCAAGGCGGCCAGCACGAGGTCGTCGGAGGGGTGTCCGGTTTCGATGGCGAGGTCGTCGAGACGTTCGGCGATGTGGAATCTCAACGCCCCCTGCGGATCGAGATCACTGATGTCGGCCCGCCTGCGCCGCATCGCTTCGGCGATCTCGGGGAGGGCTCGCTCGAGGACCCCGGACACTTCCAGCAGGCGCCAGCCGCGCGGCTCGTGGGCACGCAGCAGTCGCACCAGCGAGGCGGTGTCGTCCGCGGTCCACGTCAGCGGCTCGTCGCGGTGAACAGCGAACCAGTCGAGCAGCTGAGGGCTTGGTCGGGCGTGACTGCTTCGAGCGGCGGCCTGGAATGCCAACGGGACCGTCTGGGTAGCCGGCGGAATGCCGTGCAAGTCGATGACACCGTGGTCCACCGACAGCCAGCCGGCGGTGGGTTGCGGGGTTGGCGACGGTGCCTCGCGACGAGCCCGCTCGCCGGTTACCCCGACGCGCATTCGCAGCAGCGGGGGCGTGATGATCGTCGACAGCAGGATCACGGCCAGCAGGGCGCCGTACAGGTCCTTGCCGAGAACGCCGTTGCTCAGGCCGATGCTGGCGAAGATCAGGCCGACCTCGCCACGGGGAACCATGCCGATGCCGATCAGCAACTTGTCGGCCCGGGTGCCGGTGGCTCCCCACGCCGCGGCCAGTTTGCCGACGAAGGCGATGACCGACATGGCCGCGGCGAGGCCGAGCACGCTCGGCTTGGCCATCGCCGCCAGGTCGGTGTTGATTCCGATCTGCACGAAGAAGACCGGGATGAAGATACTGCCGATCACGCCGAGGTCACCGGCGATCCGCTCGTTCTGGTCGCTGCGCCCAAGTGACAGACCGGCCATGAAGGCGCCGATGATGAACGCCAGCTTGGCGACGTCGGCGAGTTCGGCGAAGGCCAGCGTGATCACGAGTGCGGCAACTGTGGTGGCGGCGCCGGAGCTGGCCCGACGGTGCACGAACCGCAGCACTTTGGGGACCAACGTCAGCCCGACGATGCCTGTGAACAGAAGGAACGCGAAGGCGAGGCCGAGCGTGCCGACGACGGTGCCGACCCCGACGTCGCCACCGGAGACGACCTTGACGACGACTGTCAGGATCACCAGTCCGATTACGTCATCGGCGACGGCAGCGCCAAGCACGATCCGTGCCTCGGTCGTGGCCAGCGCCCGGAGATCGCCGAAGACGCGTGCAGTGATTCCGACGCTCGTGGCTGTCAGGGCGGCGCCGAGGAACAGCGAGGTGGTCGCCGTCTGGCCGAGTGCCACACCGGTTAGCGCACCACCGGCAAACGGCAGGGCCACGCCGATAATGGCGACGAACATCGACGCCTTGCCGACCTTGCCGAGCTCGCCGAGGTCCATCTCCATCCCGACCTGCAGCAGCAGCAGCAACACGCCGATCTCGCCGATCACGGCAATTGAAACACCGCGAGCGCCGTCGAGACCGACCGCATCGAGCACCGATGGTCCGATCATCACACCGGCCACGATCTCGCCGACAACGGCAGGGATGTGTACGCGTTCGGACACCTCGGCGCCGATCTTGGCGGCGGCGAGGATGATCAGCAGATCGAGCAGCAACCGACCGAGATCGATTGCCTCGACCGTGGCCGCGGTCACGGCGGGTCGCCGGCCAGGGCGGATGCAGCGTTGATCGCCTCGGCGCTGAGCATCCATCCTCGGCTACGTACCGTGACCACGGCCTTGGGCCCCAGGACGCGGCGGATCGCCACCAGCAGACTGTCGCAACGCCGTTCGCTGAGATTGGCGAGGCCGGCGCGCCGGGCCAGTTCGCGGCGGCTGATCACCCGTCCCCGAGTGTCCAGCAGCACGTGGAGCACCGACCGTTCCTGCTCTCCCAGCCGATACACGAGGGGGTTTGTGTGTCGATCCGGGAAAGCAGGACCAGCCGTGGCCATGACACGAACGTATGAGCCTCAGGTTTCGCGATCGTGTGCGACGTGTGAACGGAATGTAAAACAGTGACCGATGGATCTTTCGTACACCGCCGAGGCCGAGGCGTTCCGCGCCGAGATACGCGATTGGCTGGTGTCCAATCTGCCCGCCGGCTGGGGCGACGAGGGCTTCGAGATGACAGCGGACGAACGCAAGACGTTCAATGAGCAGTGGCCGAAGAAGTTGTTCGACGGCGGTTGGATCTGCGCGACCTGGCCGAAAGAGTACGGGGGGAAGGGGCTGACCACGATGCAGGGCGTTGTGCTGGCCGAGGAGTTCGCCAGGGTCAAGGCGCCGTTGCGAGCCGACTTCTTCGGCGACACCCTTGTCGGCCCGACCATTCTGCAGTGGGGCAGCGAGGAGCAGAAGAAGGAGTTCCTGCCGCGGATCCTCAACGGGTCGATGCGTTGGTGTCAGGGTTTCAGCGAACCGAACTCGGGCTCCGATCTGGCGTCGCTGACGACAAGCGCGGTGCTCGACGGTGACGAATGGGTGATCAACGGTCAGAAGGTGTGGACAACCGGTGGGCATCATGCCGACTACTGCTTCTTGTTGACTCGCACCGACCCGCAGTCGCCGAAGCACAAGGGGATCTCCTACATGCTGGTGCCGATGCGCCAGCCCGGAGTCGAGGTCCGCGGCATCACCCAGCCCGATGGCACTGCCGAGTTCTGCGAGGTGTTCTTCACCGACGCCCGCTGTCCCAAGGACAACGTCGTCGGTGGTGTCAACAACGGTTGGAAGGTGGCCAACTCGACACTGGCGTTCGAGCGCGGCCAATCCGCCACGACCGGGTACCGCCGTTTCGAGGATGAGTACAAGCTGCTGGTCGAGCAAGCCACGGCCAACGGTGCGCGTGCCGACCCGATCATCCGTCAGAGGCTGAGCCGGTACTACACCAAAGTTCAGTTGCTGCGCTTCAACGGCCTGCGGTCTCTGTCGTCCACCCTGTCGGGCACCAAGGATCCCGGCATCGGCGCGCTCGGGGCGACGAACAAGATGTTCTGGACGGAGATGCACAACGAGGCGATGGAGTTGGCCCTCGACGTTTTCGGGTCATCGTCGATGCTTATCGACACCGGTCCGGCCGCAGGCTCGTGGCCCGGCGCCGTCCGCGACAAGCGGCGTCCCGGCTACCCGGTGAGCCCGATGATCAGCGCGTTCTTCTTCAGCCGCAGTGAGACGATCTGGGGCGGAACGAGCCAGATCCAGCGCAACATCGTCGGCGAGCGCGTCCTCGGCCTGCCCAAAGAGCCGTCCTGACAACCCCCGACGAGCTCGAGGGGGCCGGTGACGTGAGCGGTGTGGAGTTGGCGCCGGAGCGAATGCTCACCAAGCCGTTCGTGTTCGTCACCATGGCCGCGTTGGCGCTGTTCGTCTACGTGGGCGTGATGATTCCGCTCCTGCCGCGGCTGATCGAGGAGCAACTCGGCGGCAACGAGATCGACATCGGCCTCAACCTGGCCATGTTCAGCGTCGCCGCCGTGCTGATCAGGCCAATGCTCGGCCGGTTCGCCGAACACCACGGTCTGCGAACGACGATGGTCCTCGGGGCATTGCTCGCCGCGGTCGCCACCGCGGCGTGTGTGCTGGTCGACTCCCGGTGGGGATTGCTGCCGCTACGCGGTTTGCAGGGGATCGGTGAAGCGGCAGTTTTTGTCGGCGCGGCAACGAGCATCAGCGACCTTGCCCCGACAGGCCGGGGTGCCGAAGCGGCGAGTTACTTCTCCGTCGCGGTGTTCGCCGGCCTCGGAATCGGCCCGGTGATCAGTGAGTCGGTGATCGGTCGCGACCGGTTCGATGCCGCCCTGTTGGTCGCCGCCGGGTTTGCCGCGTTGGCGTCGGCGCTGGCCATGCTGACCCCGGCCGGCATCAGGCATCACGACATCGACGGCGAGCGCGGCCCGCGATTCCATCGGGCGGCCATCCCCACCGGTCTGGTGCTGGCGCTCGGCGTTGGTGGCCTCGTGACGTTCAACGCGTTCATGCCCGACTTTGCCGTATCGGTCGGGTTGGACAGCTCGAAGTGGGTGTTCGCCACATTTGCGGTCGTGTGTCTGGTGATACGAGTGGTCGGCGCGACGGTTCCAGATCGGATCGGGCATGCCCGCGCCCTGACCATCGCATTGAGCTTCATGTCGGTCGGGCTGATGACAATCTTTCTGTGGCCGCGGCCGATCGGGCTCTTCGTCGGCACCGTGATCGTCGCCATCGGTATCTCCTTCAACTACCCCTCGTTGATGGCCATGACGGTCAACGCTGTGCCCGAGCGCGAGCGGGTACGGGCGATCTCGACGTTCACGATGTTCTTCGAGATCGGCACGGCCGGTGGTGGCTTGCTGTTCGGCGCGCTCGCCGATCTCACCTCGAAGCGCAGTGCGTTTGCCGGCGGCGCCTTCTCCTGTGCTGTCGGATTGATCGTCTTGTGGAAAGTCGCCGTGCCGCGATCTAAGCCCTACCTGGCTGTCTGAATTCCGCTAGTCAGCCAGGACTGGGTGCGCCACAATGGCATCGTGATCCTCGACGACGAACAGTGTTACCGGGCCGCGCAGAGCCGCGACAGCCGGTTCGACGGGTGCTTCATCACAGCCGTCAAGACGACCGGTATCTACTGTCGGCCAAGCTGCCCGGCGATAACGCCCAAACGGCACAACGTCGAGTTCTTCGTGACCGCAGCCGCGGCCCAACAGCATGGATATCGGGCATGCAAGCGATGTCGCCCCGATGCATCCCCGGGTTCACCGGAGTGGAACGTACGCGCCGATGTCGTCGGCAGAGCCATGCGGTTGATCGCCGACGGTCTCGTCGACCGCGAAGGTGTCGGTGGCCTTGCCGCGCGGCTGAACTACAGCGAACGGCAGATCAATCGGCTGTTGACCACCGAGCTCGGAGCCGGTCCGCTGGCCCTGGCCCGCGCCCAGCGGGCGCAGACCGCGCGCACGCTGATCGAGACCACCGCCATGCCGATCACCCAGATCGCGTTCGCGGCCGGTTTCGCCAGCGTTCGCCAGTTCAACGACACGATTCGCGAAGTGTTTGCATCGTCACCAACCGACCTTCGCGGGTCGCGCTCGCCAAGTGTTGCCGGCGGGACGCTGTCGCTGCGGTTGCCGTATCGAGCTCCGTTCGATGCCGAATCGATCTTCGGCTTCCTCGGCGATCGCGCTGTGCCCGGCGTGGAGTCGTGGGACCAATCGACCTATCGGCGTTCGCTGCGGTTGAATCACGGCAACGCCGTGATCGCACTGTCGCCCGGGCCGAGTGCAGTCGCGTGCGCGCTGCATCTCGACAACGTCGCCGATGCCCAGGCCGCAGTGCAACGCTGCCGTCGGATGCTCGACCTCGACGCCGATCCCGACACCGTCGAGGCCCACTTCGCCGAGGACGGCATCCTGGCGCCGCTGGTTCGCAAGCGGCCAGGGTTGCGCTCGCCGGGACATCCCGACGGCGTCGAGCTACTGACCAGGGCCATACTCGGCCAGCAGGTCTCGGTCAAGGGGGCGCGCACATTGGCAGCCCGATTGGTCGTCGCCATCGGCGAACCGCTGGCAATTCCCGTCGACGGCGTCACCCACACCTTCCCGACGGCCGAGGCAATTGCCGGCTGCGCGACGAGCGACTTCGCCATGCCTGAAGCTCGGGCCCGAGCGCTGATTCATGCGTGCGAGCAACTGGCCGCCGGCCGCATCGTGATCGACGCCGGCAGCGATCGAGACGAGATCTCCAGGCAGTTGGAGTCGCTGCCGGGCATCGGCCCGTGGACGGCCAACTATGTCGCCCTACGGGCCTTGGGTGACCCCGACGTGTTCTTGCCGACCGATATCGGTGTGCGCAACGCCCTGCGTGCGATCGGTGTCGAGTCGGGCCCGTTGGCCGCGGCGCGGCTTGCCGAGTCGTGGCGGCCGTGGCGTTCGTATGCATTGCACCATCTCTGGGCAAGTCTTAGGTAAGGGAGACCATCATGTTTCATATGACCACCATGGATTCGCCGGTCGGCGACTTGCGCCTTATCGCCGGCGACCGCGGGCTGCGAGCGATCCTGTGGGGTGCCGAGGACGCGGCGCGAATCGCTTCGCTCGACGACGAGGATCTGGTCGAAGGGAGTACCCCGGTGCTCGATGAAGCCGTCGCCCAGTTGGGGGAGTACTTCGCCGGAACGCGTCGCCACTTCGATCTTCCGCTCGATCCGCTGGGGACGCCGTTCCAACAATCGGCCTGGATGGTGTTGCGCACGATCCCCTATGGCAAGACGATCAGCTACGCACAGCAAGCGCGCCGGCTCGGCGACCCCAACAAGGCTCGTGCCGTCGGGGCGGCGAACGGCAAGAATCCGTTGAGCATCGTCGTGCCCTGTCACAGGGTGATCGGCTCCGGCGGGCAGCTGACCGGCTTTGCGGCCGGTCTCGACGTCAAGTCGTGGCTACTCGACCACGAACGTCAGCCGCGGCTGATCAACTGACGCTCGCCCCCCGAGAGAACCCCCTGTGGAGTGTTTCAGTCCCACCTGGGTGCCGCCACGCACTCCACAAGGCCTGTGGAGTGTTTGCGTCCCACCTGGGTGCCCCGTCGCACTCCACAGGACCGGATGGAGGTCGCCGGTCAGCCGCTGTGGCGGGCTCGGGCCTGCTGTTCGCGGCGCGCCCGCGCGTCGGCCTGCTTGGCGATCTTGGCCGCTTTGCGTTTGGCCTTCAGGTCCTCGTCGGCCGTCGGTGGCGGCAACACCGCCAGCTCCTCGTGCTCGACGGGCGGCAAGGCCAGCGTTTCGTCGTGCTTCAGCAGGCGGATGAGTGCCACCGCAGCAGCAGCCTCGCCGGCTACCGAGCCGGCCAGCATCAACCGCACCGTCGCCAGGCCGTGCTTGTCGATGAGCGCCGGGGTCACCTCGAGTAGCTCCAGCTCCGTCGGATTGTCGGAGTGATCGCCGAGCGCCTCGATGCAATCGGCCAGGCACTGGTTGCAGAGGAGCGTCGTGATCTGTTCGAGCCCGCCGTTCAACCGGCTGCGGGCGGCCGTGGCGCGCATGGCCAGGGTGCGCGTCGACGGTTCGGTGAATTCGCCCTCGCGGGCGCCGCACACTTCGTCGAGAGCCTTGCGATCATCGTCGGGCAGCGAGGCGACCAAGGCCTCGAGTTCTTCGTCGGTCGCTGCCGTGAAGGCACGATCGAGCAGCGTCAGTCCCTGCAGGCGGTTCTTCATCTGGTTCATCGGCAGTCGAGGCTACCGGTCAGGCGGGTACGGTCCGGACCTCGATGTAGCGATCGAGCGGCATTACCCGGGTGATGAAGCGCTGCAACGTGAACGCGGTGACGTCTTCCAGCACCGCGCTGCGGTCTCTGAACCGGGTGATCAGTTCCGGTGCGTTGTCTGCCCTGGCCAGCAGGTCGCCGATCGTCTGGTTGTCGAAGTACGAGTAGGTCTCGGTCAGTTCGGCGATCGCGGCACCTAACTCTTCTCGTGTCGGGCCGATGGTCCGCAGCGCGGTGACGTCGTCGATCACGATCTCGGAGATCTGTGGAATCGCTGCAGGGTCGCCGGTGACATTGAGGTACGACTCGACCAGTGCATCCGGCTCGGTGTGGATCGCCACATAGGCCGACGGCGAGTAGGAGGCGCCAAGTTGCTCACGGATGTGATCGGTGAGGCGGATGTTCAACACGCTGGTCAGCACATCGGCGTAGACGGACTCGGTCTCGGGATCGCCGACCGGCTCGTTCCAGTCGAAGATCAAAGAACCCTTGTCGCCGGAGCCGGCATGAACCTGCGTGGTGACGATCGTCGCAGGGGGATCGGGCTGGAAATCCTCGTATCGTTCCGCCGGACCGGCGCCGGGGCAGCGTGCCGATGTATCGCCGAGCCAGGTCGCGAGCGTCGTCGATGTCGAAGTCCCCCGACAGAGCGAACACCCAGTCGCCGGCGTTGGTGAATCGATCCCGCCAGACGCGTTCGATCGTGGCCAGGTCGAGCCCTGCCAACTCGGCGGCCGTCGGGATCACCCGGAACCGTGGTTCGGCGCCGTACCTGGCTTCGGAGTAGGCGATGTACTCGGCGAGTTCGGGGTCGCTGGTCGGATCGTCGACGTAAGGCTGCAACGAGCCGATCGTTGCGTCGAGGGCAACTTGATCGAAACGCGGCTTGGAAATGTAGAGATTGACGAGCTGGAGGAGCAGTTCGAGATCGTCGCTGGTCGACGTTCCGGCGAAGTCGTCACTTGTCTGGCCGATCGACGGGTACAGCTCAATCGCCGCGTCGGAGAGCACCGTGTCGAGTTCGACGTCGTCGAGATCGGCGATTCCGCTGGCGGTCACGACAGCGGCGGCGTTGAGTGCTTCGGGCACGTCGGCATCGGCCACGAGGGACAACCCACCCGGGCTGGTTGCCGAGAAGGAGACGACGTTGTCTGCGATCTCCGTGGGGTTGAGCACCACCCGGGAGCCGTTGGCGAAGGTCAGCATCGTCGGTGCGACGAACGCATCGTCTCCTTGCAGCGACTCAGTGGCGATCTCGCCCACGGGATCGGGCGGCGTCATCAACTCGGTGGAGCCCACAGCCGTTGCTCGGCGGGCGGCGACGTCGAGCGTCGGGAGCGCGGCGATCCTCGCCAGCACGTCGTCCTCGGTCGGTACATCGGCCAGCGAGTCGGGGGCTACCAACAACACGTATGGAGCGGCGTTGGCGAACAGCTCGGTGAATGCCGTGCCGACGGCTTCCGGCGTGACGTCGGCGTAGATCGAGTCGTAGATCTGGAACGACGTGTCGGCATTGGGGATTGGCCGCCCGTCAAGAAAGTGATCGACGTATCGCGAGATGTAGTCGACGTCTTGCACCGTCTCGCTGCCGCCGAACTCGGCCTGCAGTTCACTTCGGTAGCTGCGCAGGGCGCGGTCGAGTTCACCGGCGTCGAAGCCGTACCGCCGACTTCGTTCGAACTCCGCCGTAACGGCATCCATCGACGCCGACAGTTCGGTCGGCTCGCCGCTCACCTCCACGCTCGGCGCGTCGAGCCACCGGACGACCCCGTTGTTGTCGACGACGGCGCTGGTGTACGGCGCCAGCCCTCGTGAAATGTCGTCGGTGAGTCGTGTGGCGATCATGTCGAAGGCCAGCGAGATCAGCGTGTCTTGACGCAGCGCGGCCACCGAGCCGTCGGCGACGAGCGGGCGGGGCAGCGTGACTTCGACATCGCCCGTTGTTGCGTCAGGATCGACGAACACGGTCGCCGTCGGGGTGCCGAACCTTGCCAGCGCCGGGTCGGTTCGAGGCGTCGAGGTGCCTCGGGCACTCAGTGGTTCGAATCGGTCGCGGATCTCGAACTCGATGGCGTCGACGTCGATGTCACCAACGACCATGACCGCCGCGTTGTCGGGCCGGTACCACGTGTCGTAGAAGCGGCGCAGCGGATCGGGTGTCGTTGCCCTGATCGCCGTATCGGTGCCGATCGGCTGGCGACCCTCGTAGCCGGAGCCCGTGAGGAGCATCGCCTCGGTGGCCTTGGCAACCCTGCCGCCGAAAGATTGATCGCTCTGTCGCCACTCGTCGAGGACGACGCCCCTCTCGGCCCCCACCTGCCCCGGATCGAGGGTTGCTGCCGACAACCACTCGCCCAAAACGTCGAGACCGGTGCCCAGGTTGGTCGATTCGCTCGTCGGCACGCGGAGTTCGTAGACCGTTTCGTCGTAGGACGTATAGGCATTGACGTCGGCGCCGAATTCCATCCCGAAGCCGCGAAGCGTGTCGATTAGTTCGTTGGCGGGGAACCGCGCTGTTCCGTTGAACATCATGTGTTCGAGGAAGTGGGCGGTACCCGATTGGTCGAGTTCCTCCTGACCCGAGCCGGCGTTTATGACCAATCGCAACTCGGCGCTGCCGCCGGGACGATCGTTGGCGCGGAGATAGACGGTGAGCCCGTTCGACAAGGTGAGGATGCGGACGTCGGGATCGACCCTGACGCCCTCGTCGTCGACTCGAGCGATCGGCGTAGCATCACGCGCTACGACCCCTGGATCGGTCGAGGCGCAACTGGTGGCAAGCAACGCCACGACAGCCACCCACTGCCTCCGCCGGCACCGTCTCACCATCGCCGAAAACCCTATCGGCCGTGTATCCTCAGGCAAGCGCCGCGTTTTCGGCGACAGGCGAACAACAGGACGGGTTTCACGATGGCGGGGTTTGTAATTGTGGCGCGCCGGGTAGAATTACGCGCTCTCAAGGGCGTCAATTCCGGCTCTGCCGCCGTCAAGTTGAACTGCGGATATTCGGGCCGGATACTCACCGACACCCTGGAGAGAGAAAGAACCGAGGGGTGATGACAGCGCAACCTGCCGATCGTGCAGACGATCGAAGCGCCGGCGGCCCGATTGTCAAGCGCACGACCCGCCGACTCCCTCTCTGGCAGTGTGCGGTCGATGCCCTCATCTGGCTGATCGCCCTGCCCGTCACGGCGCTGCTGCGCTACGACTTCGACTGGTCTCGAGTCTCGGTGACGGGAATGATGACGGCCGCAGCCGTGGCGATGACCTGGCAGGCTTCATGGGGATACCTGATCGGCCTGTACGACCGCCGCTGGCGCTATGGCAGCTTCGAAGAGATGAGCGCTCTTGCCTCGACGGTGCTGTTGACGGGCGCACTGTTGACGGCAATTGCCGTCGTGGTGCCTTCCGACACGCTGCCCCGTTCGGTACCCCTGCTGGCCACCGTATTTTCGATCCCCGGCACGATCGCGGTGCGCTCGGTTTGGCGGATGTACAAAGAGAAGCGGCGCCGGCCGCACCAGGCAGCCCCGATCGTGATGATCGGGGCCGGCGAGGGCTCGTATCAGATCGCCCGGGCACTGCTGACCGACTCGACGAGTTCATATCTTCCGGTTGCGCTTCTCGACGACGATCCTCACAAACGGAACCTGCGGTTCCAGGGCGTGCGGGTCGAAGGCACACTCGCTGATCTCGAGGCCGTTGCCGAGCGATTGAATGCGCGTCACGTGCTGATGGCGATTCCGTCGGCTGACGGCCGGTTGATAGCCAGAATGGCCGACGTCGCCCGTCGTGCAGACCTCACGTTTCTGGTGTTGCCACCGCCGGCAGAGATGCTCGGCGTGGTGTCGGCGGCCGATATCCGCACGTTGACTCCCGACGACCTGCTCGGCCGGCTCCCGGCCGAGATCGATACACAAGCCGTCGCCAACTCGATCGCCGGCAAGCGGGTGCTGGTGACCGGCGCCGGCGGTTCCATCGGCAGCGAGTTGTGCCGACAGCTGTACGAATTCGCGCCGTCGGCTTTGATCATGTTGGATCGGGACGAGGGCGGGTTACACGCCGTGCAACTCTCGATCCACGGCCACGGTCTGCTGGAGGACCCGAACCTTGTACTCGCCGACATCCGCGATAGCGAGCGCCTCCGCGAGATCTTCCGTCAGTACCGGCCCGACGTGGTGTTCCACGCCGCGGCACTGAAGCACCTCTCGCTGCTGCAAAGCAATCCCGCCGAGGGTTGGAAGACGAACATTGTCGGCACGCAGAACGTGCTCGACGCAGCAACCGAGGTCGGCGTGCAGCGGTTCCTCAACATCAGCACCGACAAGGCCGCCAACCCCACGTGTGTGCTCGGCTGGACGAAGCGGATCACGGAGCGCCTGACCGCCAACCAAGCTGTTGTCGCCGGCTCCGGCACATATGTGTCGGTCCGGTTCGGCAACGTGCTCGGTTCCCGGGGATCGGTATTGACGTCATTCGCCGCCCAAGCCGCCGCCGGGGGTCCGATCACCGTGACAGATCCTGAGGTTTCCCGATACTTCATGACCGTCGAGGAAGCGGTGCGGCTCACCATCTATGCCGCGGCGATCGGATCATCGGGGGAAGCACTGGTGCTCGACATGGGAACGCCGGTGAAGATCTTGGACGTAGCCCGCCGGTTCGCTCAACTGTCTGATCCTCCACTCGAAATCGTCTTCACCGGGCTTCGACCCGGCGAGAAGATGAGCGAGGACCTCATCGCTGACGACGAAATCGACGATCGCCCCATCCACCCGTTGATCTGCCACGTCGCCGTTCCCCCACTGGCGGTCAATGCGCTCGAGACAGTGTCAGGTGGATCCGAGACGGAGTTCGTGGGGTTGATGCAGTTTCTCAGCGAGTCGCCGGCGAGATTGGGCGCGGCGTGAGCGGGCCTGTTCTCTGCGTCGCTGGTGCCCGCCCCAATTTCATGAAGGTCAAGCCGGTTCTCGATGCTCTCCAGGCCAGCGAGGTGCCCGCACTCCTGGTGCACACCGGGCAGCATTACGACCCGCAGATGAGCGACGTGTTCTTCGATGAGCTCGGCCTCCGCCAGGCGGACCATCACCTCGGCGTCGGGTCGGGCTCGCACGCTCAGCAGACCGCAGCAATCATGGTCGGCTTCGAGGCGTTGGTCGAGCAGACGCGGCCCCGTGCGGTCGTGGTGGTCGGCGACGTCAATTCCACCGTGGCGTGTGCCTTGGTGGCGGCAAAGGCCGGTGCGCTCGTCGCCCATGTCGAGGCGGGTCTGAGGAGTCGTGACTGGGCAATGCCCGAGGAGATCAACAGGGTCGCCACCGACCGGCTCAGCGACATGTTGCTCGCCCCATCGCCCGACGCGGTCGACAACCTGCTCGCCGAGGGCTACCGAGATGATCAGATCCGCCTTGTCGGTAATGTGATGATCGACAGCTTGCTTGCCAATCTCGGGCGAGCCAGAGCGCGCGCCGTGCCATCACGCTTCGGGCTGAGCGCGGGCAGCTACGGCTTGGTCACGCTTCACCGACCTTCCAATGTCGACGATCCGCGGTCCCTGGCACGTCTGCTCGGCGCGCTGGCTCGTGTCGCCAGCAGCGTTCCTCTGATTTTCCCTGTGCACCCCCGCACTAGGGAGAGACTGCGCGACCTGCCCGTCCCACCGGGTCTGCAGTTCGTGGAGCCGCTGGGTTACCTCGACTTCATCGGTCTGCAGGCCGAGGCCGCAATCGTGCTGACCGACAGTGGCGGGATACAGGAGGAGACAACTGCTCTTGGTGTTCCCTGCTTGACGCTGCGCGAAAGCACCGAGCGGCCGATCACGGTCACCGAGGGCACGAATCGGGTTGTCGGAACCGACCCCGACGTGATCGCCGAAGCCGCCCTCGAAGTGCTCACCCATCCGCCTGCTGCCCGCTGCCCTTCGCTGTGGGACGGCCGTGCCGGAGAGCGTGTCGCCGACGCGCTCGTCGAGGTGATGAACGACGTTCACTGGCGACGGCCGACGTGGGGCTGACGTGACCCGAATCTTTCTTTCACCTCCCGACGTCGGTCCGCTGGAGCGCGAGCATCTGTTGCGTGCCTTCGACGAGGGCTGGATCGCTCCGGTGGGCCCTGATCTGACGGCGTTCGAGCATGAGATCTCGACACTCACAAGCTGGCCAGGTGCGGTTGCGTTGGCCAGTGGCACAGCCGCGCTTCATCTGGCTCTCCTCGTATCAGACGTTCAGCCGGGCGACGACGTCTTCGTCTCCACCTTCACGTTCGCTGCCAGCGTCAATGCCATCCGCTATTGCGGTGCCAACCCGGTGTTCATCGACAGCGACACCTCCAGTTGGAACATGAGCCCCGCTCTGTTGGGCGATGCACTGCGGGCGGCTGTCCGCCGCAATCGCCTGCCCAAGGCGGTCATCGTCGTGGACCTCTACGGTCAGTGTGCCGACTACACCCCGATCATGGCTCAATGCAGGGAACTGGGGATCGCCGTCATCGAGGACTCGGCCGAGGCTATCGGCGCCACGTATCACGGACAGGCGGCCGGCACGTTGGCCGACATCGGCGTCTTCTCGTTCAACGGCAACAAGATCATCACGACAAGTGGCGGCGGGATGTTGATCTCACCGACCCCGGCCGTCGCTGACCGAGCCCGGTACCTGGCCACGCAAGCCAGGCAGCCCACCCCGCACTACGAGCACACCGAGGTTGGGTACAACTACCGGCTCTCGAATTTGCTTGCCGCCCTCGGACGCGGCCAGCTGGCCAGGCTCCCAGGCTTCATCCGTCGCCGCCGGGCGATCAACGACCGCTACCGCGAGCTCCTCGCCGATGTCGCCGGTTGCACGTTCATGCCCATTCCGCACTGGAGCGAGTGGAACGGCTGGTTGACGTGCGTCGTCTTCGAGGACGCCGAACTCTCATCCCGCGTCGGCGAGGCGCTCGCGGCCGCCGAGATCGAATCACGGCCGCTGTGGAAACCGATGCATCTCCAGCCGGTGTTTGCCGGATTCCCGGCCTACGTCGACGGGGCCAGCGAGTACCTCTTCGAACACGGCCGCTGTCTTCCGAGCGGCAGTTCGCTGAGGGACGACCAGGTCGACGAGGTGGCAGCGATCGTACGGATCGCAGCAGACGTCATGGCTCACCGGTGAACTCGGGCATAGTTGCGTGGCCCTCGGCGCTGACGCCGCCGCCGGTGAAGACTGCCTTGATCGTCAGAACGACGATCCGCAGGTCGAGGCGCAGTGACATGTTGTCGACGTACCACACATCGAGCCGGAGCTTCTCCGGCCAAGAGATCGCATTGCGTCCATTGATCTGCGCCCAGCCGGTGATGCCTGGCTTGACTTCCAACCGACGTCGCTGCTCTGGGGAATACCGGTCGACATATGCCATCGGCAACGGGCGTGGCCC
>JANNHY010000032.1:0-1701 GCA_031404635.1 Ilumatobacteraceae bacterium
CCCTGTGAAACCAGATGCAGTTGCTCGGGCGATTTCAACAGATTATCGACGAGCTGACCAATGAGATTTGCTTTGAGCCCCGTGCCAAGGTTGACTCCGTCTGTATTGGCCAGCGCCGTCGCAAGATTCTCCAGCGGCCGACTTTCAGGGCGGCGTGACCATCTACGATTCCGAGACGTTCGAAGTCCTCCATGCCTTGAGCGGCACACGCGGCGACACCGAAATCCAGGTCAGCGCAGACGGATCACTCGCCTTGGCCAGGGGCGGTGATCACTCCCGTCACGCTGTACGACGTCGCCACCGGCGAGCAGCTCGGCGACCGCCTGACCACGTTCGACACAGAGGTTGTCGCGAGTGCGATGCGACCGGACAGTAAACAGGTCGCGATAGGCGGCGGCTTCGACGACGGGATTCTCCTGTGGGATCTCGATCCGCAGCACTGGGTGGCGGCCGTCTGCGAACTAGCTGATCGCAACCTAACCCAGGCCGAATGGGACACCTACATCGGCGATCTCGCCACGTACCACGACACCTGCCCCGACATCGGGCGGTGACGATTCGCGTACAGCTGACGACAACTGACC
This sequence comes from Ilumatobacteraceae bacterium, assembly GCA_031404635.1. Classification (GTDB taxonomy): domain Bacteria; phylum Actinomycetota; class Acidimicrobiia; order Acidimicrobiales; family Ilumatobacteraceae; genus JAENVT01. Next base: position 585 of record JANNHY010000032.1, read on the forward strand.
AGTGTCTCGACGTCGAGGGTTCGCTCGTCGTCAGGGTCGAGTCGGACCGTCGTCGTAGCCATGCGAACAAGTGTAGCACAATCGTGCTACGACGCTCCGGCGATGGACGCATCCACTTCCTTAGCGCGATTCCGGCATCGCCAGGCGTATGTCCGCGCACGGCACCACTGAACGTCTCACGGTACTGGAACGCAGCGCTTGATCGTTGGCGTCGATCGCCGGCGCTGGAGCAGTGCAGTCGGGTGGGTGGGTCGTTGGCCGAGCCACAGGGCTGTGAGCACGAGCGCGCCGCCGAGCAGTTGGGTGCCGGCCAGGGTTTGATGGAGCACGATCCAGCCCGACAATGTGGCGACGATCGGACTGGCCAGACCGAGCAGGGAGACCTGGCTGACCGGGAGCTTGGCGATGCCTCGGAACCACAGCAGGTAGGCGACGGCGGTGCCTGCGGTGGCGAGCCAGGCGAACCCGATGAGGTTGCGCACGGTGAGCTCGGGCGGTGTTCCTTCGACGATAAATGCGAGCGGTGCGAGCACCAGTCCCCCGGCGATCAGCTGCCATGAGGTGAACGCGGCGAGCGAAACGGGGCGACCCCATCGTTTGGTCAGCACAACGCCGGCGGCCATCGACGTTGCGCCGGCGAGCCCGGCGAGCACGCCGACGGTATCGAGCCGGGCGTTGGCGCGAAGCACGAGGAGCCCGACACCGACGATGCCGACAAGCCCTGCGGCCGTGACTGTGGCCCGCAGCCGTTCACGCAGCAAGGTGGTGGCCAGCCCGGCAGCGACGAGGGGCTGTACCGCTCCGAGTGTGGCGGCGACGCCACCGGGTAGCCGGTACGCGGCTGCGAACAGCAACGCGAAGAACGCACCGATGTTCAGCACGCCGAGCACCGCCGCCTTCAACCACCACACACCATGCGGTCGTCGGCAGGCGATGGCGGCGAGTAGCAGTCCGGCCGGCAGGGCTCGTGCCGCTCCGGCGAGCAGCGGTCGGCCCGGCGGCAGGAACTCGGTCGTGGCCAGGTAGGTGAGGCCCCACGCTGCGGGCGCGAGCGCGGTGACTGCGACGTCGGCGAGTCGCGCCGTGCCTGCGGTGGGCTGCATGGTTGTCACGGCGT
>JANNHY010000033.1:0-40328 GCA_031404635.1 Ilumatobacteraceae bacterium
AGTACGAAGACACGCCCTACTCGCTGGAGCCCAATTGCAAAGAAAGCCCGGGCGGCCTGCGTGATTTGCAGGTGCTGATCTGGGTGGCGCGGGCCGCCGGGCTGGGCCGCAGTTGGGCCGAGCTGGCCGCCAACGGGCTGACGAATCCAGACCTCGGATACGACAAGCCGCTCGATCTCATCGCTCAGGGTCGTTACCAGCGTGTCATCGACCTCTTGCTTGCCATCGCCGAGGGTGTCACTGGCTGACATTCCCCCGTTAGACCTGAGCAAGATCTCCACGCTTGCCGGCAGTGGGCTGTCGGTGAAGGGCTTTCGCAACCAGGCCAGCGGCTTCGATCCGCGAAGCGGTGATGGGGCGCGTCGATTCGGCGGACGGTTCAACCGGCCCCACAGCTATCCGGTCGTCTACCTCTGTACGACGCGACCGTGTGTGGTCGCGGAACTGACGCGGCAGGCTCGCCGACAAGGGTTGGCGGTCGAGGATCTTCTGCCACGCGAGCTGTGGCTGGTCACGGCTGAGCTGACGAAGGTGCTGGATCTCACAGACGCCGAGACGTTGCGAGCCCTTGGCGTTGAGCCCGACGAACTTGTGCGTGACGACCTTCAGCTCACGCATGAGATCGGTGAGGCCGCTCACGAGCATCGGTTTCAGGCGATCCGGTCGGCGTCTGTCACCGGCGTCGACGACGTTGTTGCGATCCTGCCGGAGAATCTCGCTGGCGCTGTGTTGGTGGCCGAACTCGTTCAGGAGTGGAGAACGGCTGCGGATCTGCGCTGACCGACTCGCGGAGATGCCAGGAGATCGATTGGTCCGAGTGCCGAAATGCCACCTTCTCTAGTTGTGGCCGCCGCCTACCGTGGTCCCATGTCGATGACACCGAGCGCACCAAGCCAAGCGCAGATCGAGGCTGCCGTCGAGCAAACCCTCGTGGGTTGGGGCGCGGAGCTGGACGCCGGCCAGAAGTTCTGGTGGATGGACTGGAACCGCATGATCCGCGACGCAATCACGGCGATGCGGACGGGCGAGCCGGTCCTCTACGACGACGGCGAGTGACGGTGCGCGATCGGTCTGAAAGCCTGACTTGTCTGCAGCAGGCAGATCGATCTTCTAGGCAGAACTTCTAACGGAACTTCTAACGGATCAGGTGACACACGGCGTTATCCACAGCCACCAGGTGACATTCCAAAATCGCGAAAGACCTGCTAGATGGCATGAGGTGGCACAGGGCATCACTGGGTGACAGCACCGCTTTACGGCTCATAACCCGAAGGTCGCAGGTTCAAATCCTGCCCCCGCCACCAAGAAATAGCAGGTCAGAGGCCCTTTCCGTTCAGCGGAGAGGGCTTCTCTGCTTGCCGCTTGTCAACGGTTTGTCAACACGGCGATGGCGTAGGCGGTCGTCGGCGCTCGGCCGCTGTCGTCGGTTCTCGCGCAGCGCTGTTCGTCGTCGTCCCAGTTGAGCAAGCCGTGACCAACTGGACGGGAACCATCGAGGACCTACGGGAGCGGACGAGCGCCCCCGGTTCTAGTGGCCGCAACGGCCGCTTCGGGTCGAAAACCCGAAGGTCGCACGATCCACGAGGCGAGCCCGAGCATTTCGGCGATGTCCAGAAGCCGGCGGTAGGGGAAGTCTGCCGGTGAACGGCCGGGACATATCCGCGAGCGCTGGGGTTCGGCACAGGCGTCCTTGACACGCGCGTCGTATGCAGTCGGGCTGTAGCGTGAACGGCCTTCTCCGAAGGGACACCGATGCGACCTACCAGACAGCAGCGCGCCGTACAGCAGCTCACCGACTCGAACCTCACCGATCAGATCGGCCGGTTCACAGAAATGCAGGCCAGCGACCGCAACTGGCATCCGACATCGGTCGAAGCGCAACAGATTCGTGCGTTGCGCACCGAAGCCGACCGGCGCGAGATCACCGTCCCGGAATGGATGCGCAGCGCCACCGACTACGAAGACCACCTCGCCGAACTCCCCGCCAGCGTCAAAGCGAAATGCGTTGAATGCAAGATCGTCCACGACATTGACGATCTGATGGAGCTCGACAACCGGTTGCTGTGCATGGCCTGCATCGAAGAGCTCAACGCACCCGAGTACTAGAGCGACGCCTGCGGGGTCCACTGACGGCGTTCGAAAGCTGGGTTCCCGGACTGTCGGTGCGGCGAGATGCCAGGTCGCTACGTCTGGCCCCGGCGCCGCGAGGGTATTCCAGCTCGAACCACGCAGTTGGGCGGTCGTGTCAGATGCGCGAACGAGACGGCTGGTACTAGCACGTGCGAGCAACGCAGCTTGCTATGACGCGAGGAGCCAGAGTGCGCGGACGACTCGCGCCGCTGCAGCGACTCTGCCACGACAAGTCCTGGCCACGGATTTCATGCAAGAGTTGGGACGCGGGAGAGGTCCGTGCACAACTCGACCAAGAAGCCCGGCAGAAACTCGATCAACGAGTCATCGCCGCTGACGACGATTACTCGACCGTCGTCGAGGTGGTAGTCGACCAGTTCGAGCAGCTCCTCGATCTGTGCCTCTCGCTCAGCCGACGATGTCCAATGAACGTTCCAGCCGTCTCGGCGTGCGGCTGCGGCGAACCCGCGGAGCTGCGGGATGTCGGGCATGACGATCTCGCAGCTGTTGACCGCGCGTCCACCGGCGACGATCTGTCGCAGGCTGCCGAGCCCGATGCGCCGTCCGCCCAAGTGACGCAACATCCAGTACTGGTCGACGACGATGCTCACGGACTCCGGGTTGACTTCGCGGTGCGTCGGCCCACCGTCGTTGGCGTCCACCTCATCCGCGAGGTGCACGTCGACGGATCGTCGACCTACGACTGGGAGCGGGACACTCGTTCGAACGCCTGGCGTGATTCCGAAGTGGCCGTAGCCGGCCCAGTTCGCCGTGAACCCGTCGTGGGGGTGCGCAGCGTAGACATGGTCGACGATCGGACGTCCTCGGAGTCGCATACGCGCGTACTTCTCGTGGAGGGTAGAGGCGGCTCGCTCGACGTTGCCGCGCCCGACGTACTTGGCATCGATGATAGTGAGCCGGGGGTTCTCGCCGTCGTGAAGGACGGCGACGTCGGGAGTTGCCATCAGCTGCGATTGGCGCATGGGATCGGGGTGCGGCACGTACTCGATGTTCATCCAGCCCGCGCTGTTCGCCTTGATCACTGGCTCGAATGCGATGTAAATGTCACCGGGGAAGCTCACGGTCGTTCCGGCGGCGAGCTCGAGCCGGCGATGCGCGCCAAGTTGGTGCACCGCGAGTACGTCGAAGCCTGGCGCATGCGGCGATCCGAACTGGTCGCGCGCTGCGAGAAGTACTTGTAGGTACACCCAGTACTCGTACAGCCGGATCATCCCGCGTACCCCGAGTCTGAGTTCACCGGGCCCTTCGGTGGTGTGTAGGTGGAGCCGATTGAGGATCTCGTGTACGGCGAGCACTTGGCGGTAGCGAGGGTCGGAACGCATGCCCCACGTGAGTGAGCGGATCGGTGCCAGGCGGCAATCGCCGAAGTGGTCGTTCAGAAGACGATCGATTCGGCGTGCCGTTGAAGCACCGACTGGGTCGCGGCGAGCGTGCTGTCTCAGCAGGTGAAGTGTGGTGACGACCAGCTGCCGCTCGGGAGTATCGATCGATCGTTCGAGCACACGCGTGCGTGCAGGGACTCCACGTTGTCCGGCGAGCACCACCGCGGGCCGGAGTTCGCGGGCGCTGCGAACTCGATCGAGGCGTCGGATGCCGGTCGAAGCGACAAGTCGCTCGGCCGGCTGTTCGACGATCTGGTTCAGCGGGCGCTCGATCCGGGCTAGGAGCTCAGCAGCTGATGGCGGCCGCGCGCTGACGGCAGTGACGCCGTTAGGGTCGAAGACGAGGTCTCCCCAGATGCGCACGAGGTCGGCACGTAGCGCCTCGTAGGAGGGCTGGGAGACCTTGCCGGGCACGACTTCGACCTCGCCCAGAGTTACGCCCAGTCCGTCCGTCACCTCCATCAACCCGAGGTGCCCGTTGAGCTCCGTGTGATCGGTGAGTCGTAGCGAGCCCTCGCCATTGGACCCGAGTGTCACCGAGATGCCGCCGACCCTGAGCGTGGAACCTGGTGCGCCTCGCAGCAAGATGCGCTCGATCTCGTCGACCAGAGGTGCTGCGAGGCCACGATCAAGCGGTCGCCAGCCTGATCGCGAGTAGACCTGAATCATCACCGCAGCAGACCGATGCGCGCATCAGTTCCGTCAATGAACTCGTCGTCGGAAACCGACGAATCGAGCCATCGAGCGACCACCCGAGCGGAACGGTGACAAGACTGCTTCTCGAGCTTTTCCAGCAGCTCATCGAGTCCGTTGGCAAGGTCGCGCTTGAAGCCTCGGACCTTGGGGATGATCCGCTGCAGCACACCAAGGTCGAGTGCCACATCGGGCGGCAGCACACCGGCTGCGTTCGCAAGAAACTTCTCTAGCTCGACGTGTGCACGAGCGCCGACGCCGATCCCGATGGAATGGAGGACGTCGCCGATCACGACAAGGAAGTCGTGATGATTCGGGTCGGGACGGTTCGTGCAGATTGCATCCCACTCAGAGAATGGAACGTGCCACGGACGTACTGGGGTGGTCGTGGAGCCGTGGTGTGCGCTAGACATCGCGATCGACAGTTGGAGCACATTGGCGCGATCGAGAACGCGCTCTGACAACGCACGTGTGGTCTCGTCGACGTTCACTGTGCCGATCACCACGAGGTTCCGGGGGAATGGCAGCGATGATGGCCACTCATCGCCGTTGATCGGTCGCGCGCCTTCGGAGTAGAGCGGCAGGCGGGTGCCATCGGCGCCGGAGCGGGCCTCTTCGAGCGCCGAAAGGTACTCGGCCAAGTACTGTTCCACGGGTGCCAGGTTCATCTCGTCGAGGAGCACCACGTGAAGCTGGTCGAGGTTGCGCTCGCATTGCCGGGCGGTGATCGCCAACCACCCTGGCTCGAATCGGTTGCTGATTGGGTTGACCATTCCGAGCACGTCGGATTGATCGATCCAGTCGGGGCGGACTGCGATCCGCCGGAACCTGGCGTTGCGAGCATCAGCTCCGAGTGCGGCAGCGAACAGACGGGCGATCGTGCTCTTCCCCGATCCTGTGAGGCCAGCGAGGATAACAAACGGCTTCGTCTTGGCAGCGACGTACAGCCGCCGAACGTCGTCTTCGGCAAAGTCGAGCTCCTGCGTGCAGAAGTTGACCACGTGGTCGACGAGGCTCGATTCTCCGTCCTGCCTGCTCCATCGCAGGACCCGCTTGTCCTGGATGGCGGCGAGCAACTCCGCCCCAAGGCGCCGCGCTTCCATGATCTCATCGGCCACGACGAGGATCTCCAGCTCGGCATACTGCAGTTCGAAGTCGTGTCGGTCCGGCTCCGCAAGGACATCACTGCTGGTCTCGAGCAACGCGTGGATCTGAGCGAGTTGATCGTGTGCTTCGCCTTGACGTTGGATGCGCAAAGCGTTGAGACGTTCGAGCAGCCGCTGCTGCAACTCGCGGTTGACGCGTGTGTCACCATCCGCCTCAAGCTCGCCGAGGTGCGTATCGAGTTCCGCGATCACGACAGCCGGCGCGGCGAACGCGACCAGCCCGACCCGGAGCGCCGTGAGCTCGTCGATTTCATCGGCTCGACGGGTTCGGCGAAGGTCGAGCTCGAGCATGTTCACCTGCCGCTTTGCGGTATCGATATCGCCGTGCGCCAGAGAAGCTGCTGCTTCGTCGATCCGCGGGATCCAGTTCTCTGGGACGGCGTGTTCACTGTCGAGAGCGCGACGCAGCTCCGCGAGCTTGCTTGCCAGGGCATCAGACTGTCGGCCGAGTTGGCGTGCCTCTTTGACCTCTTGTAGCGCTTGTCGGGCACCTGACAGGTCGTGGTCGAGCAGGAGCAGCTCCACATCGTCAGCGTCTGCGCCGGCGGTTCGTAGCTCCGAGATCTCGCGCTCAACAGCGTGCCGCAGGGCGATCATGTGCTCGACCGCCGGTACTCGAACCTTTAGCGTGATGGCCGTGGCCTCTGTGAGCCAGCCGTCCGCAACCGAAGCGAGCCACGACAGGTCCGGTTCGGTCAATTCTTGGGAAATCGCCGCCAGGCGCTCAGACACCCGAGGAGCCGCCGAGTGCCATGGGATTTCCTCAGAGTCGACGAGTGCTGCGACCACGTGAACGTCGAGGTGCCCGACTGCTTCCCCGACCACGCTCGGAGCGCGCTCAATCTGCGGTGGTTCGGCTCGTCGAATCCATGGCTGCACAATGGTTTGGACGGAGATGATGTTGTTGACGCCGTCCACGCATTCCTCCGCTCGCTTAACGATCTCATTCCATCGCCGCGAATTCGGCTGGATTGTTGTCCTGTCGAGCTCCCGTTCGAGGGCCCGTCGATCGAGTTCGAACAGGTCAGAGGGACGATCCTCACGCAGCGCCGCCACAACCGGATCGAGTTCGCTGAGAAGCCACGCCCAGGCCTCGCGTTCACCAGGCAGCTTGCTCTTGCCGTACCAGTCGAGATCGAGGTATTGGTCGAGCCCTTGGAGCAGGCGTGGCAGCGTCCGTCTCTGCCGAATCCAATCGCTAACTGGTACCGACATGCCCGTATGGGATAGTTCGATTGCGCTCGCCATTGCGCTGCGAAGAGGCTCCGGGACGACTTCGGGAAGATGATGGACCCATCCAAGTGGCGGGGGTCCGTTCGTCGTCACGACGAACCACCAGTCGAGAAGAACTGCCGCCAGCTCATCACGCGGCATTCGGGAGATCACCGACGTGGCCGCTTCTCGCGCGTCTGGGTCGTCGGGGGCGGCTTCGACGATAGGCGCCAACCAATCCAGCACCTCGAGGGCTTCGCGGAGGCCGAGCAAGTCGGTCCCGCGAAGAATGGCTATCGCCTGTTGTCCGGTCATCATGTGAGCAGTGTCGCGCGGGGATGTGACACCGCGGAACAGGCGCACAGTCGTGCCCGGCGCCCCCAGACTCTTGTCACCCGTGGCGGACGTTCGAGGCCGAGAGTGTATTGCGGTCGTCAAGTTCTACGGGCCAAACGCGACGATCGGGGACTTCTCTGGGGTACCTCACGCTCCTCGGAGTCGACTGGCAGGGCAAGAAGTTGCGATTGTCCGAAGCACAGCTGGCGAGCCCCACCTCTGATGGACAGGGCGTACCTCGCCCCGCGAACTCGGCATTCATCCGAGGACCGTCGCAGTACACCTCGACACACGCGATGTTGCGCGTCGAGCGAACCGCCGCAAGATGAGCGACCGCGACGTCCGCCAAACCGCCCGGCACTACCGCAGCGGAGATCCCTCGCCACAGTCCCAATGACTTTACGACGACGAGATACATAGGATGCCAACGACCGAAGGAGACCGCCGTGGCCCCGCTACTGGACACACAACTGGAGCCGCAAGACGCTGCTCCGCACGCAAGAGCAGGTGATCAACGAGGGGTACAGCCGGGCATTTGATCACGATGCCAGCGACAACTTCGGCACTCGGCCGGTGCAGCCCGGCGATCGGGTGTACGCGATCAACTGGTCGGCCGATCAACCCGGCGACATGCCCCAGTTCCGAGTGATTGGCAGGATCATCGTCGACCGCATCGTCGACCAGCCGACCGCAGAGTCCGAACTTGCCTACGAGCCGTGGCCGGCGCTGTCACACGTGCTCGCCGTGCCAGGCACGTTGACGCCGACAATCTTCGACGGCTACGTCGACGATCCTGAGCACCTCGAATTCATCGACGCGAACGGCAACGTCGTGCTGCCGACGCTCAACGACCGCGGCTTCATCGATAAGCAGGCGTTTCGCAACGTGCGGGAGATCACCGAGCATGTCGCCGAGTATTTCGACTGGGTGCTTGGGTTGGCGACGTGAGGAGCCCTGCAACAGCTCGGTCCGACTTCAGCGAACACTTGCGAATCCAATGCTCGGGCGCTTCCTTCGCTAGCTTGTGTCACGCTCCAGAGTTCGGCGGGGCAGCGGCTACAAGGTAGAAGTGATGCGTCCCCCGGGTGTGGTGGAGGCTTTCGCAAGGGCGCTGGCCCTCCGTCTTGGCCCCGGGAGCCGCTGTTGTCAGCGGTTTGTCAACGGAAATTCGAAGTGCCAAGTCGCCGTGGGAGAACGTGGCGATCGACCACGGAGCTCGGGCGACGCCGCGTTGTGGCGGCGCGCGGCGCGACGTGCGGGTCGACTCGGAGTCGCCATCCGCACTGGCGTGAGCCCGACGGAACGCGCGTGTGGGCGGTCGAGGGGGCTAAAGGTGCGTCGCATCCCGAGTCGGACTGGAACGGCTCGACTGGTCGATCCGGCGGTCGCCCGATCGACGCAGGATCCAACGACAACCGCAGTGCGAAGGCTGGCTCCCCGAGCGGCCTCCGTGGTGTCGGCTTGCGTGTGGGCACGATCAGCGGGGAGTCGGGGTTGCGTCGGTCTATGTCCTGGGTCCGCCCGTCAGAGCCGCCCATCCCCATCGCGATCATCCACTGCTGTTCAAGCGAGCTCCGCTTCTGGTAGCCAACCGGTTCCCACAATTCGCCGAGCGTCATTGCTGCCCACGGGTCTGGCTGCCGGGCAAGGACTGCGGCAACTTTCCGATCGCCCCCGTCTGGTCCGCCCCAGTCAGCCGTCGCCTTGGGTTTCACCTGCCGGGGCTTGCGGGCGAACCGCCGAGCGGCCTGCTTGGAGTGCTTCCACAACTCATCGACCGGCTTCTGCGACAGACGATCCCACGCCGGCGGCCAGCCGCTTGCCTTGAGGTCCGCGAGTTCCTCGGTTGTCAGCAGTTGCTCCAAAGTCGTGGCGCCCTTGCAGATGTGGGTCGAGGTCTGTGAGCCACGCAGGGTCGTCGGGGGCACGAGTCGTGAGGACTTGATGGCGGTCCTCCGACGCCCACCGAGGGTGATCGATCTATCTGAGCGGTGCTCCATTCCTCTCGACGTAGCGGATCTGAGTCGCAGCCGGTCGGCAGTCACCCCAGGTCCGAGATGCGGACCGTGGTCGCCCACTCGGGACCGGTGGGACCGTCTCCGACGACGATCACAAGCTGTCGCGCGCGACTGGGCGACAGCGGCGGCCACGGGGTATACCCGTCAGTAATCGTGATCACGACCGTCGCAGCGGGCTTGAGGTTCGCTGCCGCGGCCAACCCGATGCCGAGGTTGGTGCCACCGCCCCCGATGACTTCGAAGTCGGAGAGCTTTCGGACGTTGCGGGTGACGACAGCGTTGACGTCACACGCGACGACGTCAACGGGCTGATGATCCATCGCGAGGATTGATTGGAGTTCGGTGAGCGCGACGGAGAGGAGGCGACTGTTCATGGAGCCGGAGGTGTCGATCACGACCGCAAGTCGGGCGTCGGGCCGAACCATCGCTGGCCGCACAACCTGGTCCGTGTGTCTGGCGCGTCGCGATCGGCGGGCGTACGAGTAGTCGGCCTGACCGATCGTGGACGTACGTGCCCTGGTGTAGGCGCGCCGAAGTTGGCGTCTCCAGTGCACCTGTGTGTGCGTGCTCGCCTCGGCCCATCGCCGGAGCCCAACGGGAGCCGAGCCGGCGGCCTTCACGGCTGCAGCTACTTCGTGGACAACCTGTTCGATGTCCAGCTCGTCCATACCTGGTGGTTCGCGTGAGTCACCGAGTTCCCAAGCGGGGGCGGCGCCACTTGCAGCACTTCCGCAACATGCCGTGTGGGCGTTGATGGGAAGGTGTTCGTAGTACCACTCGACGCTCTTTCCCGTCGGGAGACCGAACTTCGGAGGCTGAAGTGAGCCCTCCGGCAACCGCACATGTGCGGCTGTGAGGTCGTCGTTGATCTCGAGGTCGCCGGCGACGTTCCAGAGTTGAGGGTCTGCCCGTTGGTCATTGCACCGGTCGTGATGGTGGCGGACAAGGTGCATGCTCTCGTGGAGAAGAGTACCCGCCAATTCCTCGGTGTTCCAGCGGTCGAGGATCTCAGGGTCGACGTAAACGCGCGCTCGTGCGTCGCATCCCATCGTGCCTATTCCTGGACGTGCGACCCACGTCATTCTCATCAGCAACGCGGCGAAGTACGGCATCTGCGACAGCGCCCGCAAGCGCGCTCTGGCGAGTACGGAGAGTTCCTCGCTGTTGAGGGTGTGGTGCCCGCCGTTCATGCTGCGCTACCCATTTGGGCCGCGACGCTCTTCAACTGATTCGTCACGCGCGCTCCGGCGGGCATCTGAGTGATCGCGGGTCGGAACAACCAGACGACGAGATCGCCGAACCCTTTGTCGCTGCTCAAGGCGGCGATCTCCCACAACGAGACCCAGCGCTCGCTCGAGGGTCGTGCGATGAAGTTGTCGACCACGGCGGCCAGGATGGCCATGACGCGGTCCGGTCGGTGATGGTCGAGGTGTTCGCCAATGGCTGCTGGGGTCTCGAGTAACGCCTCCGGGTTGGGCAGGTCGAGCTGCCGCCGGTAGGACCAGAACTCGGCTGCCGCACCGAAACCGACCACCCCCGCAAGGAGTATCGTGGTCACGTCGTCGTCGGCGCCGGCGTGCTCTGCGGTACTTCCCAGCCTTGCCGCCATCTCCCAGGTACGAGGTGTTGGGTAGCCTCCAGTCGTCCCAGGCTCCGGCGGTGTCAGGATCATGGACGGTCTCGCCGTGATGAAGCCAGCGACACACGCCCGCCACCGTCGTTCAACGTTGTGGGCGTTGTCGGGTCGGCGAACCGTGGTCGGGGTTGCCCACTGGCCGAGGAGGCCCGAAGCGAATTTGTCCGCATGCGCTCGCACTTCTATGTGGCAAAACCGAGATCTGACAGGCGGTTCGAGGTCGTAGCCACCGCAATCGACCGCATCGTTGTAGGCGGCGACGATCCGGACGTGCGGCTCCAACGTCAGATCGCCGACCACCCGCTCGAGTACTACACGCAGCATCGCGGACTGTGTGGCCGGGCTCGCTGCGGTCAGTTCGTCGAGTAGCACGATCGCTCCGCCCGTTGCTGCGTTGGCTCGCACTGCCCACGCGGGTGGTGCGAGCCGAACGTTGCCGTCGGCCTGGATAATCGGCAGCCCGGCGAAGTCGCTCGGCTCCCTGAGCGAACCGATCACGACCTCAAGGTGGTACCCGAGCGATTCTGCCAACAAGCGGACGAGCGACGACTTTCCGACTCCCGGCGGCCCGCGGAGGGCGACCGGCACGTCCGCCTCCACTCCGACAGCCAGAGCATCGAGCGTCGCGCTCACTTGGTCACCGCGTTGTCGTCAACCCAGCTACGGACCAGCAGACCGCGCCGATCTGCGATTCTCACCCGGCTGAGCGTCAGTTCGGCGAGGTCTCGCCGCCCGGCGAGTGTCAGCGCCTCCGCGGCCATTTCCTCGGCGTAGCGCAGATAGTCGCTCCCGCGTCCCGGAGGGGCGATGCGAAGCTTGTAGGCGAGGATGATGGCGTCAAAGAAGTTGTGCAGTTGAAACCCGGCGTTGGCGAAGGCCCGACGGCTGGTCCAGGCTGAGTAGTCGTTCGGCTTGACAGCTAGACCAAGGCAGGCGTTCTCGAACGCGTTTCGGTACGTACCGAGGTCGCCGAGGCTTGCCGCCTTGCAGTTGTACGCTGCCGAGTTCGGTCCGTGCTCGAGCACTGCGTCGCAGGCCTCGATCGCGGCGCGGGGATCGGAGAAGTTCCGTCGGCGGACGGCCGCTGCTGCGACCTCGGCGTAGGCGCCATTCCCGGTACCCGTCAAGGCTTTGGCAATTGCTTCGGCGACATGGAGCGCTCCGCCGAGCGACAGCTCGCGGGCGAGTTCCCATGGCTTGCTCGGCGTGCCGGCCGACATCGCGCGCAACTCGCGCTTAATGATCTCGGCGCGTCGATGGGCTTGGGCGAAGGGGCAGTCGAGGGCGTTCGGTTTGCGGCTCCCAAAGTCGATTGCCACGAGCTCGGCAAGGATCAGGGCGTCGTCCAGTTGCTGCGGGATGAGCGCGAGGTCTGCCACAGTTTTCGGGTCGCTCACCTGGGCGAGCGCTGCTCCGAGCACGAGACGGTCCCGGCTGCGGCCCACGGGCGTGGCCGTCGCCGTGCGCAGGTACACCGTGGTCGCCGAGAAGATCCCCTTCATGTCTCCGCGGACCTCGGCGTCGTACAACGCGGCAGAGAACTCAGGTCCGTTGTCGCGGGCGAGGCGTTCGAGCCGGTCAGGGTCGACTTCTCGTGTGACTCGGGTGGGCAAATTCAGTTCGGTGTGGGGGTCGATGTGGAACATCGGTGATACTTCCTGTCTGCACCCGGCGGGTGCTCGGCAGGAAGTATGCGTTTGAATTCAGGGCTGCAATTGGCGCGACCTGGGCAAACGCAGCGATCTAGCCCGTCAGGAGATCAGTGGAGTCGGGAGCACAAACCGATAGGTTTAGCTTAGAAATCTGTGGGACCGTAGCCCTTTGGCGTTCGGGCACTCCTGCATACCTATATAGGAGATAACCAGATGGAAAGACAAGAGGATCGGGCCCCGCCGGAGCCATCCGCCGGACAAGCCGAGCAGAAAAAAGTTCATGCGAGTGTCGCGCACGCCGAGCACGATCCGATGACGCTGATCCGTCAGTGGGCCGCACGCACCGGCCCAGCAAGGAAGGGTGCCCGGCTCGACCCCCGCTTGATTTACCGTCCGGCCAGCGGTGAGGCCCCTGCGCTCTACGACCTAGCGATCGGCAGCGGTGGCGCCGGCGGTGGGGTTCGGGTCAAAGTGTACTTGTCGCTGTTGCTTGCCGTGAGCCCCCGCGACCGCGAGAAGGGCACGACTTTCACCCCTGACCCAGAACGGTGGGCGGAAATGATGCTGCTCGCGGATCCCCCGGGTGGCGGCGCGGAGCGTATCCGCAATGCCCTGCGTTGGCTGCACACGCAGCACTACATCACCCGGGCGGGGGGAAGCGTCACAGTCAATCATCAACTGTCGGTGCGCGGCGAGGTCAAGGATTACATCGATCCGTACGACGACGAGAAGACATATTGCAACGTACCGATCTCGCTGTGGCGCCAAGGGTGGCTGCCGTTGCTGACGGCCAGCGAATTGATGGCCCTCATCGTCTTGCTGCAACTACAACAAGAGCAGCTTCGAGAGCACGGCAAAGACAACCTCGTCGACCTGTATGCCAAAGACCGGAACAAGCGTTTCGGTTTCACGGACGAGACCTGGCTCAAAGGCGTCGCGGGGCTGATGGCTCTCGGAGTGATCACCGACCGCGAGACGTTCGACAAGCGCCCCGACGAGTGGTCACTAGCTGAGGTCGCGTGGCGATACGAACTCGACGTGGCAGTTTTCGACACACCGCCGGCGGCGAAGCTCATCGACAACGTCTTGCGCGAGGGGCACCGATGATTTCGGAGGGCTCGCTCATACTGGCTTCGTCATGGTGATCGAGCGTCGTGGTGGTCGGCGCTCGACTGCTGTTCGTCAGCCGTCGACTGCCGGCGTCGATTGTTGTCCCAGATGAGCGAACCGCGGTCGAGTGGACGCGGGCAGTCCAATACCTACGGGCGCTGACGAGAGCTACCGGCCCCAGCGGTCGCCGCGATCTGCGTGCGACGGCTCGGATAAATGACGGTCGGCGGCCCAATGTTCCTCCCAGCCGTGCGGGAAACTGTCACGATTGTCCGTGCACCTGAACCGGCAGGATAGGAGGTCGTGCCCGGATCCAGTCTGCGCCCGTAGGCATTGGTGGGTAGGGCCGATCGCGGCCTGTCAACGGTTTGTCAACGTGAATCGCACCCACATCCGCCGATGAGCACCGACGAGCGCCGACCGAAGACAAACAAAATCGTGCGCTGAGCAGGACTGACGCGGTCCAGCGCATACCAACGCGGACGATGACCGGCGTCCTCATAACCCGAAGGTCGCAGGTTCAAATCCTGCCCCCGCCACCAAGAAAGCCCAGGTAGATCGCGAGATCTACCAGGGCTTTATCGTTCATCGGCGACGCGGTCAGCTCGTCATGTACCACGCATGTACCAACGGCCTTCTCGAAACCCCTGGTCATCGACTCGCTGTCTATGGATGTCGGGTTTGCCCGATGGTCGCGGATTGCTCGAGGTGGGACGGACTGCGGTGGACACGGTGGCCGCTCGAAGATGTCGGTGAACGGTGCCACGACGTTCGGTTGCCAATCACGCCACGGCCTTGGTTTCCGATGACGGCACGGTGGGGAACGGTGCGGCGGTAGTCTGCGGAGCATGAGGGCAGATCTCGTCGAACGCTTCCGGGGCCGCTGGGTGGCACTGGACGACGCGGGGGACGTGGTCGCGGACTCCGAAGAGCTCGGCTCGCTGCTCGAGCGTCTCGAGGCAGCGGGCGTGCATGCGCACACAGTGCAACGCGTGCCGGGTGCGGACGATCCGTTGTTCGTCGGGCTGGGCTGACCCGCCGTCGTCGATGCCTGGCACCTGGGTCTACGCCCATCAAGACCTCGGGGAGCCAGTTCACGTCGACGGCTCAGCGATCCTGCGCCCTGTCGTGCCGCTGGTTGTCGCATCTGAACTGCCGGCGGTGCTCGGTGTGTTGGATTCCGGCTCGCCGATCTCGATTGCGAACGCCGATCTGTTCACGTGGCTGGGAGTCGACATCGATTCCGACGAACCGCTGTACGAGATACCGCTGAGCGTCGGGGGAGGCTTCGAACGGACCCCCGTGTTTCGCGTCAGCCTGCAGCTCCGATCACCCGACGACGATGCTGAGGCCGCGCCGTGGAGCCTCGACCTCGGGGCGCGCGGCCGATGGCGCTTGCCGTTCGCGGTGCTGCTCGGCCAACGCGGCTGGTTCGACGCGTTCCCAACCAGGATCGATGCAACCACATCGACCGTCGAACTCCACGCCGACGCGGCGTACGGCTGATTGCGAACCGCCCATCGGAGCGACAACCGACGAGACGTCACGCTGAGTGACCGTCGCCGCGGGCCGGTCATGTACCAACGATGTACCAGGACAGCGGTAAACCAAGGGGAGCAGCGGGGAGTCACGGGGAACGCGAAATGGGTCCTGAGCAGGCAGAATGGCCGCTGAGCAGGTAGTCCGCTCATAACCCGAAGGTCGCAGGTTCAAATCCTGCCCCCGCCACCAATTGGGTGATGAAGACCCAGGTCAGCGACCTGGGTCTTCATCGTTGCCGGGGGTGTTCTCTCGGTTCAGGCGGTCTTCTTCCGGGCGTTCCTGCGATGTTCCACCGTGTGGGTCGCGTCCGTGGGAACGGGTGTGGCGAGACGCTCGATGGTGGTGGCGGCGTCGGCTTGCATGCCGGGCAGTAGGTGTTGGTAGGTCTGGATCGTGAAGGCGATGTTGGCATGGCCGAGCCGTTCGCTGACGACCTTCACTGGGATGCCTTGTTGGATGAGCAGGCTGCCGTGGGTGTGGTTGGATCGGACCGAGGCGCGGTGCCAGCGTTTCGGCTGGTCCGTTTCCTCGGCCCGTCCTCCGAACCGGACGTGCGGCTTCCGTCGCATCCGGCTCTCCACAGGTTCATGTCATGCGGGTGTGGTGACGGTCGTTGCCCATGGTGTCACGTTGAGGATCTGTCCTCGGTAGGTGGCGTAGGTGATCGCTACGCCGCCGGGGTCGAACATCGTTGTGTCACCCTCTGTCGGCCACCACCTGGGGAGGTAGCGGCGTCGGAGCCATTTCCAATTGGGCATGGGGATGTTTGCGGCGTAACCAGTTGACGACCCTTGCCCAGGTGTAGGCGTCGCAGGTAGCCGAAGGTGGCCTTGGACACCCCGTAGCGGAAATAGTTGGTCCAGCCCCGCAGCACCGGGTTGAGCCGGCGCAGCAGTTCGGAGAGCGGTTCGTTTCGATCCATCCGGCACCGGGCCTTGACCGTGGCCATCACCTTGCTGAGCGAGGTTTTCGATGGGTAGGTGTAGACGAAGTGCTTATTGGTGCCTCGCTTGTGGTGCCGCTGGATGCGGTAGCCGAGAAAGTCGAAGCCCTCGTCGATGTGGGCGATGGTCGTCTTGGTTTCCGAGAGGCGAAGCCCGACGGTGGCCAGGACGGTTGCTATCTCATCGCGCAATGCTTCGGCGTCGACACGTTCGCCGTGGATCATCACGACGAAGTCGTCCGCGTATCGGACCAGCCGATAGTTCGGGCGACCGTGTTTGCGACGCTGGCGGCGTTGCAGGGTGGTGGCCATGTCGTGGTCCCAGTCCTTGACGAAACGATCGTCGAGAACCGAGAGCGCGATGTTGGCCAGCAACGGCGACAGAATGCCGCCTTGAGGGGTGCCGGTGTCGGTGTCCCTGCTGATGCCATCCTCGGTGAGGATGCCAGCTTTCAGGAACGCCTTCACCAAACCCAAGACACGTTTGTCAACGATGCGGTCACGCACCCGGTCCATGAGGGCCGTGTGATCGATCTCGTCGGTCGCGGCCCTCGGTAGCACGAGCCAGGCGCTGTTCGGTGACCAGCGAGACGACATCGAAGTAGATCCACCAGAGTGCCGAAGCGAGTGCGACGCCGAGTACCGCGGCGATGACCACACTCGCAGTGAGATCCACCTGTGCAGCGATGCCGATTGCGATGATCGACTCGCCGAGGGCGAGGATGATGACGAGGTTGTGTCGTTCGGCGAAGTGATCGGGCGTAAGCCGCCATCCCGCTAGGCCATAGCCGAGCGGCCCGACCCAGTCGACCACGAGCGCGCACAACCACAGGAGCGTCCGGGCGCCGTTGTCGACGAGCGATGCGCTGATGAGTAACGAGACGGCAGTCGCAGAGCTGATGGCGAAGCCGAGCACAGATCGGCGCAGCGCCGGATCGTCCCGACTCGCCACGAGAAACAGACCCAGGTGCGCGCCACGGACGACGGCGTAGCCAACCGCGAAGGCGACTGCTCGGGCCCCGAAGCTCTCAGGAACGCAGAGCCCGACGACGAGTAACGCGGCCATCGCCGAGAACATCGCGATGCGTACAACGCCTTCCTCCGGGTCGATGACACTGGTGAGCCAGGCAAAGCCCACCCACGCCCACCACAGGGCGGCGAGAACAAGCATCCCCCGCCCGATGCCGACCCATGTCGGTTCGGCCGCCATGAGGGCGGTGCATTGCGTGAATCCGAGAACGAAGACAAGGTCGAAGTAGAGCTCGAGCGGCGTGACGGCCCCCAGCTCGCGGCTTTGGGCGCTGAGTCGTCCGCTGCCTCTGCGTGGGTGTGGCCGACTCACCGGTCTCGCCGGCGGTCAGCGTCGATCGCGCGGGCGAAGGGATACAGGGCAGTGATCACGCCAGGATCGTTGGAACACACGGGCTCGTGCCGGGCGGCGCAGAGCCGATCGGGGCGCAGGCGACGACTCGGATACGTTCGCCTTCGCCCGCCGCTCAACAGGTCGTAACGGGAGACGCCGCCGAAGTCTCCAGAGTCCGCAGATCGATCCTCGCTTCCCAGGTGTCACGCTGAACGGTCTTGACCATGTCTTCGGTGAAGTCGGGGAAGACGTTTCGGAAGAGGCCCGTGTCGTTGGGAATGATCGAGACCATCGCGTCAGCCATCAACTGGGGATCCAGCCGGTTCTCGTCGACGCCGAGGATCTGGTCGAAGAAGCCCTGCACGTCGGCTCGCTTGATGTAGTTCGTTCGATCATCCATCCAGTGCGAGGCGCTCTCGGCTTCGGTCTCGTTGAAGCCCGTGAGGAAGCCGCCGGGATTGATGACCTGCACCTGAATGCCGAATGGAGCGAGTTCGGCCAGCATCGCCCCGGCAATTGCTTCCAACGCGTGCTTGGTCGCGGCATAGGGACCGCCGAACGGAACGGCGATCAAGCCTCCGATGGAACTGGTGAAGACGACCTTGCCAGTTCGACCCTCATCGACGAGCTTGCGAGCGAACCGCTGGGTCAGGTCCAGCGGCCCGAAGAAATTGGCCTCGAAGATTCGATGGACCAGCTCGAGCGGGATCTCGCTCATGGGCCCGCTCTCCGCGACCGCGGCGTTGTTGACGAGGATGTCGACATCCCAACTCGACGCGTTCTGAACGTCGTAGGGATGCAGCAGGTCAAGCTTCTCAACCCGGAGGTTGCTCAACCCGAGCTCGGCGACCTTTCGTCGAAGTTCGGTCGCTTGGGGCCAGATCTGCACCCCGGCGATCACTTCGTGCCCCTCCTGCGCCAACCCGATCGCTGCGAGCGCTCCGAAGCCGGAGCCTGCCCCGGTGATGAGGATTCTCTTGTTCTTCGCCATCAGCCCTCCCTTGAAGTGACCGCGGCGTGTGAGTCGGCACTCGTCGCGGTTCGGCCGTATCGGTGGAAGGGTCCCATGTCTGGGCCGTCGGGCGCATCAGTCAAGTTGCTACATCTGCTGCGCTATCTGTCTCGCATGACTACCCGGTGTCGGGGGGCGTCAGGTTGTGGGCGAGCGTGCAGGGCATCGCGGAGCGCGACCCGGGAGGTGATTCCCAGCTTCGGGTAGGCGCGGTAGAGGTGGGCCGCCACGGTGTGGTGGGAGACGTAGAGCCGATCGGCGATCTGCTTGTTGGTCAATCCCGAGGCAGCCAATGTCGCGACCTCAAGCTCCTGGGCCGTCAACGAGGTCGGGCGGGACTGGTTGCGCGGCGCCGTCGGAACTCCGGTGGCGCGCAGCTCCTTCGCCGCTCTCGCCGCCCATGGCTCAGCTCCGAGGCGCTCGAACGTCTCGAGCGCGGCGGAAAGATGGCGACGTGCCGTGAGCCGTGAGCGCGCGCGCCGTAGTCGCTCGCCGAAGATCAACTCGATCCGAGCGAGATCGAACGGCCAACGCCCGGCGCTTGGGACGGCGAGCGCCTGATCGAACAGCGCTTCGGCGGTGGTGTCATCCCCAGCAACTGCCGTTGCTCCGTTGACGAGCACGGCGAGCCTTGGTGAGATCGCAGCGATGCCTGCATCGCTCATTGCGTTGGCATGAGCGGATGCTTCGCTGCTTCGACCAGTGCGTTCGGCTGACTCGACAACGTCCAACGTGACACGGAGCGCTACGGGTATCCGCCACGCGAGCGCGCCCGCCGGACTGATGGCTGTGGCGAGCTCGTAGGCCGTGTCGAACTCGCCTCGACCAAGCGCCGACAGCGCCCGAACATGGCACACGTAACGGTTTACCGTCTCGATGCGTCGGGGTGCCGCCCACTGAACCATTGCGTCGGTCAGGGCGCGCGCGGTCTCGTCCTCACCGCGGGCCGCTGCGACCAGCGCTCGGCAATAGCGAAACAACTGCGTCAAGAGCCCGTAGTCGCTGGCCAAAGACTTCGCCAGCCCTTCCTCCGCCAGGCTGACGGCTTCGTTCCATCGGCCGACCTGGAAGTCCTCGAGGCTGAGCTGGAACATCGCCGCGAGTCCCGAAGAGACAGCGCCGCCCTGCCGGGCGCCATCGATGAGCCGTTCGAGCGGACCACGCAGCCCCGACATCCGGTCGGTGTAGGCGGCAGGCATGCTCAGCCGAACGATCTCGACAGGGTCGGTCTCGTCGTGGAGCCGGTCGATGGCCGAATCGAGCGCGCGCAGAGTCGCATCGGATGTTCGGGCAGGGTCGGCGAACGCATCGATCCAGAGCCGAACGACTCCTGGGACGCGTGGTCCCAGCCGATCGATCGTTCGGTCGAACGGCTCCCAGAGCTCCGACCGACCGCCGAACCAACAGACCATCGCATGGTTAAGGAGTGCATCGACCAGATGTCCCTCATCCAGATCGGGCCGGTCCGCCCAATCGTCGATCGCCGAGCCAAGTAGACGGTGCGCCGTGTCGACGTCACCCTCCCAGTTGAGGAGAACAGCGGCACTGGCCGTCGCCGCTGGCAGCAACAGCGTTCCGTGAGGGTCGGCATCCTTGGCGCTCGAGAGCAGTCTTGAAACGCTGTTTGGGTCGGCTGTCACGTTTGCGCCAATGACCGCGCCTTCGGCCAGTCGACGGCATCGATCAACGCCGCTTGGGCCGAGATCCGCTGCCCGTACGAGTGCGGCGACCGCCCCATGCGCGTCTCCGCGCTGCAAGAGGCCATGCGCTGCTTGCTCAAGAAGCTCGGCCACCTCCGCGTCGGGCCCCATGGCCGCTTCGGCGAGGTGCCACACGGAACGCTCGGGATGATGTCGCCACGCCTCGCCCAGCGCCCGATGTGCCAGGCGACGCTCCTCACTTGTCGACATTCCCACAACTGCTGCTCGCGTTAGGGGATGGCGGAACGACAATCGGCCCATGCCAACGATGCGCAGAAGTCGGGCCATCTCCGCGGGCGCGAGGTCGGCGAAAACACCATCGCCCACGATCGAACGCAGCGGAGCAAGCTCACCCGTGCCGTCGAGGGCGGCCAACAGGACCACCCAGCGCGTCGCGGCCGGGAGATCTGAAACCCTGGATTCGAACACGTCTTGGACACGGCGGCTAAGGGGAAGCGCCGCTGGTAGAGCCTCAAGCGCGGCGAGTTGTGGCGCTGTCAGGGCGGCAGGGAGTTCCAGGAGAGCCAGGGGATTTCCTTTGGCATCGGCGAGCAACCGCTGACGCACTGGTCGAGCCATGTCAGGAAAGGCGCGAGCGAGGAGCTCGGACGCCGCCTCGAGGTCCAGGCCGCCCAACTCCAGGAATGGAAGGCCGGCGTGATCGAAAAAGCTCGACGTGCCTGACCGCGAAGCGGCAAGGAAGCCGATCCGCGAACCCGCCAAGCGGCGAGCGACGAAGCCGAGGATCTCGAGGGTCGGACGGTCGACCCACTGCAGGTCATCGACAATCATCAAGAGCGGAGCGTCACGGGCAGCCTGTCGGACAAGGTGCAACGTCGCGGTGGACAGAAGGAGACGACCCGGCGCCGATCCCGTGCCGAGACCCAACGCCACCGTCAGGGCTTCACGATGCGGGCCAATCAAGTCGTCGAGACCACGAAGCAGTGGCTGCAGGACCTGGTTCAGCCCTGCGTGGCTCAGGTTCGCCTCGAACTCCGCGCCTGCCGCACGGGTCACGCGGACCTTCGTGCCCGCGGCATCGGCCGCAAGATCCAACATCGCGGTCTTGCCGACGCCGGGATCACCGAACAAGAGCAGCGCCTGGCCGCCGACGGCAGCCTGAGCGAGGAACGAGGCGATGCGCCCGAACTCAGCCTCCCGCCCGACAAGCGTGCTGGCGACGTGTCGCGGGAGACCGCTCACTGCCGATTGCCCGAGGATCGCTCGTCGAATGCCACCGATGTACCGCTCCCGATCGCGCGAACGGGATCAAACCTACGCACGGAGCCTCGCGGGCACTCTGATAGCTCGCAGGCGCCTCGGATACGAAGGGAGTCGCAGGTGCCCGCGCGATGACCTGCATGACTCATACCTCGCGTCCGCGTCGGCGGTGGTCGGTGTCCCGGAAGAACTATTCGTCGCGCCCGCACACCCCTTCTCGATGATGCGAAAGAACGGGTCGAGCGCCTTGAATTCGTCGAGGTCGGTGATGGTCGTCATCCCAGCTTAGAGGTCGCGCCTGGGACCGCGAACCGGTAGAAGACGGGGACGTCGACCTTCGCTACTCGGAGGAGCCACCCGAGGTCCTCCAGGGCACGGGCGCAGTCGATCCTCTGACGATGCCAGGGTCGTACCCGGGTTCGGTGATGAGCGTTTCGGTTGCTGCGCGGGCGGCGTCGTCTGCGGCGTAGAGGCTTGATGGTCGGACGCGTTGGGCGGCCACCTGGTCGAGGAGTGAGTCGTAGTTCAGGTTGAAGCTCTTCGCGACGGGGCCGTGGGTGAACGACTGGATCTCTTCGCTGGGGGGGCGAATCTGTCGGTTCGCCTGGCGTAGATGTTGGTGGCGCCGATCTGCGGGCGTGGTGCGTGCGGACCGGGCGCGGCCTCGGAGCCAAGGATCTCTAAGCCGATCTTTGGGTTGTCGCCGTCGCTGTTGCCGGTGGGTTCCCGTTGG
This sequence comes from Ilumatobacteraceae bacterium, assembly GCA_031404635.1. Taxonomy (GTDB): domain Bacteria; phylum Actinomycetota; class Acidimicrobiia; order Acidimicrobiales; family Ilumatobacteraceae; genus JAENVT01. The sequence continues at coordinate 21,871 of JANNHY010000033.1, forward strand.
CGACCGAGGACGCGATCTTCGATGACGTGGTCGCGCGTCGACGGCAGTTCCCCGACGCGTGAGCGGCTTCGGCTCGCGAGGCAATGTCTGCTGCGGGTCAGATCCTTTCGTCTGCGCCCGTCGACTCTCGTGGACGGCGGCCGTCTCAAGCGGCCGTCAGGATTGAAGCGCTGGACGACTGGGTGGGAGCGCCTGCCGCCTACGGCTGCCGACGAGCGCTACCGACCGAGCTCGGCTGCTGGCGGCTGCGGGTCGACAACCCGAAGGTCGAGCTCGACTCCACGACTTGCACGGTGGGTGCGTCTCAGGCTCCGAGCGGCCGACGTCGATCTGCGTAGCGTTCGATGAAGGGAGCGCTTGCCGCGGGACCGGCGGCGAAGACGAAGTCTTCACCGTCGACTCGTCGGCCCGTCGCCCGGTCGACGACGACCGGGTCGGCCTCGACGCCGGTCGTGGCGTCGACGAGCACCATCGAACGGTCGCGGGGGTCGAGCTGCGCGTTGCGCCACGCGGCCAGGACCACGATGACCGGGCGCAGCGATCGCCCGAGGTCGGTCAGCACGTACTCGTGGCGTGGCGGGTTCCTCTGGTAACGCTGTCGTTCGAGGATGCCCTCGGCGACGAGTGTCTTGAGGCGGCTCGTCAGCAGGCTCGAGGAGATGCCTAGGTTCTGCTGGAACTGGTCGAAGCGGGTGTAGCCGTCGAAGGCGTCGTGGAGGATCAGCAGTGTCCACCATTCGCCGACCAGCCCGAGGGCGGACGAGAGCGGGCACTCGCGGTCTTCGAGGCGAATCTTGCCGGCCATGACATTCCCTTCCGAGTTACTGCTAACATCGAAGTTACTCACTTCAGTTCTTGCAGTAACTCTAGTCGGGAGATCCATCGTGCAGAAGCCCATCGCCACCAACCGGTCACGACGAGCCCTCGTCACTGGCGGCACCCAGGGGACCGGCGCCGCGGTTGCTGCCGTCCTGCGTCGTGACGGCCTCGACGTCTGGACGACGGCGCGCTCGTTACCCGATGGTCATGAGCAACCCGACCGTTTCCTGGCCGCAGATCTCACCACTCCCGCCGGCACCACAGCGGTCGGAGAGGCGATGGCTGCGATCGGCGGCGTCGACGTGATCGTCCACGTGGTCGGCGGGTCATCCACTCCGGCCGGTGGGTTCCGGGTCATCGACGATGACCACTGGGAGCACGAACTGCAGCTCAACCTCCTCGCCGCCGTGCGTCTCGACCGGGCGCTACTCCCGGCGATGATCGCCGCGGGTGGCGGCGCCGTCGTGCACATCTCGTCGATCCAGCGACGCATGCCACTCAGCGACGGGACCCTCGCCTACGCGGCAGCCAAAGCCGCGCTCACCGCGTACAGCAAAGGTCTCGCCATCGAGGTTGCTCCCCAAGGCGTTCGGGTCAACACAGTCGCACCCGGGTTCATCCGCACCGCGTCTGCCGTGCGCCTGGTCGAACGGATCGCCGAAGCAGACGGCATCTCCGAGCAGGCAGCGCTCGACAAACTGATGGCCTCGCTCGGCGGCATCCCCCTCGGCCGGCCGTGCGAACCCGAAGAGGTGGCCGAACTCGTGGGGTTCCTGGTCAGCGACCGGGCCGCGGCGATCTCCGGCGCCGAGCACGTCATCGACGGCGGCACGCTCCGAACGCTCTGACGTCCACCTCGACCACCATCTCGACAGCACCCACCAAGGAGACAACCACACGATGAGCAACTCAAACTTCGACCGCTATGCAACAGCGGAGCTGCCCGACATCATCCAGCGCTACCAACGAGCGCACGACAACCGAGACACCGCCGCCGCGCTTGCCACGTTCAATTCCACCGCAGTAGTCACCGATGACGGTGAAACAGCCCGCGGCCACGATCAGATCCGTCACTGGCTGGAGACCGCATCCAGCGAGTTCACCTACGAACGAACCCTGCTAGAGGTGACCTCGACTGGACCAGACGAATGGATGGTCTCGAACAACATCACCGGGACCTTTCCTGGCGGAACCGTCGACCTGTCCTACCATTTCACGCTGCGCGAGGACCTGATCCAGCAGCTGATCATCGCCCCGATCGGAACATGAGCAGGCGCGCTCGGCGGCACGACGGCACCCGGTCCGGCGTTCGAGCACCCGAGCTGTCCCGTCGCTCCGAAGGCCGCTTTGTAGAAGCGGCGGGGGTCATCGGCCAACGACGCCTTGATCGTCCGGCTCCGGTCGTCGACGAGCACCTTGGTGTCGTCTGCGTTCGTCGGCGCTGATGGGTACGCCCACGCGGACCCTGTCAACGGTTTGTCAACGTGAATCGCACCCACACGCGCCGATGAGCACCGACGAGCGCCGACCGAGAACAAACTAAATTGTCAGCTGAGCAGGACCAACGCTGTCGGAAGCCGACCAGTGCAGACGATGACCGGCGTCCTCATAACCCGAAGGTCGCAGGTTCAAATCCTGCCCCCGCCACCAAGAACCAGCAGGTCAGAGGCCCTTTCCGTTCGGCGGAGAGGGCCTCTCTGCTTGTCCCTTGTCAACGGTTTGTCAACACAACGGTGGCGTAGGCGGTCGTTGGTCTTCGGCCGCTGTCGGCGGCGCTCGTCCAGCGCTGTCGGTCGTCGTCCGAATTGAGCAGGCCGAGACCAACTGGACGGGAACCATCGAGGACCTACGGGAGCGGACGAGCGCCACCGGTTCTAACGGCCGCAACGGCCGCTTCGGGTCGAAAGCCCGAAGGTCGCGCATCGCGACTGCTGAGGTCGGAGGGCCGAACGCACGCATCGCGCGGGTGGTGACGGGGCGGGGAGGAATGGGTGGGGCAGCCAGCCTGCCAATGTCGACAATGACAGCGGCGAGTGTGAGTAGTTGCTCCGCAATGAGCCTGCCGGCGTACGGGCATTTCGGAGCCGAGTGTCTGCGTGGGGCCTGGCGAGTGCCATCACCCGTAGCGAGAAGGATCGACGCGTCGTTGAAGCGATCCTCGAGATCGTCGGAGGACAACCCTTCTCCAGCGTGGGCGCATCACGCTGGCGGGCGAGTCTCGAGGGCTCTGGTCCTTCGCTCTCGGGAAGTTGCCGGTAGGAAGCTCTGTAGAAGCTCGCGCGGCAGTCTTCGATGCCACGACAGGGGCGAGTGGCCCGCCTCGGCCGGAGCGTATCGGTCGGCAATCTCGTCAGCGATATCAGCGACTGCCTGCTGAGACTTGCCCGCCTCGCGCCAACCTGCACGAACAGCCAGCGACGCCTGAGTCAAGGTGGCCGCAAGCATCGAGATCACCGCGACCGCTGGCTCTGCACTGGTGAAGTGTCCGGCGGCATGACCGACGCTGGCACCGATGATCGAAGTCGTCGCATCCCTGCGTGCCCCAGCGAAGACCTGCGCCTTAGCCTCGCCCGCCTGCAGTCGGCGTACCGCCCGCACGGTAATCGCACCCATCGAGAACAATGGGATCGCATCCATAAAATCGGCCATGGTCGCAAACGAATCCCAAGTGTCCATCGGGGGCAGACCCGAGACCACGTCGCTATCGAAGTCGGCTGACGACCTGCCGATGTCGACCACGACGCGCTGGTGACCCATCACGGATTCGCCGGCCGACACGACGTCGAAACCGTGACGAGCGGCGTCAGCGGCAGCGTCCGACGAGGCGAACACCACGGGCACATCCGGGTGGGCGGCGAAGTGTCGAGCGATCACTTCTGCAGAGCTGGCAATTTTCACGTTCGCGTTCACGATGGCGAAACCTTGACGGTCGCTAAACACGAGGTCCGTTCCTGGGGTGGTAAACGGAATGAGTTGGGCTGTGACGGACCCCGTTGGCGCGGCGATGCCACCGTTGGCAAGTTGGTCGAGGACCCATTGTTCGCCCGCGGCTCCCCGTACAGCGGTCAACGCGCCCCGCAACTGCTCGGCATCGGCTGTGTTGAACTCAAAGCTGGAGAGTCCCGCTCGATGCGCGGCCTCGGCGAGGTCGGTATCGCTCAAAAGCTCCGGCGTCTCGCCCGCCGACCGGTACGCGTCCACCCCTGCCGCGGCGATGACGAGCAGCGGGGTACCCGGACGTGTCTGCCGGGCGAGGTACGGGGATGCTGCCTTGTCGGAGATTGCCTCGAATTTCTCAGTCAGAGCTCGAAACTCAGCGATCTCTGCCTCGCTGCCCTTCAGGACCCAAGGTGTCTTCGTGGTCATTGAGACAGACCGTTTGCCCGAAGAATCTCGCGCAGCTGATCGATCTCGACGTTCTTGGCCTTCAGGACAGCGTCCAGGCGCTGCAACGCGTCGGACAAGCGGCCACTGACATCCTCGATGTCGCGCTTGTATTTCTTACCACCAAGCCAGTACTGCGCAACCGTCGTCGACGTGTCGCGAACTGTTCGCTGGGTCTTGTTGATCACCTTGCCGCCGACTTTGAGAGTAGCCCAACCGACCTTGCCAACCTTCTTCGCCTTGTCCACCTTCGACGTCGGCTTCTCAGCTCCATGCTCGCTCACCGCAGGCCTCCTCACGCCACCGTCCGATTTCCCGATCAGCGTACGGCGGTGGCCGAGTCAGCGACTGTGGCCGCAACAAGTACACCGGGTCCCCGCGTCGTCCAACAACGCATGCGGACAGCCCCGATTATTGTGCCGGTTACGTCGACACAAGGTCGGGCACCCCACGTTGGGGCAGACCGAACAACCGCGTGGAGCTTTCCATCAAGCGGAAGGCGCCCACAACGAACCGGCCAAGTTGATACTTGCCCTCCTGGCTCGAGAGCCCATAGTGAGCGGCCCAGTCCCAGTACTCGCCCCAGAGTTCGCCTTCCCATGCGCCGTGGTCTCCGTCGGCGAAATCGCGTGTGACCCTGTCGTCGTCTGCAGCGGAGGTCATTAAGCGCATTGCCAATCGTTGCCGTTGGATCCACGTCCAGACGTCAGTCTCCACTTGCCCGAGCTGTAGGTCTTCGCGATCGTGTAACTCATTCGGAGCGGCCAGGAAACGTTGCTTCCAGCCCGGCTGGTCCATCCCCGCGTGGGAGGTCAACGGGCCATGAACGCGCCACACGCTCCTCAACATGCCGACGCTGCACCCGACGAGGCTCGCCAGTTCCACCCGGCCACGGTTGGTTGTGATGTTGAGATCGATCGCCCGATCCCAGTACATCCTCGTCTTTCCTGGCCCCCACCCTTTCTCTAGTCCCAAGGAAGTGCGCGCATCGTCGGCCGCTACTGTGTACTCCTGGCGGTCTCGCCCGTAGTGATTTAGGTCGTTGTGCACCCAACTGAACACCTCGTGCCAGGCTGATTCGTCAACCGTTAGTTTCTCGCCCGGCTTGGGTTCGATGACCAGTTCAGGCAGTTCGTGCGCGATTCGCTCGGGGCTCCAGCCCCACTGCGCCAGTTGGTCGCGGGCCCGGCCGTCGTCGTCGAGCAATGCTGCAATCGGATAGTCCTGGCCGGTGAGATCGACGACGCGACGCCCGGTTTGGGATGGCCTTTTCGATCTCCTTGCGAGCGCCGCGACTGAATGTCCATCGAGGCACGCCGTCAACGTCTTGGCTCGTCGGCCCGACCTTCTCGCCAAGGTAAACGGGAGCCTGAGCGATCTCGAGACCGGCTATGAGCTCGTGGTGAATTTGTGGAAGGGGCCGACCGGGGACATCGTCGAGGATCTCGTACCAGCCCTACTGGTGCCAAGCCTTCGACACCTTGCTTCTGGTGTGTCGATCAGCCCGTCTGATGCTGGTTTCGGTCTCTCGCAACTCTTGCCGTTCATCATCGATGCCCATCAGCGCGAACTCAGTCTGATCTGCATCGAACAACCGGAACTGCACTTGCATCCTCGGCTGCAAGCACGAGTCGGACAGGTGCTCCGAAACGCTGTGAGAGGCAGGAACCGCAATCGCTTTCTGATCGAAACTCACAGCGAACACCTGCTACTTCGCCTTCAGCGGCTCATTCGCGAGGGGATGCTTCCTGCCGACGCAGTTACCGTCCTTTACGTTGACAACCAGACCTACGACGAGGAATCCGATTCGTACGAGCCTTCAATCAAGTCAAGTATTGTGGAGTTGAGACTCACTCCGTCAGGCCAGTTGCTGGACCCATGGCCAGGTGGCTTCTTCGGAGAGCGGTGGGAGGAGATGCGGTGACATCCGCTTCTCCCACCTTGCTTCCTTGGATCCTTGTCGACCCAGCGCTCAGCGATTGGGAAGACCCGTGCCCGGCCGAGTGCAATACTCGAAATGTGACCGAGTTCCTACGGCGCCACTGCTCGGTCGTCATCGGCGAACTCGACTATGAGTCGATCGTTGAGCGAGCCAACGACGGACGTGACTCCTCGTTTCGGTACTTGCGCGAGGCGTTGCTCCGATGCCCACTCCATCGTCAGGGCCTCAGTCTGGATGAACCGGACGAGGTACTGGCACCCGACAAGTCCGGCATCCGGGTATGCGCCGCACTCGTCGATTCCTCGAGGTTGGAAGCGATTGAAATGCTCGGGAGGCAGAAGGCCAAGGTACTGAATGGCGCTTTGGAGTTGATAAACAGTTCGTTCCGGCGCGAGGTCGAGGACGCCCGAGTTCGCAAATTCCACCCAGGCGCGGAGCCGATACGAATTTGGAATGAGGTACTTGAGCCGTTCACCCGCTCGCCCGTACTCAATGTCTACGAGAGCTATATCTTCAACCCGTTCACTTGGGACGAGCCTCACATCCCGCCGACTGGGCTCGTGTGGTTCTTGCGGAAACTTGCCGCAAGGGCGGCCCGTGACGCCGAACCGCTCGACGTCGTTGTCCGTGGCGGGTTCCACTGGGTGGCTCCGCAGCGCTATCGAGAGGTTCGGGACCGAATGAGGCAGCGATGCGCCGAACTTGTCGCAGCGATGCTTCCCGACGTGAGGTTGTACCTCGAACCGTTATATCCGCGTATACACGACCGGTACCTGTTGGCAAGACGCCCCGACCAGTCAAGCCGTGTACTCGAATCCGGATACCCCGTCATCTCGAACCTTGGCAAGTTCGTGGGAATTCCCAAGCAACCTAGCCACGCCTCCAAGCGGGACCCAGAGGAGCCCAAGCCAGAGGTGTACAGCTTCACGTGTGACGATCAGCAAGCAAACAACCGCGTGCGTGAGCGCGAGTGGGCGGCAGCGAACTCCCATGTCCTCTTCACGGAGCGCCCCTGAATACTAGGTCAAGCCCCTGCTAGGTCCTGCCACTCGGACACCCTGGCGAACAGGTCGGGCGGCCGCTTCACGCCTTGAATACTAGACAGAGTTTGTATAAGTCCGCCACGTACTTTTGCGTACCTGCGGAGGTCGTGACGATGCGTCGGCAGCGTTGATTGCAGCATGGACGGCAAGGCTGGTCGCAGCGATGAAGCGACCTTGATCGACCTCGCTCGCGGCAGCGTCGGCGTTGCCGGTATATGCGCGAACCTGAGCGCCGGACACGGGCTTGGTGCGCATCGGCTTAGGCATGGATTGCCTCGCTGAGCTCGCGGATGGTCAGTCCGTGGACCACGACTCCGTCGCGGTGGATATCGCGCCACAGCTGCTTGTTGCTTCGCAAACGTGATTGTGCCTCGCTGGCGCTGACCTCGAGGATCTGGACTGTGTTGCCGGCTGTGGCCGTTGCCTCGTTGCGCCAGTTTTCGATCGACGCTGACCAGTCTTCGTCGTCCTCGCTGGTTACGTTGGGACGAACGACGACGACATCGACATCGCTCTCGCGCCCGGCCGCGCCGCGGGCGAAAGAACCGAACACGATCACGCTCGCGGGTGGAATCGGTAAGGCGGCGGCTCCAAATCCGATGGTTTCGAGAACGGAGTTCCGCGAGCGAGCGAGGTCGATGACGGCGCGCGCGCCGACGTTGGAACGGACGAGTCTGAACTGTGACGAAGGCGGCACTTCGCGTCGCTCGACAAGTCCAAGCTCGACCAAGCCGGGAAGCACCCGTGAGGCCTGAGCGACGCTCACCCCGGCGAGACGGGCCAAGGTCCGCAGACTGAGTTCGGCCGTCGCATCAACGAGCACCGCGAGCACGCGGCCTTGCACACCGGGAATGACCGCTTCGACAGGATGCACGAAATCCATGAGCGAAACCTACATGTTGTGTTGCATAGAAGAAACAATTGTTCCTAATACGATACATGGCGCGATGTGTAGTACCGCCGCAGCATCGATGACGACTCGATGGTGTGTCGGGTGGACCTCAGCCGCGCAGGCTCGCTGTCTGCCAGCGCCCCGGTTGGCGGGCACTCACCACCGTGGCATCGACGACGCCCGCAACATCGCCAGAATCGTTCAACAGACGCTTCCCGACGTCGTCGTCACCTGACGGCCGAGATCTGGTCCAGTGGGGACAGAAGCATGCTCTCATGCCACGCTTTTGTGAGCGAGAGTCTCCTAAAGTTTGTAGAATCGTGGCGTACAGGGCTAGAGTTTTTACCCGTGGAGAACCCCGTCGCTCGTCTGTTAGAAGTGGCCGCGCAGCAGCATGGTCTGTTCACGGTCGCGCAGGCTGCAGGGGTCGATGTCGCGGATGACCAGGTGCGTCGGATGGCTGCGACTGGCGTGCTCGAGCGGCGGGCTCAGGGCGTATACCGGATCTCGACGGTGCCGTTCGACGAGCAGACGGAGCTGATGGAGGCGGTGCTGTGGGCGAAGGGTCGTGGATTGATCGCCGGGGAATCGGGGCTGTTGCTCTGGGATTTGGCCGACGTGAACCCGCGCAAAATCCACATCGCCGTCCCACCGGGCTACAGGCCCCGCCGAGCGGGCGGTGAGCTGTATCAGATCCACCACATCTTGGTCGAGGCCGCGGACCGCGACGAGGTGCATGGCGTGCCGGTGGTGTCTCCCGCCCTCGCAATCCGACAGGCCATCGACTGGGGTGTTGCCGGCGACATGATCGAGCAGGCCATCCGGCGCGCACAAGCCCGCGAACACATCGGAACGCAGACGGCGGCACGACTCCTCGTCCGCCTCTACGACCGCGCGCTGCCCAACAACAACCATGGCGGCGGCGATGGCCGCTGACCGTCGGCCCGGCAACCTGGCCCACCTTGAGCGGCTGCTCAACGCGTGGTCGCGGGACAACACGGATGTACAAGCGACCGCCGGTCGCCTTCGACGGCTCGTTGCGATCTCGGTGCTCGCGACGATTCTCGACGGACTCGACCAGGGTGGTGCTGCCCGCCTCGCGTTCAAGGGTGGCGCGAGCATGGAGATCCGCTTCGGTCTCGCGGCCAGAGCATCACGGGATGTCGACGCGCTCGTAAACGTGAGCCTGGACGATGCATTCGCCGAGATCGGCGAGCGGCTGAACGCTGGCTGGGAGGGCTTCACAGGCAAGCTCACCGAACGCACTGAGACAACCAGAGCCGGCATCACTCCCGCCCCTCAGCGGTGCAAGATCAAGTTGGCGTATCACGACCGACCGTTCGCCACACTCGCCTTCGAACTCAGTCGAGCGGAGGCCAACTCATTCGAACTGCTCGAACAGATCCCCAACGCCGTCGACATGGACAAGGTTCAACTCGGTCCGGCAGCCGATGTCGTTGTCCTCAGCGTGCACTACCAGATCGCGCAGAAGCTCCACGCCTGCACGGAAGTGCCAGCAGAGGGTTCCAACCCGCGTGTCCACGACATCTACGACATCCTGTTGCTCGCCGGCATCGTGGAGAACGCTCGGCTCGCTCAAACCCGGGCCGCATGCGAGGACACCTTCACGCACCGCGGCAAGCACGCGTGGCCACCGCCCCTGCCGGTGTGGGACGACTGGGAGCAGATCTGGGACGCGCTTGATGTGCCCGACGACGCCCGCTACTCCTACGCCGACGCACGCCAACGCTTCGAGCAACTCATCCAACAGATCGCTGAGGCGTAGCCGTCGAGCTCTGAGCGAGATCGGGCCGAGGTCTACACCACGTCGTCGATCGTAAAGTCGGCTGCGCGATGCCCAATGGTCGTCGTAGATTCTCGCCGTGAGCACTGAGCCGAACGCACTGACGCCTACCGAGGCTGCCGTCGAGCGGACCTTGCGCGGCTGGTGTGCCGAGCTCGAGACAGGACGCAAATTCTGGTGGGGTGACTGGACCAGCATCATTCGCGACGTGCTCGTCGCCATGCGCACTGGAGAAGCCGTCGTCTACGATGACGAGGACTGATCAACCGCGCCAGACACGCTCGTTGTCCTTCATCCACGCGATCAGCTCTTCGCCCTCGGACGGCATCCGGCCGGAACCGGTGAGGAGGTCGGCGGCAATCTGTGTCGGCGCGGCGAGCGTGAGGCCGTCTCGCTTGGTCGTCCGTTCGTAGACGACCGGGTCGAAGGGTTCGGCGATGAGCAGGTTGGCCCCCAGGACGGTTTCCCGGAGGTCGAGTGTTCGGGCGGCGGTTTGAACGTCGTCGACGAACAGCATGCCCTGCCGCGGTGGGGCGATTTGCGAGAACGGTTCCGTGGCGAGCGAGCCGGTTAGGGCATAGCGCCACTTGACAGTTCGAAGCGTGGCAGTGACGTCGCGAAAAGCGCGTACGGCGAGGAACCTGGTCGTTCGGTTCGACGTCAGGAATTCGTAGTCCTTGCTCCAGCGGCGAATGCATCGGTCCCAGTCGACGTCGGTGACGCGTCCGCGTTGATCGCGGGTCAGCAGAGCGTCGCGGGCGAGGAGGTCGATTACGCGGGCAAGCGTCGCGGTCGAGACGTCGGCGCGAGTCGCGAGTTCGCGCACGCCAAACGGAGGACGGAAATCGACGACAGCGCGTAGGGCTCGTCCGGCGCCGCGACCGCGAAGCGTCTTGAGTGGTTGGTCATCCGGCCACGGGTCTTTCGCGGCTCCATAGGTGGAGATGAACAACGCCGGTCTGTCCGAACGAAAGTGCATGTTCCCCGTGCTGTCGACGTAGCTGACGCCCCGGGCGCTGATCAGCTCGCGAGCGCGCTCGCTGAGGTATGGAGCGACAATCACCACACTTACCGGACGCACACCGCGCAGGGTTGTTGTCGCGTCGATGCCCATTGAGTCCAGCAGGTTGACCGCGCTCTGAGGGTCGAGCTTCTCCTTGACGACAACTACGAAGTCGTTTACCTCGCCATCAGGTGACCGGATTCGCAGCGAGATCTCGCGCCGTCCGGCTGCTCTGCCGGGAGCCTGGACGACCTTCGCCGACCACCCCGACGGCATCGAGCGCGCCACGATCTGCTCCGCCAGGCGGAGCGCCGATGTCTCAGAAATGCGCTTCTTGTCTGCCACAGACAACTCACCGTTTCAGGCAGATCCGGGTGATCTGCCTGTCTCAGAAATCATAGTGTCCCAGATAAACTGAGACAAGGCTAGAAGTGCGACACTTCTAATGGTTCTTCTAATGGACCAGGTGACAGAGCGTGATATTGGGTGACACAGGTTGACACACCGAACTCGCGAAAGACCTGATAAATGGCACTCACGGTCACTCACGGTCACTAGCGGATAAGCCCTCGATACGGCTCATAACCCGAAGGTCGCAGGTTCAAATCATGCCCCCGCCACCAAGAAAGCCCAGTTCAGAGTCCCTTTCCTCTCGGAGGAGAGGGCCTCCCTGCTTGTCCGTTGTCAACGGCTTGTCAACATCACGGTGGCGTAGGCGCTCGTCGGTGTTCGGCTGCACTCGTACGTGAGCGGATGCAGCAGTAGGCGGATGTCCCTTCCGGCCGCATGGTGGAGGCTGGCGAGACGACATGACGAACACTTACTGCCGCCCACGGTCGCCGACCAGCCCCGCCGACTTAGAACGGCGGCTGGCGGCAGCGAATCGAGAACCCGAAGGTCACGGCGGTAGGTGATCGGACGCACTGGGACTGCTCGTCGCCCACAGAGGGATCGTCAGGTTTGACGGTCGTCGCCGAAGTTGGGGTGCCGGTTCTGGTGCAGTACGGCCATGACCAGAAGCCGATCACCTAGGATCCGGTAGCGAACCGCGTACGGGAAGCCGTCGGCTGGGACCTTGCGCTCGATGATCTCCTCGTCGTCGTCACGAAGGACGGGGCTGCCGGCGTTGGGCCATCGCGACGCCCGCACCACGGTTGCGTGGACGGCGCCGAGGAAGCGGTCGCCGAGACCGTCCTCTTGATTCTCGTACCAGGTCCAGGCGTTCAAGAGGTCGAGGTCGACGAGGTCGTGGTACTCGATGCGAAGGGTCACGCCCTGTGTTGCGCGCGGCGCTCGGCGAACCGCTGCTGGATTTCGTCCCAGCTGAGGGTGCCTGCGTCGCCGGATTCGAGCATCGCTGCTCGTCGTTGCGTCTCAGCCGACCACAGCTGGTCGATCTCCGCTTCGTCGACCGCCTCGCTGTCGAGACTGGCGAGCAGGTCTGAGGCGATCCGCGCTCGCTCCAGGGCGGGGAGCGCGAGCACCTCCTCGCGCAGGGCGTCGGTGGTCTTGGCCATCACGACATCGTATCCGAGCTCCGGGCGTCGCTGGTCGGCGCCGAGCGTCAGGGCAGACGAGCGCGGTCGAACTCCTGCTGGAGCCTCGGGCGCCGGCGGTGGGTGTCGCGCAAGCCGGCGATGAGAGCGTCGACATCGGCTGCCTGGTCGGTCCCAGCGGCGAGCTTGCGCATCTTGACGAGGCGCCGGGCGGCCAGCCGGTAGTGGTGGGCGTCGGCGTTCACGAGTTCGTGTTCGACGAGTCTCTGGTGGATCGGCAGTACGGCGAGCGGGTCCACCGGTTCGTACGCGCTCGCGAGGTCAGCCCAGACGCGGTCGTCGTCGAGACCAAGGGCGAGTGCCTGCTCCCAGGCAAGGCTGGGATCATTGAGCGTGTCGATCGAGAACAACACGGATTGATCTGGCCTCGCGGCCAGTGCGGCAAGGACGTCGTTGTGGTAGTCGTGCCACGAAGCACCGGCTGCTCGGTGGAGACGCGTCGCGGTGGTTGCTGATGGCCACCGCCTGAACACTTCTTCTCGCGCCGCCAACAGCTCGGCTGGGCGGTGTCGTGTCAGCAGGCCACACCAGTAGTCGGCCGCCTTCAGCGACTGGTGCCCGGGACCGTGGTCGGTCGCCTGACGGGCCCAGTCGATGGCGAGGTCGATCTCGCCGATCTCCTCGAACGCCTGCGCGGTGTCCTGGAGCCACGCGGCCACCTTGCGGTCGCGAGCATGGGTGCGGACGATGGCCTCGACGTCGCGCTCGAGCACCGCAAGCCGTCGGTCGTTCCAGTCCAGCACCCAACGCTCGTGGCGATCGGGAACCGACCGGTTCGACTCGGTTGGTTCCGGCCCGAGGGTGGCACGCACCGCATCGAGGCGTTTCCGGTACGCCCTCACGCCCTCATCTCCCAAGGCGGGGGCGTAGGCGATCGGGTCGATTGGGAAGTAGTCGACGTCCCCGTCGAACTGGAACTTCATCATCCAGTCAACCAAGTTGCTCGGAGCGACACCCGCCGACGCTGCGGCCATCGGATGCAGCGTGAGCAGTCGATGACACGCGTCGCCGATGATCCCGCTGGAGTCGTCGGCGCGGGCGATCACCTTGACCGCGCTTGCCAACGCAGCATGCACCACCGCGTACACCTCAGAGGGGTCTGTGGTCGGGAGCGCAGCTTCGAGCACGTCGATCGCCTCGTGCATCTGGCGTCCGTGCTCGCTTGCCGCGCTCCACCGGTGCAGATCCGCCCGTGTCCGGACAAGGGGAAGGACGGTGTCGGCCAGCGAAGTCATGGCGGTCGGCGATCGTAGTCGCCGGCTAAACCGGCCCGATCCACGCTGGCCACGACAATGCTGCCTGACTGCGGGGCTTGTCGTCTGCGTCCGTCGGCGCTGGTGGGTATCGCTGAAATGGCGCTGTCAACGGATTGTCAACGCGAATCTCACCCACACGCACCGACAAGTACCTACGAGTGCCGACCCGCCGCCAGTCGAATCGCTCGCTGAGCAGAACGTACGCCGCTTTGCGCCGACGGGCGCAGACGATGACCGGCGTCCTCATAACCCGAAGGTCGCAGGTTCAAATCCTGCCCCCGCCAATCTGCCCCCGCCAATCCTGCCCCCGCCAACACACTGCCCCGCCACCACTGCCCCGCCACCACTGCCCCCGCCACCAAGAAAGCCCTGGTAGATCGCGAGATCTGGCAGGGCTTTGTTCGTTGCCCACAGCTTCGACTCGACGCAGATGTACCAACCATGTACCAGGTTTCGACATGTACCAGGTTTCGAACCGAGCCGAGCGTTCTTCCTGGTCAGCGACTCGCATCGAGATGTTGCCCGATGGTCGTGGACGCGTTGTCGCCACTCATGAGGAAGTCGACGGTCGAGCGAGGTGTCGACCGGCGAGAGCGTCGGCGGGCATCAAGCTGGTCCACGCGGTAGCGACCGTGTCGCTGGGTGGAACCCCTCAAGTCACCGATCCAGCGGCTCCCTTGCCTTCTGCGCGAGATCCTCCACGTTGAGGGAGGGGCGAGGATTTGCGATGGCGGCGATATGGTCGTCGTCAGCGCCGTGTAGCGCCTCGGGACCGCTGTCCCCGTCAGATCCAACGATCGACAGGAGAAGCGTTCCATGCACAGCTATCAACCCAGATGGCCGGAAGATCGAACCGACTGGAAGCCGCCGAGCCCAGCGGTCTACACGTACCGCGATGCACGCGACGTAGCCGATTTTGCGTCGATCGACGCACTGACAACCTGGCGCACATGGCCGGAGGTGTGGCATCTCGACCACACCGGCCGGTGGTGCTGCTGCTCCAAAGGATCGAGCCTCGACTCGGTGCGTCGGTTCGCCGAGTCGTCGGAACGCATGTTGCAGTGTCGGCTCGAGTCGACAGGCGAGCCATGTCCCGATTACTGGGTCGTCCTCGAACCTCGACAGAAGTGGCACTCAGATCGACACGAGGTCACCGAGGAGGACGCTCATTCGTTCAGCGTGTTGCGTCGCTCGCTGGCGCTGTTCGGGATCACGCTGCTCGACGTGGTGATCTTTCATGAAGACTTCCGGTGGTGGTCGCTGCACGAACTCACCTGCGGCAGCACGGCGTGGACTTTCGAGCCCATTCGTCGCGCCGAGCTGCGGCGGCACTGATTCGCCCGCCGCGCGGGTCGCCCCGAGGATCGGGGACGTCAACCGACCCGGTGCCGTCACCAGAGCAAAAGGCTGGCGGACGTTACACGACTCCGTGCTCCACTCATCGCCCTCCTTTAGAACCCGCCCAGCTTTTTACACCTTTCTAAGATTGCTGGCGTCCTCACCGAACCCCATCTGCTTCCGAGGCGATCACGTCGCGTCTGTTCTGCTCAGACGAAGCGGCTGCGCCTCGCAGTCGCAGGCACAATGATAGTGTTGTGGTGTGCCTCCTGCGTTCGATTCAGACAGCGGCCGCTTGCCACCGGGTGAGCATGTCGCGTCGTGGGACGAGGTTGTCGAACGGTTCGGGTGGACCGAACGGCGCCGACGATTGCTCGACGGGTTGGCGGAAGCGATCGAGTTGCTCGCCGCTGCTGGCTGCCGGAGGGTCTGGTTGAACGGCAGCTTCGTCACTGCCAAGGACGAGCCCGGCGACTTCGACGCCTGCTGGGACACCGACGACGTCGACCTCGACGCGCTCGACCCAGTGCTGTTGGACCTGTCCAATCACCGAGCCGCGCAGAAGACGCGCTTCGGCGGGGAGCTGTTCCCGAACGTCATCGAAACCCAGTCGGGCCTGTCGTTCGCCGAGTTCTTCCAGAACGAACGCGACACCAGCCGCAAAGGCATCGTCGTCATCCACCTCTCGAAAGGAGACGCATCGTGATCACCAACGAAGTGCAATACCGGGCCACCAAGGCCCACCTCGAACGCTTCGAAGAAGCCGCCGCCAACATCGAGGCCCGCCCCGGCAAGCGAACCAAGCTCGAACGTCTCGAACTCGACGCCGTACGCGCCCAGGCCGACGACTTGCGCGCCGAACTGGCCGACTTCGACCAGCTGCGCGGCGGGACCCTGTCGACGTTCGACGCTGCCTCGTTGGAAGAGCTCTCGACGGTCCTCGTCAAGGCACGCATCGCCCGCGGCTGGACCCAACGTCAGCTAGCCGAAGCGCTCGGCATGGCCGAACAGCAGATCCAACGCTACGAAGCCAACGACTACCGCTCGACCAGCCTCGCCCGACTGTGCGATATCGCCAACGCACTCGGCGTCACCGTCGCCCAGCACGCAGAACTGAAGCCATCGGCCGCCTGACCGCCTCAGACTACTCTCCGTGACGTCCGGCGACGGGTCGCCCGTGGAAGGTGGAGCCATTCAAGGTCTTCGATGCCCAGCGCTCGTTGCCGCGCTGAAGCATCTGGCCTCGATCCACAACCCAGAGTTCTACGAGAAGCAGCGATTGCGCTTTTCGACGTGGGATACCCCGCGGCTTATCCGTTGCTAGGCGCTCGCCATGCAAGGGAAGCCGTCGAAGAACACCCAGACATGCGCTCCGTCGCCAGGTCGCGTCCGCTCCAACGCGGCGGGTACTTCTGCGCGGTGGCAGGCATCTAGGTAAGCGAGCGCGTCGAGAGCCCACGTCCCACCGTCGAAGTCACACGCGAGCAGCGTGCACGTATCGCCGCGCATCAGTGGATAGATCCCGACCGTCGCTTCGCCACGGAGGTGGCGAGCGATGACGTCGTCGGTCAACGGCAGGTAGTCCTTTCGTGCCCGTTTGTTCACCCATCCACCGCGCACAGCGGGCGACCATCCGGCCTTGCCGCTCGACACGTTCTCCCAACGAAGCGCAAACACATCAGTTCGGGAGCCAAACAGCGACCGCATCAACGTCAACTTGTCCTCAGGCGATGCAGTCGAGTCCAGCATTGGAGTTGCCGGCACTTGGGTGAACAATCTTGGCGACCACGCGTGACGGTGACCATCGTCCTGGCGGGCATCCAATCTGAGGAGGCCACGGAGCCGAGCATTCTCCGCGCGTAGTGCCTCGAGTTCAGCGAGAAGGGTGGGTTCGTCGTTCACGGAAGCCGTCGTCGCATCTCTCATTCTCGCAGGGCACTTCGCGCCGTCGATGATCCTCGTTGTGGGCATCGTGAGGAATGACCCGAAGGCGCTCGCCGGTCGGCCGTTGCAGTCGACAGATCTCACAGGAGCACTGTTGTCTGCTCGGCTGAATGCGTAGCTGGCGCCATCGCCGACGTTGACCACGGGTACACTTTGAGGAGTCAACTGCTCAGGAGGTGCATAGTGTCGAACAGCAACACCGAAGACCTCGGGCACGCCTCGCCGTTGACGATCGCTGAGATCGTCGAGCGGTGTCAGCCGATGGGTGATCTTGGACGGTTCGCGATCGATGACTTGACCGCCGCCGAGGAAGACGAGTTCTTCGCTATTCTCGAAGACGTCTGACACACACGCGGTGGCTGAGCCGGTTGTTGTCGACACGATGATCGCCAGCGCTTGGCTCGGGGTTCGCCGGTCCCAGCGCCAGATTCGGTGGGCGCCAGTACTGGAGGCCGCCGTATGGGTGCTGCCGTTCGTGGTGGTCGCCGAGATGCGCTTTGGTGCCGAGGTGGCCGGGTGGGGCGCACGCCGCCGTGGTGTGCTCGATCGGTTGGTGGCGCGTGCGGGAGTGGTGCCGCCGCTGGACGAGGTGACGGATGCCTACGTCGATCTGCGGGCGTGGTGCGTTCGGACCGGGCACGGCCTTGGGGCGAAGGATCACGAAGCCGATCGTTGGGTTGCCGCCGTCGCCGTGGCCGGTGGATATCCGTTGGCGACCGAGGACGCGATCTTCGACGACGTGGTCACGCTACGACGGAAGTTTCCCGACGTGTGAGTCCTCGGCCGGCGAGTGCCTGAGCCGCTGCTCGTCGCCAGAGTCGCTCGTTTGCGTATGTCTGCTCTCGTGGGTATCGGTGAAATGGCGCTGTCAACGGATTGTCAACGCGAATCTCACCCACACCCACCGACAAGTACCTACGAGTGCCGACCCGCCGCCAGTCGAATCGCTCGCTGAGCAGGAATTACGCCGCTTGGCGCCGACGGGTGCGGACGATCTCATAACCCGAAGGTCGCGCGCAGGTTCAAATCCTGCCCCCGACACTGCCCCCGCCACTAGACACAAGGCCCGGAAGCATTGAGTTTCCGGGTCTTCTGCGTGGCCGCCGGTTCCGGTGAGAGCTGTGTAGAAGTCGTTGAGGTGTTCGGTGCGGATCGATCTGAGCGCGTATTGGCCGACGGTCGGGATGATGTAGCGCTCGATCATCCACCCGTACCGGTAGGCGGTGGTGGCGCGGACCCGACGTTGGCGTTCGGGAAGCCACGTGTTGGTCAGGTAGTCGCCGAGGGTGACCGCGTCTCGTCCACGCGGGATCGGCACACGGCTGGTTTCGGTGATGCTCGACGCGATCGCCTCAGCGTCGGCTCGCGAGGTGCCAGCCGAATGCCATTGCCTACGTTCGCAACCGGTGGCAGGGTCGACGCCGTCGTAGGCGACGACGTAGAAGCGGTTGTTGCGCGAGATGATGTAGGCCATCTC
>JANNHY010000034.1:0-6223 GCA_031404635.1 Ilumatobacteraceae bacterium
AAGAGCCAGGACGCCTACTCGGAGGCGATGGGCAAGCTGACCAAGGAGCAGCAGGCCTTGGCCCAGAAGTACTTGGCGGGTGGGATCGACTCGATCGGCTTCGTCGCCGAGTCGACCATGATGCGCATCGCCGGGCGTCGCAAGCCCGAGCTCGCCAAGACGTTCGAGGAGCGAGCCATCGCCGAATGGGACTGGGAATCGCTGGGTCAGCTGGCGCGGGCCACCAACCCCGGATTCCAGCCGAAGGTGCTGGCCAACAAGGTCCATGGCGGCGTCGACGGCTGGGGTACCAACGAGTCGAAGGTCTACGAAGGTCTTGGCGGAGCGCGTACAGCCGTCGAGCGGGCGTCGCTCGACAAGTGCTACACCGCCACCTTCGGCAGCTCGATGGCCGAGGACGTCCGCGACGACATGGACGACAAGGAGCTCGACCGTGCCGAAGCGTTGATGTCGGGCGACTCGGCCAAGGCCGACGCGGCAACGATCGCCGAGGCGGTCGACGGGCTCGGAACCGACGAGAAGGCGATTCGCGACGCCTTGCGCGGCAAGACACCCGAAGAACTCGACGCCATCAAGGCGGCTTACCGCGAGAAGTACGGCGTCGACCTGGTCGCCGATCTGCGCGACGACATGGGTGGCGCCGAACTCGACAATGCCTTGGCCCTGGCCGACGGCGACACCGACAAGGCCGACGCGGCCGAGCTCGAAGATGCCATGGCTGGCGCCGGCACCGACGAAGACAAGATGAAGCAGGTCTACGAGCGGATCCGCGAAGAGGAACAGAAGTACGCGATGTCGCACGGCCTCACCAAGGCCGAACTCGACCAGCGAATCAGGGACCGCAACGCACGAGTCGGCGCCAAGTACGCGGCGATGGGCTACGGCGATCTCAAGGCCAACGCCAAAGATGAGTTGTCAGACGGCGAGCCGTTGGCGGCCAACAACGCCGACAACAAGCTGTTCGACGCGCTCCAGGCAGGCGACGAATCGAAGATCGACGCGGCGAAGGCCTTGGTCGAGCGCCGGGGTGTCTACACGAGCGACGACGAGGTCGAAAAGATCGTCCGCAATCAACGCACGAAGGCCGAGTTCGAGGTCAACCTCGACGAAGCCGGCGAGAAGGCCCGGCTACTCGCGCTGGCCCAGGCCGGCGACATTCCTGCGGACGAGTACAAGGCCAAGATGGCCGAGTTCGACCCCAAGAACCAGGCCAACAAGGAGCGCAAGGAGGCGCTGATCCAGGCCAAGGGCAAAGAGAACATGACGGCCCTCAAGGCCGACTACGAGGGGATGGCCAACACCGACGTCAGCATCGCCCTGCACGGCAAGGAGACCTTCGACACCCTGGTCGAGGAGGGCACCAGCGGTTATTCGAAAGACGAGATCAATGCCCTCATCGACGCCGGCGGCAAGCTGTCGCCCGAGCAGGAGATCTACTACGCAGTCGCCGGCGCCGGCACCGACGAAGACAAGATCAAAGAGACCCTCAAGGACAAGACCCCGGCCGAAGTCGACAAGATCCGCAAGGACTACGAGGCCAGGCACGGCAAGGGCTCGTTCGACTCCGACATCTTGGGCGACCTCTCCGGCCGAGAGGACCTTGACGTCGGTCTGACGTTGAAGTACGGCGATCCGTCGACGTTTGCCAAGCAACTCGACGAGGCCAAGCCGGAAGACCGCGCAAAGTTGCTGGCCGGCTTCGAGAACTACCTGACGTCCAGACGCGACTTCGAGAAGTCGGGCAGCATCGGGGCGGCGATGGACCTGTTCGGCGACGGCATGAACAGCGCCGACCAACTCGAAGACGCGATCACCCGCGCCAAGGACTACGACAAGGCGCTGGCGACTGCCGAGAAGGACCCGAAGTACGACCCGTTGAAGAAAGGCGACGACCCAAACCTCGTCGCTGCCCAGGCCAACTTCGACATGAACTTCCAAGGCGCCGTGCAGGCCCAGGAGGAGGTTCGCGAGCAGATCGACGCTTTCGCCGACATCGCCGCCCAAGTGGGCGGAGCCATCGCCGGTATTGCGGTCACGATCCTCACTGCTGGAACGGCAGGCCCGGCTGTGCTCGCGCTGTACGCCGCGGCGGCGTCAGCCGCTGCCTCGATCGCCTTGAAGATGACCCTGAAGGGCGCGGCGTACGGCTGGGAAGATCTTGGCATCGACCTTGCCGTTGGGATGGTCGATGGCGTGATGAGCTACGCCACTGCCGGTTTGGGCAAGGCGGCGATGGCTTCCCTGGAGCACGCCGTGATGAGTCAGGCCGCCAAGATGGCGGCAAAGGAGGGCGCAGAGGAGGTCACCGAGAGCGCCGTCAAGGCGTTCATCAAAGAGGCCATCGAGGAGGGAATCGAGAACGGCATCCAGGCCGTGCCGTCGGCGTTCGTCGGTGGTGTCTTGAACGGCCAAGATCCGCTGACTGCGGCGCAAGGTGCGGGAATGGCCGGCTTGCAGGGCGCCGGGATGGGCGTCGGCATCCACAGCGCCAAGACCGCCGGCGGCGCCGCGCTGAGCAGCATCAAGGGGGCGCTGAAGAACGAGCCGAACATCGAGACCAAGGGTCCGAGCGGTGGGCACGTCGACGAGCCGAACGTCGGCGAGCCACATGCCGGCGCCACCGAACCGAAGGCGACGGCCGGCGACGTGCCGGGCGAGAAGCCTCCCGAGATCGACCTCCCTCCGGCCGCCGATCCGAAGGCGATCACCGCTGACGCGGCCGAGGGCAAGCTGCCCGCTGGCGCGCACGTCGACGAGGGGCAACTGAAGAAGGGCGCCACGCCCGAGCCGCACGAACCAGGCCCGAAGGAATCGAGCACGCCCCACGACGGCAATCAGGTGAAGTCGACAGAGCCCCACGAGCGTGATGCGGCTTCGTTCCCCGAGCGCGAGCCGGCCACGGCCAAAGGCGGCCCCAGCCCCGACGACGTCGGCAAGTCACTGAGTCCCGACGATTTGGCCACGCGCTACGGCATGCCGGATGCCAACGTGAAGAAGATCAAGGCGATCTGTGAGGCGGAAGGGGTGATCGTCGACATTCGCCCGACGACGCCACATGCCACGGCGATGCTGGAGGGTGGGACGGCGCTGCCCAAGCCGGAGGCGATCAAGGCCAAGACGATCACCCAAGCAGATGTCGACCTCGGCCTGGCGCCGAAGGAGAACCTTGGCAAAGTCGGGTTCTTCCCGCCGGAGAAGATCCAGTTTCCCGACAACTTCGACCAACTCGAACCCAAGCTGCAAGGCGAACTGCTGGCCAGGGCCAAGCAGCGCCAGGCGGAGTGGCACGACTATCAACAAGACATGGCCAAGCTCGTTGCCGACGGAAAGGTCAGGCTGGAGAACGACGGGACGATCACCAACACCGGTCTGATGGAGGGCAAGGGAGAACTGCCCTTCACCGGGGATCACGACATTTACGACATCCGTCAGGCCGACGGCCGGCCATTGTCGCCCGAGAAGTACAAAGAGGTCGTCGGCAAGCTGATCGAGGCTGACGTGGGTGTGATGCACGGCGCCGCCAACAACTGGAAGCTCGATTCGGAGGCCACGTTCAACGAGCAGGCGCTGGCCAAGATGGAGGCCAACCACTCGGCGGGCGGCAAGGAACCACTGGTTCGTCTCGGCGCCGGCGAGCCCCACGCCGTGTGGCACGAGCCGTACGAGATTCCCGAAGGGACGATCTTCTTCGACGAGGGCGTCGGGGCGATGGATGCGAAGGCCAACCACGACTACTTCAAGAAGTTGGCGGCCGCCGAGCCCAACGCCGAATTTGCGCTGATGCGCAACACCGAGACCGGTGAATACATGGTGATGCAAGGCAACGGCGGAGAAGTGCCGATCGGCGAATCGCGGGGCATGGTCGAGGCCAAGCCGGATCAGCAGATCGGCGCGCCGAGCGAAGGGCTCAAGCCCGGAGGGCACTGGGTGGTCGAGGCCCACAGCCACCCGCTGGACCTGGAGACCGGGCTGACACCCGAGTACAACCGGCTGCCGAGCGGGGCATCGGGCGACATGCGAGCGCTGGTCAGAGAGTCGATCGCCACCGGCCAGCCGCGCACATCCGAACTGCACATCGTCACCGAGAACGGCCCCGACGTCACCAGGTTCGGGTTCGATCCCAAGAACAAAGAGCCGTACATGATCGACTTCCCCGACGCCAACGGCGAGCGCATCGTCAAGCGATTCGCGACCATCGAGGAGTACCACGGCTGGTATGCGTCGCAGCACGGCAAGGTGGCCAGCCTAGGCGACATCCCGGCCGATTTCGAGGGCCCGCGTTTCAAGCCGGGCACCACCGAACCGCACGTGCCGGCCGGCGAGCCGAACACCGACTTCGATGACGAACCGCCGACCAATCCCGGTGGACGGCGATCGCCCGACGACACCTCGGTGAAGGCCGTGGAGAAGGTCGACGAGAGCCCGACGACGCCGAAGGAGACTCCGCAGGAGGAGATCGACCGCCTCACTCGCGAGCAAGCGGCGGATGCGGCTCAGGGCACGGGTCTCACCGACGTCGGCGTCGACGGGGGCGAGCTGCAGAACCCGATCGACCTGCCGGAGGTGCGCAACGCCGCCGAGCAGGCGATGGAGGTGTTCGATCAACTGCCGGCCGCCCGTGATGGGAAGACCGTGGCCTGCGCCGTCGGCGGAACACCGAAAGAAAGCGGGTGGGCCGACAGGCCTGGCTTCGAAGGCAAGCAGGAATTGAACGAACGGGTCGCCCACGAAGGCCGGGAAGCAGGCCACGACACAGAGGGCCACGTCTTCGACCGGGGCGAGCAGGGCAAGTACGAGAGCTCGCACGCCGAGCGGCAGGTCGCCGTCGAGTCGCCGAATGCACCGATCGGTGTCGATCGGGCGATGTGTGCCGACTGCCAGGAGTGGTTCCGTCGCTGGGCTGCACAGTTGGGGCAAACGCAAGTCGTCAGAGATCCAACCGGCGTGTTGGTCTTCACCCCTGACGGTCAGGTCATTCGATATGAGCCGTCGCAGTCGCAGCGCTGAGCGTTGCTCGTTCCAACTAGTGGAACGGTTAGCCCTCCTGTCTAGAGGGGTCTAGAGGGGTCTAGAGGCGGGTAGACCCATGCGATGAGGGATGAGCCGTCGGACGACGCACATCTCTCATCGCTTGCGAATGCCGGCCGGGCGCGATGAGGGATGAGCCGTCGGACGACGCACATCTCTCATCGCCGGGTTGGGGGCGACGGGCGGCCGGAAAGGGCTAACTGAACCGTAATGATCGACGAGTGGTGGCCGAGGCCGGCGGCACGCGTCTGGCTATCCACTCCGTTTGAAGTCGCGGTCGTGGGCCATCCAGGTCTTGCCGTTCTGGATGTACTGCCGGTGTCGTTCGCCGCCGACGGTGACGAATGGACAATCCGGCCCCGTGGTGCGCAGCTGCAGGTCGATGTCGCCAGCGGCGATCCACGACAGCTTGCCGCTGCGAATCCACGGTTCGATCTCGAAGTCTTTGTCGACGTCGTACTCCGTCGAATGGGCGCTCGTCGGCGAGCCGTCGGGCCGCGAGAAGTAATGGAAGCTGTGGCCCCAATCGTCGACCCGCTCGAGATCGTGCGGGGTCGGCTGGGCGAAGTACACCACCGGGAAACCGACGTGCTCACCGACGAGGATCGACGAGATCACGGCTCGCACAGCAGGGTGTTCGAGGATGCGCGGCAGCACGAACGGCGCCTGCGGTCCGAGCATCGACTTCAGCGGCAGGTTCGGGATCGGTCCGTCGAGCTGCATCGAGCCCGTCCATGCGAAGTAGGTCGGGATCGGCGCGACGTAGGGGCGGTAGTCGTGGTCATACGCCCACCACATTCCGTCGAGCCCGAAGATGTCGAGCGACGTTTCGAACACCTCACCGCTGAATGGGCAGCGCGACACCGACACGATCGGGGTGGCGGCCTCGTACTCGCCCACACATGCGGCCATCTCGTCGGCGGCCGTCGCCTCCGCCGCGGCGTCGCGGTCATGCGCATCGTTGCGCCGGCTGAACGCGGCGTAGAAGTCGGCGATCAGACGATCCCTCTCCTGCGTGCTGTAGACGCTGCCACGCTTGCTCCAGTACCTCGGCACGATCTCAGACTACGACGTGCCCGCCGGCACGCGTAGCGAGCGCCGCGCATCACCGGGGAAGAGACATTCGCCCGAAAGGGCAGTGGCGCCGACCTACCCGACCCCATGCGGATGCCGCACCATTGCATCATGGGCAGTG
>JANNHY010000035.1:0-11999 GCA_031404635.1 Ilumatobacteraceae bacterium
TCTTGACGTGGCTGCTCCAGCCGCTGCTGTTCCTGTTCATCCTCGGGCCCGGGCTGCAGTCGCTGTCGGCCGGGTCCACCGACGGCGTGGACCTCACCACGTTCATGTTCCCCGGGATCGTCTGCATGGCGCTGGTGTACAGCGCCATCTTCAGCGCGGCCTCGCTGGTGTGGGACCGGGAGCTCGGGTTCATGCGGGAGATGATGGTGGCGCCGGTCAGCCGGTGGTCGATCGTCGTCGGCAAGTGCCTGGGAGGTACGACGATCGCGGCGAGCCAGGGTGTGATCGTGCTGGCCCTGGCCGGCCTCGTGCACGTGCCCTACGACCCGATGCTCCTCCTCGGCATCTTCGGCCTGGAGCTGCTCATCGCTTTCACGGTCACCGCCTTTGGTGTGATGGTCGCCACCGGCATCAAGCAGGCTCAGACCTTCACGAGCGTTGTGCAGTTGCTCGTGATGCCGATGATCTTCCTGTCCGGCGCGCTGTACCCCGTCTCGGGTTTGCCCACCTGGCTGCGCGTGCTCAACCGCCTCAACCCGCTGACCTACGCCGTCGACCCGATGCGGCGGCTGGTGTTCGACCACCTCGACATCTCCGATGCCGCGCGGCGCACGCTTGCCCCCGGCGTCACATGGTGGGGCTGGCGTGTGCCTTCGCTCGTCGAGGCGGGGATCGTGCTGGCTCTCGGCGTGGCGATGCTGGCGGTCGCCATCTTCCAGTTCACGCGTACAGAGTGACCTACCGGCGAGTGGAATCACGGCTGCGGTCGCCGATGGCTTCGACTGTCATACCGCGACGATGTCGATCAGGTGCTCGATCCCGACGAGGTCTGCGGCGTTGCGGGTGTAGAGGCGGGCACCGTGGGCGTGCGCTGTCGCTGCGATCAGCAGGTCCATCACCGGCGAGCGCGGTTGGCGGCCGGTGCCGGCAATTGCGGCAGCGAGTTGCCCATAACTTACTGCCACGTCGTCGTCGACCGGGAGTGCGTCTAAACTTGCGTTGCAGATCCGAAAGCCTTCGGAGTCGCTTGGCCCGGATAGCCGCGTCAGCTGTGACGAGTACGCCGAAATGCAACTCGGCGAGCGAGGCGGCGCTGATCGCAAGTTCCCCTTCCAACTCGGGCACGTCGGTGGCGAGCAACACACTGGTGTCAAGAATCGCCTTCATCGCCGTGCTCAGTCAGAGATGGAGCTTGCCTACGCCGGCCTGCACCGCATGCTCGTTCCTTTGCTCGCAGGCCTCGACGTCTTGCCAGAACCGCAGTACCCGTGGCTCGGAAGGGCGCTCAGTGATGTCGAACACGTCGTGGACGTCGGTGATGGATGCGCCGCCGAGCGTCACCAACGCGGCGTTGCCGGGGCCTGCGCCGTCGCCCGTCCAGACCGCCACGGGGCCGAAGCCGCGGCGAATCGCCTCCTTGGCTCCCTCCCAAGTGCCACCGGAACCGTTGTCGGAACACACCACCAGCGTGACATCGGCCAGGCCATACACGATCCTGTTGCGCCCCATCGCGCTGCCGGCGGTGAATCGCATAGCCGGCGCGTAGGGGCCGGCGATGCACAACTCACCGTTGTGAACCCTTCGCCGCACCTCCGGGCTGCGGGCCGCGACCCTCAGTCCCTCGGCAGGAACACCGACGACGGCGCCACCACCGTCGAGAGCGCCTGTCATCGATTCCTGGTCGATCCCACGCGCAAGGCCGCTGACCAGCGGAACTCCCGCCTCGACCGCGACGTGTGCCGCTGATCGCGCAACCTCAAGTGCGGCCGGGCTGGCGTCGCGTGAACCCACGACACCCAGGCCTCCGGCCGAGAGCCACTCGACCGGTCCGGCCACGGTGAGAAACGGCGGACACGTGGTGCCCAGACGTTGGATCAGCCGTGCCGGGAATGCGGCGTCGAACGTCGACAGCAGCCTGACGCCCTCCTCTTGCAGACGCTCGCGCTCGTAGGCGAACGCCGTCGTGGCGCCGAGCAGGGTCGTGATCCGCTGGGCCTCAATGGTGTCGCCACCGAGCAACTCGGCAACAGCTCGCTCGTCGACTGCCAGAAGTACGCCGGGGTCGGGAACCTTGGCGATGAGCGCCCAGTACTCACCTGCGCTGAGGGGCTTCGCGGCAACGTCGACCAGGCGATTGGTGAGCAACAATGCAGCCAGGGCGGTGTCGGACACGATCACGAGTCTCTCCCCATCGTCGACGCGAGGGCAAGGGGGAACACTTGCCCGGCTCCAGCTAGCCGCAGTCTCCTGGCGACCTCGGTGAACGTCCACCGGGAGTCGACGAGGTCGTCGACCAGTAAGACCGGTCCGGAAGGTACGACACCGCTGACGGCGAATGCGCCATCGACATTGGCGTGCTGATGGGCGCTGTTCCGCATGCTCGTCTGTTGAGGCGTGTCGCGGATCTTTCGGACGACGTCGTGAACTGCCAGGTCGAGTATTTCGCCGATTCGACGCGCCAGGTCGCCGACCAACAATGGGTGGCGCAGCGACGGGACGAACGCGACCCATGTGGGCGCCGGCGCCGGTGCCCATTCGCGAATCATGTCGACCGCAGCGCCGACGAGGCGATCGTCGAAGCGAGTTCCGTCGTGTTTGCCCGTCACGACGAGCGAGCCCCAACCCCGATCGCCCCACGCGCACAGGGCTCGGCCGGTGTCAAACCTCTCCGCCTCAGGGATGGAGTGCCCCACGAGTCGCTTGCGCGGCTCGATCGTGATGAAGCCCTGGCGAAGATACAACCTCGCCGCCGCCACCTCGGCGGGGTCGAGCGGACCGCGGAACCGAGCCTGCGCACAGACGTCGCAGACGCCGCACACCTCTGACGCCGCATCATCGAGCACACGGGTCAGAAAGCGCATGCGGCACGAATTGGTACTTGCGTATTCGCGCATCTGTTGCTGCTCGACCCGCCTCGCCGCCGTGACCGCGTGAACCCGCTCCGTCGGGTACTTCCACGGCTTCAAGGTGCGTTCATACGTCTGGGCGCGCAATCGCGTGAGAGCGCCTTCGACCGTCAGTTGCTTCAGAACCAGCTCGAGTGTCGAATGCCTCATGTTGACGTCCGCTTCGACCCCAGCGAGGGTGACCGGACCCCTAGCGTCATCGAAGACAGCGAGCACTTCGTCGACGTGTCGTGCATCCGGGAACGCCTGCTGGATGAACCAGTCCTGGATCTGGGCATCCTCGGTGCCTCGCAACAGCACCGCCACCGACGAGTCGAGTGCTCGACCCGCACGGCCCACCTGCTGGTAGTAGGCGACGGGTGACCCGGGCGCCTGGAAATGGACGACGAAACCGAGATCGGGTTTGTCGTAGCCCATCCCGAGTGCCGTGGTCGCGACCAGTGCCTTGATCTCGTTCGCCTGCAGAGCAGCCTCGGCTTCGAGACGATGTTCGTTCTCGAGGTCGCCTGAGTAGGCCATCACCGAGTGCCCGCGCTGCGACAGCCAGTCGGCGACCCGCCGGGTGTCGTCGACGGTGAGGCAGTAAATGATGCCCGAGCCCGGAAGATCGCCGAGGCGGTGATCGAGCCAGCACAACCGCTCCGCGGCGTCGGGCAGATCGATGACCTGCAACGAGAGGCCGTCTCGTGTCAGCGGTCCGCGGAGAACGTTCATCGTGATACCAAGCTGCGTGGCCACATCGTCGACGACCCGATCGTTCGCGGTGGCAGTGCAACCGAGCACGGGGAATCGGCCAGGTAGTCCATCGATCATCTGGCCGAGGCGCCGATAGTCGGGGCGGAAGTCGTGACCCCAGTCGGAGATGCAGTGTGCTTCGTCGATCACGATCAATCCCGGCCTGCGGCCCACCAACGGCATCACCTTGTCGCCGAACTCCGGGTTGGCGAGCCGCTCGGGCGAGATGAGCAGCAGATCCACCTCGTCGCGCTCCAAAAGGTCGGCGATCTCACTGACCTTCGTGGCGGACGCGGAGTTGATCGTGTATGCCCGCAGGCCCAGTCGAGCCGCTGCCTCCAACTGGTTGCGCATCAGCGCCAATAGAGGAGAGATCAGCAGCGTCGGGCCGAAACCGGCGTCGCGCAGCAGCCGCGTGGCCAGGAAGTAGACAGCGCTCTTGCCCCAGCCTGTGCGTTGCACGAGCAGCACCCGCTCGCGGCGGACCGCCAGAGCCTCGACCGCCTCGCGTTGACCCGCGCGGAACGCAACACCTGGTCGCCCGGTGAGCCGTTCGAGTGCCCGGTCAAGATCGTCTGCCACACGGCCAGGGTACGCAGCGGGTGCGACACAGTGGCTTGAGCGTTGCTGCCCACCATGTGAGAGGGAACGGTTCAGCCCGGCGGCTCAGTCATCTCGTCGTAGTCCGCGGCGAGACGATCTCGAACGGCGGGCATTGGCAGGAGGGCGTCGATACGGTCGAAGAACTGTTCGGGTGAATAGGACCTGGCGTTCAGGCACGCTGGCGACGTTTGCTGGCCGAGCGTTTTGGCGGTGGCGAGTACCTCTGACCGGAAAGGATCCGGCACTTCATCCCAGGATCGTGCCGTGGCCGCAGCGACCGCGTCAGCGCGCTCCTGTGGACTCATCTTGTCCATGCCTGCGGCAGTGATTGTCGTCTTGGCGTCGTCGGCCATGAAACGACCCTACTGTCACAATGTCACCGGCGGTCTCGGCTGCGCTCGCCCACCACCTCGAGACCCTGCACCCTTCGAGGCTGGGATCGGACGCATCGTTGCTCGATCGCTAGGGTCCGACCTGTGACGCTCGTGTTTGGACCGGATGATCAGGAAGGTTTCGACGCGGCCCGTGACCGCATCGTCGCCGCATTCGAGGACGCTCACGATCGCGGGTTGGGTCACGTTGCCGCGCAGGTGCTCGATTTCAAGTGGGGTTATCTCGATGGCGATCTCGATCACTGGTCACCCGAGGATGTCGAAGAGATCCTGCTCCGGTTGTACCCGGGGAAGGTGATGCTCGATGCTGCGGCGATCGCCGACGTGCCGGCGGGTTTCGCCGCGCTTCTGCGTTTCCTCGGCCGTGATCGGCTCGAACACGAGCCTCCATTGGACGTGCTCGCAACGTTCGTCGAGCGTCTGGCAACACGCTTCCACGCGGCAATGAACGACGAGAACAACTGGTCGTTCGGGAAGCGCATGTGGTCGACAGCTCTGGCCGAGGGTGTCGACTTCGGCGATGAGGCGGCGATTGGTCAATGGGTCGAAGGGTTCAACCAACGCTCGCTTGGTGAACGTGATCAGATCCTTGGCCGACTCCCGGCGCCGCATCCCGGCATCGGCTCAACGCTGCTCGGATCGCTACCACCCGTCGTCCTGGCGTCGGATGACGAGTTGCAGATGATGGCGGCCGGCACCGCTGTCGTGCGCCGCCTGATTCGGCTCGTCGACTTCGTCGGTGCAGGTCGGGCTGTGACCGACAAGGGCAACCTCAGGCTGGCAGACGGCAAGGACCTCGTCGCCCTTCTCGAGACCGACGACCGCGTCGACGGTCAGATCGGCGATCACGTGTTCAAGACGAAGAGCAGCGAAGACCTCCGCGATGTCGACTTCACTTACCGCCTCGCTCTGGCAGCAGACATGCTCAACATTGACGGGCGCAAGGTCGTTCCCGGCCGTAACGTCGGGTGGGCGCCGGATGCGCCGCTCGACATCTGCTACGGGGCGTTCCTTGTGCTGTTGCAGTTGGTGGGGCCGACTCAGCATCACTATCGCAAGCACAACTACGGATGGGACTGGTTCGCCGAGGATCTCGACCGGCAGTTGGCCCCGATAATGCTCGAGCTGTACCGGCACCGCGACCCGTACGACATCGACGACCTCGCCGAGCAGGCGTGGGACTCCCTCAACGCCACGTTCGACCTGTCAGACGTTCCCACCGACAAGCTCGAGTTCCATCGCGGTCTGGTCGACTCGTCGCTGCGTGACGCCCTCGACCGGCTCACCGAGATGGATCTCGTCTTCATCGCCGACGAGACCCATACCCCAACTCAATTCGGAGGCAGCCGTCGTTCGGGCGGCACGGTTCGCCTGACGCCGCTCGGTCTGTGGGCGGTACAGCGCTTGGCCTCGCGGATCACCATTGCCCCCGTCGTCGGCGCGCTGCGGTCGTCCTCGGCACCTGAGCTGCTGCGCGCCGCGGCCGACCTACCAGAAGACATCGCCGATGCCGAGATCGATGCCTGGATCGAGCACCACGGCCACCACTCCGCCGGCGAGCTGTGTGCTGCGATCCGCGACGTCGACGAGACGGGCCGCGGGCTGGCTTTCCGCGCCCTGCTGCACATCGGCATCGAGGCTGCCGACGCAGTCGCCACGTTGGGCGACGACCCCGAGTTTGCCTCGTTCGTCACCGTCTGGCGCGTCGATACCCTCGCCGCGAGCGCTGAGGAGATGGACCGTTCCGGTGATCCAGAGGGATGGGTTCGGCTTCTGCACACGGTGGTCGAGCTGTGGGGGCCGCAAGCGGCCGTCGCCGCGTGGGCCGTGCCCGCAGCAGGGGCACCAGGGATCGAGGCCATGCTGAACATCGCCTGGCGAGTGAAGGGACAACGCACCGACGACGTGCTCGCCGCCATCGGCGGTCATCACCCCGACAAGCACATCGCCAAGGCAGCCCGCAAAGCGATGTTCAAGCACCGCAGCGCGCCGTGAGCCCAGCGTCGTGTGGCTTACCGCTTCGAGACTCCCTAGGGAGTGTGGGTGCGGGAGAACAAGGCGTCGAGCGCCATGTTGATGTCGAGTCGCTCGCCGCCCCATTTGCAGCGACCGTCGGCGGGCTTGCGTTCGTGGGCTGCGACTGCGGTGCCGTTGCCGGTGGTGATCGGTGGTCGCGGACAGATCCGACGCCCATGGGGGTCGTGTAGCTCGAGTCCGTCGGGTGTGCGCACGGCGGTCCAGCCGCCTTCGTGCAGACGATGGTGGTGGAACCGGCACAGCATGGTGAGGTTGGGCAGGTTGTTATTGCCTTTGTGGGCGCGATGTTTGATGTGGTGCACCTCGAGGTGGCCGCGGCGAGCGCAGCCGGGCACCTGGCAGCGGTGGTCGTCGCGCTGTTCGACTTGGCGGCGTCGCATGCCGCGAACAATGCCTTGGCGGCGGCCGAGATGCTTGGTATCCCCATCGTCATGGGCCAACACGATGTCGATGTCGGCATCGCACAACATCCGCAGCGCCGTGTCGATGGAGATCCCGATTGGTTGGTCCAGGCTGTCGGCGTGGCCGTGGATCTCGCAGCGGCCGTCACCACCACTCAAGGCTGATTGGCTGAGGTGCAGATAGGCGAGGTAGCGAGTTGCCGAGCCCGGTTTATCTGATGCGGCGTGGCCGGCGATCGCCAGATCGACCAGTGCGTCGGCCCGGCGCGCCGACACCGGATCGCGGGTGCCCTCTGGCTCCGCCACCGAGGGTGCCACGAGGTGTTCGATTGCCGACAGCACTGTCGCGCCGGCTTCGGCTGGGAGCCGGACGGTGATGACCACTGATCCATCGTCGTCGACGCGATGGAACAGGCTGCGCCGGGCGTGTTGGAGCTGTTCGCGTTCGACAGCAACCGGTTCGGCGCGTCGGTAGCCGCTGACGATCCGTTCAACGTGGTTGGTGGTGCCGGCCAAGGCCATGTCGACGAGCGCCTGCTCGCATTCGGGTGTGGCGATGCGAGTGATTGCGCGCACCTTCGAGTACGAGACCTGCCCGGTGGCCATCGCCTCAGCGATCACCGGGAACCGTTCCAACGCCCGCGCGACGCGCACTTTCTCGTGCGCCGCGCGGATGTCGAGGCCGACCTGCCACGACAACCACGCTGCGCAGGACTGGCACTCCCATAGCTTCCAACCCTCCCGGCGATCGAACTCGGCGACGGCCAACAGCCAGTCATGCTCGAAGGCTGTCAGGTTGGCCGCACCTTGGTGAATCACGGCCTCTAGCTGCTCTAATGGGCGAACAGATGCAACGTTTGCATCCATGGAACGATGGTACGCAAGGGGTGTGACGCGGTAGTTGGGGGACACTCCCCAGGGAGTGTGCGGTGCCTTCTCCTCTACTCTAAGTTGGCTCCGATGAGCGAGCACGCCTACCTCGACCCGCTGATCGAATTGATCGATCGAGCGGCCAGCACGCTCGATGTGCTGACGGCGGAACTATCGACCCTGCCGGTACGTACGCGCGCCGACGGCCGCCCGCGAGGCGAGTGGGGCGAGGCACCGGAAGATGGAGCGCCGCTCACTTCGTACGACGAGCGACCCGTGTCGGGGCGGGCGAGTCCGTGGGGTCTCGACCCTCATATCCGGCGTGACGGAAACGAGGTGGTCGCCGCCGTCACGATTCGCGCTGCACATGAAGGAGCTCCCGGCCGCAGCCACGGTGGCATCGTCGCTGCGCTTTTCGACGATGTCTTCGGCTTCGTGCTCTCCATCCTCAGCCAGCCCGCCTGGTCGACCCGCGCTGCGGGCTGGTGATCAGAGCAGTTCGATCGGGCAGTTGATGCCTGGCGCGTTGGCGAGTCGAGTGTCGGTCGTGAGCAGGGCTGTTGCGCCGGTCATCTCGGCGAGGGCGACGTAGGTGGCGTCGTAGGCGCTGAGATTGTGCCGCAGCGCCCATATTCTCGGTCGGAGCCAGTCGGCGGGGAACCGGGTGAGGGCTAGGCGGATGAAACCGTCGAGGGCGGAGGTGCCTTGCTTGTCGGTCAGGATCTTCTGGACGACGAGGCGCCGAAGGACGTTGGTCACTTCGCTGTCGATGAGGTGGGGAACGGCGAGTTCTTCGTCACCGAGACGATCGGGGTCAAGGTCGTTTGCGACGAGTTCGACGATGACGCTGGCGTCGACGACTCTCAAGCGCCTCGTCCCTCGTGCAACGCGGTGAGGATCGTGTCTCGCTCGACATGGCCTCGAACCTTGGCCTGCGTCTCTCTGATCACGGCGGCGTTGGCATGCACCGCCTGGGCGCGTTTGGCAAGGTGTTCCAGTTCGCGCAGCATGTATCGGGTCAGGGAGAGACCCTGGGCCGCGGCGGCGTGAGCCAAAGCATCGTGCACGTCGTCGGGCACGTCTCGGATCTGGATCACTCTGGACATGGTCGCCACCATATCATCAGTGGGTGCATGTTGCACCCACCGAGGAGTTCTGTCATTCAGTCCAGGCAGAACTCGTTGCCTTCGGGATCGGCCATCACGATGAAGCCGGCGCTCATCGGGGCAACGGGCTCGTCGCGACGCACGCGTGTCGCCCCCAGCGCGACGAGCCGGTCGCACTCGAGCTCCAGTGCTGTCATTCGCTCCGCATCGTGCAGTCCGGGAGCGGCGCGGACGTCGAGATGGACACGGTTCTTCACCACTTTGTCCTCCGGCACCTGCTGGAAGTACAGCCGAGGTCCGTGCCCGTCCGGGTCCTCGATGGCGGATCTCGTGTTCCGCTGCCCCTCGGGTACGCCCGCTTGCGCCAGGAAGTCGTCCCAAGCAGCGAGCGGGTCAGCGCCGTCAGGTAGGTCGATTCCTGGCGGGCCGGGGTGGACGTAGCCCAACACGTCACGCCAGAACGACGACAGCGCTCGTGGGTCGTGAGCGTCGAAGGTGACTTGGATGTGGCGGCTCATCGTTTCCTTCTCTCCTCCGGCCCGGCCGACGGTTCTCGACATGATGACAGACTGGCAGAACGAGAACGCAGCGACTCGGACCGGTGCAGTCGCAGCCGATGCTCGAACGGTGGGGTGCGAGGCGAGGAAGCCGCCGAGCATCTCCGTGAGGTGTAGCCAGATGGGTTCGTCGCCGTCGAAATCGATGGAGCGGACCTCGAAGGCGATACCGACGAGGGTTGCGTGGGGTTCGGCGGCTGCGCCGATATGGTCTCGGTAGCGCCGTGCTGCGCCTCGGGACCGCTGTCCCCGTCAGATCCACCGATCGACCAAGGGGCTGCTGCATGCACAGCGATAGACCGCAATTGCCAGAAGACTGTTCTGATTGGACGCCGCTGTCGCCGGCTGGCGTTCCCGACCGGCCGGACGCAGCGTGATGGCCGTCTGCGGATGGTGCCATGGTGAGATGACGACGGCCATCTCGTGCAGCGTCGATTCCTTTCATCGGGGTGGGCGCCGCTTCGACATGGATCCGTTCGGTGACGAGCCTGGTCGGCCAGCGAGCGGCGACCGGTGTGGGGACTGCGGGGTCGTCCGTGGTGGCTGGCACAACCCTGGATGCGACCTTCAGCGATGCCCGGCGTGCGGCGGGCAGATGATGTCGTGCGGGTGTCGGTTCGACGAGGACGGGCCCGATGCGGGCCCATTACTCGTCGAGCCCCTGGGAGTGGACGGCAACGGGCTGCTCACCGAGCGGATGTGGCTCGGTGAGGATGAGGTCGTCATTCGTCGAGACGATGTCCCAGAGACGGACGTCACCACGGTCGACGGCATCCGATGCACGACAGCGTTGCGCACCGTCATCGACCTGGCGCCCGAGGTCGCGGCTTCGCATCTGGAGGTCATGGTACGCGACTGTCTCGAACGCGGGCTGTTCACCGTCGAGGAAGCGTCGCAGCGCCTCGCCGAGCCCGACATGGTCGGCCGGCGAGGTGCCGAACTGCTGCGCCGGGCGTTACCGCCTTTGGTGGCGTGAGGCGCGGCGACCACGTTCGACCGCCTCGGCGATAGTCGGCCCGCCCTGTGACGTTTACGATGGGCCCGTGAGCGCAGATGGGATCGTCGACTGGGCGTCGTTCGGGGCGGTGCTGTTTGATCTCGACGGGGTCGTCACGCCCACCGCCGAGATCCACGAACGGGCCTGGGCCGAGTTGTTCGCGGCGTGGGGCTTCGACGGCAGCGACTACCTGACCTCCGTCGACGGCCGGCCGCGCTACGAGGGTGTGCAGACGTTCCTCGCCTCCCGCGGCGTCGAACTCCCGTGGGGAGATCCTTCCGATCCGCCGGGCGACGACACGATCTGTGCAATGGGAAACCGCAAGGACGAGACGTTCAACGCCGTGCTCGCCCGGCGCGGGATCGAGCCCTACCCGGGAACGCTGAGGGTGATGGACGTGCTCGACCACGCCGGCGTCCCGAGCGCAATCGTGTCGTCGTCGAAGAATGCCCGAACGGTGCTGCGGGCGGCCGGCATCACCGAGCGCTTCGCCGCCGTCGTCGACGGCGTCGTCGCCGTCGAGCAGCATCTCGCGGGTAAGCCCGACCCGGCGATGTTCGTCCACGCCGCCGAGCGCCTCGGCGTCACACCGGCCGATTCGGTCGTCGTCGAGGACGCGATCTCGGGCGTCGCCTCCGGGCGCGCCGGCGACTTCGCGCTGGTGCTCGGCGTGGACCGCGGCGGCAACCGCGAAGCACTGGTCGCGGCGGGAGCCGACATCGTCGTCGAAGA
Organism: Ilumatobacteraceae bacterium; assembly: GCA_031404635.1. Classification (GTDB taxonomy): domain Bacteria; phylum Actinomycetota; class Acidimicrobiia; order Acidimicrobiales; family Ilumatobacteraceae; genus JAENVT01. The sequence goes on from JANNHY010000035.1 coordinate 11,337, forward strand.
CCTCGACGAGACGCTCCCGTGACGCTCGACAACAGCATGATCACCATCGACCGCGAGAGGTTCCCCGTCGACACCTGGCGACTGGTCGAGACCAGCCTCGGTGACGACGACGGCGGCCTGACCGGCACATTGTTCGCGACCGGTAACGGCTATCTCGGGCTGCGCGCCGACTGGGCTCCCGATCCCGAATCGGCGGGCACCTACGTCAACGGCTTCCACGAGACGTTCCCGATCGTCCACGCCGAGCACGCGTTCGCCTTGGCCCGCACCGGGCAGTCGCTGCTCAACGCGCCCGAGGCCAAGTCGATCGAGCTCACGGTCGGCGAAGAGGTGCTGCGCCTCGCGCCGGACCACCCCGAACGGTCGCAGGTGTCGGACTTCCGGCGTGAGATCGACTTCCGTACCGGGGTACTGCGCTCGGAGCTGACCTGGCACACCCGCGCCGGCGGAAGGGTGCGGGTCGTCTCGCAGCGCCTCGTCAGCCTGGAGCACCGACATCTGGCGGTGCTGCGCCTGTCGCTCGAACTGCTCGACGCGCCGGCGGCGGTCACGATCAACTCCCAGCTCGTCAACCGCCAGGACGTCGCCGCGGGCGGCGCCGGGTCGGCGCACGCCGACCCCCGCCGCGCGCGCCCGGTCGATCGGCGCGTCCGCCGACCGGGG
>JANNHY010000036.1:0-13498 GCA_031404635.1 Ilumatobacteraceae bacterium
CAAGCACGTCTACCAGATCTACATCAAAGCCACGCCGGAGCAGGTGTGGGAGGCGATCGTCGAACCCTCGTGGACACGCCGTTACTTCCACAGCACAGCCTTCGAAAATCCACCGGCCAAGGGCGAGCCCTACCGCACGACCATGGCCGATGGTCGGCCGGCCGTCGACGGAATCATCGAAGAACTCGACCCGCCGCACAGGCTCGTGATGACGTGGCACGTGCTCTACGACGTGGCCATGTCGGAGGAACCACCGAGCCGCGTCGAATGGATCGTCGAGCCGGTCGGCGAGGGCCTCACACGGCTGAGGCTCGAGCACGGCGACCTTGCCCGCAGCCCGCTGACATGGGCCAACGTGAAAGACGGCTGGGTGTATGTGCTCGACGGGTTGAAGACGGTGATCGAGACCGGCGAATCGTTGCCACCGATGACTGCCGAACTGACGCCGATCGAAGATGCGGCAGGGGATTGGCATCGGGCGCAGGGCGTCGAATGCAACAACTCCACCTGGGAGATGATCGAGGCCGAGCGAACCCCGGAGAACGATGAGGAGATGTTGCGGCGGGCCTACGCCTCGACCTACCACTGGGCACGCGCTGCCGGTCGTACCCCGGCCAACGATGCCCGTGGCGCCTGGCTGTTGGCCAAGGTGCAGTTGCTCGCCGGTCAGCCCGATCTGTCGCTCCGCTACGCCGACTCATGCCTGTTGGTCTGCCAAGAACACGGTTTGGACGATTTCGACCTTGCCTACGCGCACGAGGCTCGGGCCAGGGCGTTGAGGGCGCTGGGCGACGACGCCGCCGCATCGGTGAGTTGGGACATGGCCAAATCGGTACCGATCGCCGACCCGGAGGACCAGGCGATCCTCGACGGCGACCTCGCCGTCGGCCCGTAGCGACTGTGTCGGGAAACTTCGGCTCTAGCGGGGCCGTAACCGTGCCGATACTCTGTCGACGGGCGGATGGCCTGTCACGTCATCTCACGGAAGTACGTACATGTTCGCCACCGGATCCCAGCGCCGACGCATCATGGCCTCCGCCATTGCCGCGGCTGTGCTGACGGTGAGTGTCGGTGCTTCGGCCCATGGCCGTGCGCAAGCCGCGCCGACCCCGCTGATTCGGCTGGAGGTCGCAGCCAATGCTCTGAGGCCGGCCGTTCGGTTGAGCCAGGCCGGAGTGATCATGTTCCCGATGAACCCCCTGCCGCGCTGCTCGATGAGCAAGTCAAGCTTCGGTCAACCGCGCTCCGGCGGTCGCACGCACGAGGGTCTCGACATCATGGCCACCCAGGGTCAAGAGGTCTACGCCGCCGACAACGGTGTGTTGATCCGGCAGGCGATCGATGGCGCAACTAACGCGACGCTGTCGGGTAATGCCTGGACCATGCGGCTGGCCGACCGCACAGAGTACTTCTACGGACACCTGTGGAAGTTCGCGGAGGGGTTGACGCTGGGCGCCACCGTGACACGCGGCCAGTTGATCGGCTATGTCGGCGACACCGGCAATGCGGGGCCTCTCAACTATCACCTGCACTTCGGCGTCTTCCCCAAGGGTGGCCCGGCTGTGGATCCGTTGCCGCTGCTGACGATTCCCAAGGCCTGCACGATCTACGCCTGACCAGACGTGCGGCAAAGTAGTCTGACGAAGTGAGCATCGCTGTTGCGCTCGAAGACCTGGCAGACAAGCTTGTCGAATACCCGTGGTGTTATCTGGTGACGAGCGGTGAGGATCGTCCTCACCTCCTTGCCGTGAGACCGGCGGTCGTCAAGTCGGGCCTGCGGTTCGAGACAGGTCTCTCCAGCCGAGCCAACGTCGTGCGCGACCCTCTTGTGGTGTTGATGTTTCCACCGCAGCAGCCCGAGGGTTTCTCGCTGCTCGTCGATGGTGAGGGAGCGGTCGATGGCAACGGCATCGTTGTCAAGCCGACGTGGGCAGTGTTGCATCGTCCCGCGGTATGACGGCGACTCTCCGTTAGAGGTTGGCGATGTCGAGGCCGAATGCCGCTTCGAACGCGGCGTAGTAGTCGGCGTCATCGGCGTGGCCTCCGAGCGCGACCCACGCTTCGTCCGACATCGCCTCGCGTCCGGCCATGAGCTCCGGCCCACCCCAGCTCACGGCGTAGCGCAGCTTCGGAGTCTCGGTGGTGAGGGCGTGGTGGATGAGCCGCGCGACCTCGAACGGGTCTGTGGCATGCGCGTGCCCTGCCGCGTAGAACTGAAAGAGGCGTCGGTAGTGGGCGTCGTAGGCACCGCTCTGGTTGGGGGCGTCGATGTTCTTGGCGAAGATCGCGCTCTTGGTGACGCCGGGTTCGATGATGACGACGCGGATTCCGAACGGCGCCAACTCCTGGGCAAGGCCTTCACTCAACCCCTCGAACGCCCACTTCGAGGTGACGTATGGCGACTGGGCGAGGGCGGCCGTACGACCGGCGATGGAGGTGATGTTGACGATCGCGCCGCTGCGCCGGGCGCGCATGCCCGGTAGCACCTGCTGTAGGCAGCGCACCGCACCGCACAGGTTGACGTTCATGATGTCGAGGTACGTCGACGGCGGGCACTCTTCGGCGACGGCGTTGCCGCCGACTCCGGCGTTGTTGACCAGCACATCGACACGGTCATTGGTTGCGCTGAAGATGTGCGCAAAACCGAGACGTACCGACTCGTCGTCGGCGACATCGAGTTCGACGAGATTGATCTCGACTCCGGCGTCGGCAGCCATCGACTGCAGTTTGGCTGCCCTGTCGAGACTGCGAACCGTTCCGTAGACGGTGTGGTCCTGCTGGGCGAGGTGAATGGCGGTGGCCCGGCCAATGCCACTGTTGGCGCCGGTGACGACGGAGATGGTCATGCAGGCATGGTAAGTCGCCGAGACTAGAAGACTTCCATGGGTGCGAACTCGTCGAACCACACGGGGTCTGGGTCGCAGGCGATGGCCAGGCTCTGCACACGCTCGTGGTCGACCATCAAGATGTCGAGCAGCTGCAGGCCCTGCAGCATGTGGAGGCGACGGAGCTCGAAGTAGCCGACCCGATCTTGCTCGCTGGGAGGTGCCGTCGGAACGTGGTCGGTGACGCAGATGGTCATCGTCTGCGAGAACGGCACTTCGAGACCGGGCCCGTCGCACCACCCGACGAACAGGCCGAGTTCGGTGGGTGGGTCGGCGTACATCGCCGTGACCTGGCGGCGCTCGTCGAGCAGCACGAGCACTTCCCTGTTGATCGGCATGTCGAGCACTCCAGAGGCGAGCTTGGCGGCGTCGCCGAACTCGGCGATCACCAGCGGCTCATCGGGATCGGGCAGCCACACGTAGCACGGCTGGTTGCCGAAGTGGATGTCGATGACGTGTCTGCGACTGCGCAGGCGTGGGCGGCGAAACGACATGGTTTCCTCCCGAACGAGGGATCGAGTTGTGGTTCGGGGGAAGCGCTACGGCGGACGTTATCGCCTGTGCCAGCGTTCCGCGATTCGACTGCCGATTTCGAGCAGCGGCCAGGCGACGGCGATGAAGGCGGCGGCGAGGCCGTATGCCCACGCTGCGGTGCGAGGGAGCTCGAACACATCGCGGCTCCACGGCATGACGAACGCCAGCGCGAAGAGGGTGATCATCGTGATGACCAGTGTGGCGCGCAGCCGGTTCAGTGGTTGGGCGACCCGGTACAGGTTCATCAACGCCACGGAGCCGGCCACCAACACCGCCACGGTGCGGGCGTGATCGGCGTCGATAGACGTGTCGAGCTGGACGATCGCGAAGGCGCCCATCGTGACGATGGCGATTACGAGACCTGCGGGCACGGCCCTGCCGAGCACACGTCGTAGGAAGCCGGCGCTGACCCTCTGGTTGTTGGGCTCGAGGGCGAGGAAGAACGCCGGTAGCCCGATGGTGAACCAGCTGAGGATCGACAGGTGGATGGGTCGCAGCGGGTAGGCGAGGGCGAAGACACCGGTGAGAACGGACAGGATCACCGAGTAGGCGGTTTTTGCCAGGAACAGGCTGGCCACCCGCTCGATGTTGTTGATCACTCGGCGGCCTTCACTCACCACCGCCGGCATCGCCGAGAAGTTCGAGTCCATCAGCACCAGTTGGGCGACGCCGCGGGTCGCCTCGCTGCCCGACGCCATGGCAACACCGCAGTCGGCGTCCTTCAGGGCGAGCACATCGTTGACGCCGTCGCCGGTCATGGCGACCGTGTGACCTCTCGCTTGAAGGGCTCGCACCATCGCTCGCTTCTGGTGCGGTGTCACTCGACCGAACACCGTGTTGTTTTCGAGGGCGTCAGCGAATTCTTTGCTGTCTTCGTGCGTCATCGTGGTGGCGTCGATGTTGTCTTCCCATCCAGCGAGTCCGGCGCGCCGAGCCACCGCACCGACGGTGACGTTGTTGTCGCCACTGATCACCTTCATCGCCACACCCTGGTCGGCGAAGTACTTCAATGTTGCAGGCGCATCGCTGCGCACGATGTCTTCGAGCAGCACAAGCGCAACGGCCGTCACCGCGGGGAGCGTGACGTCGGGACCGTCGGTGAACGTTCCGTCGGCTTTGGCGAGCACGAGCACACGTTGACCTGACAACGCATGCGATTCCACGCTGGCGCGAAGGTCGCCGGCGTAGTCCGACGTCAGGACGTTCTCCGGAGCCCCGAGCACCCAGCTGCCGTGCTCGGCGAAGCTCATCCCACTCCACTTGCGCGCCGACGAGAACGGAACCCGTCCGGTCACTGTCCACGCACTTTCCTCGCTGAATCCACGCTGCAGGGCACGTGAGGTCGCGTTCGGATCGGGGTCGAGTTGCGCAAGCGCATTGAGCGCGGCGTCAACCATGCCGCGGTCGGCCTGGTCGAGCGGCTGCACGTCGGCGAGCGCCATCGATCCCTCTGTGATGGTCCCGGTCTTGTCGACGCACAGAACGTCGACGCGAGCGAGCACCTCGATCGCCGGCAGTTCCTGCACAAGGCAACGCTGGCGAGCGAGACGGACCACCCCAACGGCGAAGGCGACGCTGGTAAGCAGCACCAGACCCTCCGGCACCATACCCACGAGGCCGGCGACGGTGCTGATTACCGACTGTCGCCAGCCTTCATCGCGCCGCAAGAACTGGCTGCTGGCCAGCAGTAAACCAACCGGGATGATGAGGTAGCCCACCCACTTGACGATTCGGTTGACGTCGTTGCGCAGCGGCGAGTTGACCAGCGTGAAGCGGCGGGCTTCCTCGGCGAGTTTCACCGCGTAGTTCTCGGCGCCGACCTTCGTCACCACCATGCGGCCGGTGCCCGCCACCACGGCACTGCCGCTGAGTACGCCGTCCCCTTCGGTCTTCACCACCGGGTCGGCCTCACCGGTGAGCAACGACTCGTCGATCTCCAGGTTCTCGTGGGTCAGTATCAACCCGTCTGCTACCACTTGCGCGCCGGTGCGCAATTCCACCACGTCGTCGAGCACCAACTCGTGCACTTGCAGTTCGGTCACGGTACCGTCGCGCACAGCGTGCGCTCTCGGAGCGTTCACGACTCGGAGTTGGTCGAGCACCCGTTTGGCACGTAGCTCTTGCACGACGCCGATCACACTGTTGGCAATGATGACGCCGCCGAACAACGCATCCTTGGGTGACCCTGCAGCAATCACCAGTGCGGCAAGGATCGCGACGATCAGGTTGATCGGTGAGAACACATTGCCGCGCATGATCTGGCCAACGGTGCGTGTAGGCGCGTTGGGCACGGCGTTGGTGAGACCGCGCCCGACTCGGTCGGCCACCTCGGCACTGCTGAGGCCTGAAGCGGGATCGTGGTGGTGGTCGGTCACGGCGGCGACGTTACATGGGACGCCCTCGCGGTGGCTCGGGCTAGCGTTCCGAGGTGATTATCACTGACGACAAGTACGTGCTGCTCACGCCATTCCGCATGTACGGCGATGCGGTGGCGACACCCGTCTGGATCGTTTGCGCTGCCGGACGGAGCCGGAGATTTCATCACGGAAGGCGCACGCGGGAGGCTCAGCCGGGCTCGGCCGCGGTGAAGCGACTGCCGAGGCGTTGTTGGGTGCTGAGGTTCGAGTGAGGAGACTCCGCGATCTGGCCGGCTAACGGGTCCGATCGCTATTGTTTCGGAGCCGACAACTGGCCCCGTAGGGCCTCGCTCCCGTAGCTCAGGGGATAGAGCAACGGTTTCCTAAACCGTGTGTCGCAGGTTCGAATCCTGCCGGGGGCGCAAAGCAAAAACGTCAGGCCAGGCATCCGATGATTCGGAACAGCCGATTAGTCGGTGACTTGCCTCGGCGACGCAGGAAGTGTTGTCGTAGGGCGCCACGTTGGTACCGTGGGACAACAGTTCGGGTCAGGTTGCAAGGCTGTGGCGGTGGGCGAGTACGTTGGCCGTCGGCGCCAGGCGAAGCGTTGGTTGGTTGCGGAAGGTTTGGAACAGGCGTTCCCCCATTGTAAATCAGTTGAAAATCTTGCGCCGATCGGGACTTGGGACTACCTTCGCCCCAACCAAGGGGTTTCGCGCTGGACTTTTGGGGCGGCTTGCGAACCATGACAGCAAGGCAAGGGAGAGTCATATGTCACGTCGCAAGGTCTGCGCCGCGCTCGTCGCGTCGCTCATGATCGGCTCGTTTGTCACCAGCCGATCGGCAAGTGCCGGCAAATCCGATGATGGACTCTCGAAGGAGGATCGCAAGTTGCTGGCGATCGCCAAGGCGAACGGGCAAGCGACCGTCACCTTGCTGATCGCAACTCAGCCGGGCGCGAGCAAGCAGGTCGTCAGTGGTCTGCAGCAGCTCGGCGCCCGCGTGCAGTACAGAGACGACGCGCTGGGCTACATCCGCGCCAGCGTTCCGTCGGGCAACGCCGACGCTGTGGCCAAGCTTGCCGGCGTGCAAGCGGTGGACGTCGACGAAGTGATCCCCCTCGACGATCCGAAACCGGCCGGGGCAACACTGCCGACGCCCCAGACACCGCCAGGGCCGAGCACACCCCGTAACAATCCATACATGCCTGTCGGCGACACCGGGGGTGCTCAGTTCACCGCTGCTCACCCGACATGGGATGGCCGTGGCACGACCGTGGGCATCCTCGACACCGGTGTCACGCTCGATCACCCGAGCCTGCTGACCACGAGTACTGGCGAGCGCAAGATCATCGACTGGGTGACTGCTACCGCGCAGGTCGGCGACGACGATCCGACCTGGGTGAGCATGCAGACTCAGGTCAGTGGCGCGACTTTCACGTTCCTGAACCTCAGCTACACGGCGCCCGCCGCCGGTTCTTACCGCTTTGGACTTTTCAACGAACGCGATACGCGTCTCGGCGGTGAGCTGGGCAGCGACGTCAACCGCGACGGCAACCCGGCCGGGTCCAGTGGCATCTTTGCCGTGCTGTGGAACACAGCGACGAACAACGTATACGTAGACACGAATCAGAATCGCTCGTTTGCCGACGAATTGGCGATGACCGATTACAAGGTTCGCTTTGACGTCGGATACTTCGGCACCGACAATCCGGCGACCGACGTGACCGAGAGGCTGCCGTTCGTCGTCCAGACCGACGGCAAGACCAAGTTCGTCAACATCGGCATAGTGTCCGCTCAGCACGGCTCGCACGTCGCAGGCATCGTCGCCGCCAACTCGATGTTCGGCGGAGCGATGAGCGGTCAGGCCCCCGGAGCCAAGCTGGTTTCCGTCCGCGTCTGCCTGTTCATCTCGGGTTGCACCTCGCACGCGCTGATCGAGGGCATGATCTACGCCGCCAAACAAAGCAACGTCGACGTCATCAACATGTCTATCGGCGGGCTGCCGGCGCTGAACGACGGCAACAACAGCCGTTGCGTCGTCTACGACCGCTTGATCCAGCAGTCCAACGTGCAGATGTTCATCTCCGCAGGCAACAACGGCCCGGGCGTCAACACCGTTGGCGATCCCAGCGTGTGCGGCAAGGTGGTCAGCGTCGGCGCCTACATCACCGATGCAACGTGGCAGGCGAACTACGGCTCCACCGCACCCAGCACCGACAACCTCCACCCGTTCAGCTCTCGCGGTCCAACCGAGGCCGGCGCAATGAAGCCGCAAATCGTCGCACCCGGTGCGGCCGTCTCGACGACGCCGATGTGGCAGCCGGGTGGGCCCGTCGCCGGCACGTACGGTCTCCCACCGGGTTATTCGATGCTCAACGGCACGTCGATGGCGTCGCCTCAGGCGGCAGGTTCCGCAGCGCTGCTGATCAGCGCGGCGAAGCAGATGAGCGTCCAGAAGCAGCCCGACCAGCTGCGCCAGGCCCTGCGGTCATCCGCACGCTTCATCGCCAACTACGGCGCCTACGAGCAGGGCAACGGTTTGCTCAACGTATCCGCCGCATGGGATCTGCTGCAGACAAACAACGTCAAAGCCGTCGACATCACCTCATCCGTTCCCGTCAACACCGTCATCAGCGGGTTCCTCGCGACACCCAACCAAGGCGAGGGAATATACGAGCGTGAAGGAGTCGTGGTGGGCTCCAGCTTCAGTCGGACGTACACGTTCACCCGCACGTCGGGAGGTGGTGGCGCAACGACCTACAACCTGTCGTTGGTCGGCAACGACGGCACATTCGGCATCGCTGCCGCCACCATCTCCTTGCCCAAGAACTCGCCCAAGACGCTGACAGTCACCGTCAACGCCGGCTCGGTCGGCGTTCACTCGGCGATCCTGAACCTCGACGATCCGTCTACCGCCGGCATCGACTACCAGACGTTGAACTCGGTGATCGCCGCCGACGGGTTCAACGCGGCCAACAACTTCACCGTCGCCAAGACCGGTACCGTGTCGCCGAACGAGGTCAAGCGCTACTTCGTGTACGTTCCGCCGGGAACGCCGGCGTTCAAGGTGGATCTGAGTGGTCCAAGCGCTGCGCCGGGTACCGGGCAGATCCGCTTCGTACGGTTCCATCCTTATGGCGTCAACATCGACTCCAACTCAAGCCTCGAGTGCTACACCCCACCAAGTGGCGGGTGCAGTACGGGCAATCCGCTGAGTCGCACACAGAGCCAACCGCAGACGGGCGTGTGGGAGGTCACCGTCGAGGCGAGGCGCACGTCTGACGCGTTGAATGCACCGTTCACGCTGACAATGTCGATCCTGGGCGCAACCGTGGCGCCCAATCCCGACACAATCGCCTCGGCGACGATCGGCGTGCCAGTCGCTCGCAGTTACACCCTCACGAACCTGTTCGGTGCATTCACTGGCCGAGCCGTCGGCACGTCTCTCGGCAGTGCGAAACTGGCGACACCAACCATCGCCAACCTCGCGCAGCAGCAGAACGTCGTCGCGGTGACAACTGGGGCCACCAGTCTGCGGGCAACGATCGGCGGTACGTCCGATCGCGCGGCCGACCTCGACCTGTTCGTGTTCAACTGCACGACGGGCTCGTGTGTACTGGCCGGGCAATCGGCCGACGGTGACTCCGAGGAATCGGTCAACATTGCCAACCCCGCGGCCGGCACCTGGGTTGTGCTGGTCGATGGATTCGCCGTTCCGGCGGGTACAACCACGTACAACTACATCGACGTGTTCACGAATCCAGCGTTCGGATCGGTGAGCGTCACCGATGCGAACGCGCTCCGTCCTGCGGGGTCAAGCTGGACGGTACCTGGTTCGGTGGTCGCCAACGCCGCTCCCGCGACCGGACGTGTGCTGCTGGGTAACGTGCAGGTCAGGACCGACACCAACGTCCTGATCGGGTCCGGCGACGTGATCGTGCAAAGCGTGACACCGTAACGTCGTGACGAACTGCTCTGGCAGCGCTGCGGCGGCGCTGCCAGAGCACGAGTCAACGTCGCGTCACGCCGGGCAGGCGCCGCCGCTTCGGTCAGGTGCCGAGGCCGTGGCGGTGGGCGAGGACGATCGCGCCGGGTCGATCCGGGGCCTGAATCTTGGCGAAGACGTTGGACACGTGGTTGCGAACTGTCTTCGGGCTGAGAAACAGGCGGCGGGCGATCGACGCGTTGTCGAGACCTTCGGCGAGGAGTTGCAGGATATCGAACTCGCGGTTGGTGAGCTGCGGGAATGGGCGGCTGGTCGTCGCGCGGCGAACCTGTGCCAACTCGGTGACCCCCTGGGCCAGGCTGTGGTCGAGCACGACGTCGCCAGAGGCGACGGTGCGTATGGCGTGCTCGACCCGCTCGGGACCGGCGCCCTTGACGAGGTATCCGCTTGCGCCATCGCGCAGTGCGGTGAGCGCGTTGTCGAGATCTTCCGACATCGTCAACATCACCACTCGCACTTGCGGGTGGTGCTCGGCGAGCCATCGGTTGACCTCGAGACCGGAGGCATCGGGCAGGCGCACGTCGAGCAGCACCACGTCGGGCGACGCCGTCTCGACAAGCGCGAGAACCTGGTCGGCGCGTTGGGCCTCACCTACCAACTCGATGCAATCCATCTCCTTGATCGCCGCGGCCAACCCCAAGCCGAACATCGGATGGTCGTCGACGATGACGACACGAAGTGGCGTCGGCTGATCGGTCACGGCAGCGTCACGGGAAGCCGAACATGGATGTGGGTGCCGTGTGGGTCGTGCGGCGTGACCCGGACGCTGCCGCCGAGTTCGGTCGCCCGCTCGCGCATCGCCGTCCACCCCACGCCGAGCGGCACGCCGTCGACAACGCCAATCCCGTCGTCGACGACGTCGATGTCGACGGTCGGGCCGGTTGAGATCGACAACCAACACTGAGCGGCATGCGCATGGCGAACCACGTTGGTCACCGCTTCGGTGACGATGCGGTACGCCGCTACCTCGACCGCCGCAGGCAGCTCGATTGGTGTGCTCGGCATCGTCAGGTGAAACTCGAGATCGTCGCCGAAGTTGCGGGTGAACTCACCGACGGCATCGACGAGACCAAGCTGGTCGAGCGCCGTCGGCCTGAGATCGCGGACGACGCGTTTCACCTCGATGACGAGCGCGTCGACCTCGTCGGCAACACGGTCGAGCAGCTGGCGAGACGGCGTCAAGGTCTGCGCGTTTGGTGAACGTTCGAGCTGGCGCACCGCCGTACGCAACCCCAGAGACACGCCGGTCAATGCCGGACCGAGCCCGTCGTGGAGGTCGCGCCGCAAACGCCGCCGCTCCTCCTCACGGGCCGACACAATGGAAACACTCGATCGGCGCAGCTCGGTGGCCAGGCGAACCCATCCGACTGCGAGGCCTAGTGGTCCGGCGAGCTCGGCCAGCACCCGCTCGTCACGCGCCCGGAGGGATGGGCCGTGTTCCCAGCCGACGACCAGTCGCCCGACGACCTCATCGCGCTGTTGCAGCGGCACGACTCGCTCGTACTGGGTCGCTGGGCCACTCGCCGCCTCACGGCGCCAGCCGTCGGGGGTACGAACGTCAATCGCCACGGCGTCGAGGCGAAGCTCGCGTTGCAGGCTGGCGACGAGTGCCGGCAGCAGTTCGTCGCCGGAATCGGCGCCGACATGGTCGACGACGCCGCGCACGACCTCGAGCGGGTCATCGCGGGCACCCCAGACGAGCCGGTCGACGGCGCCGCGAATACGTCGCCTGGCCGGTTCAGCGAAAACCGCGATGACGCCGGTTGTCGCCACGAGTAGCCACGTCGGGCCATCGCCGCCGACGAGCCGCCCGAGGCCGGCGACGACGCCGGTGTACACGATGATGATGGCGCACGAGAACGCCAGCCAGCCGATCACGTCGTGGGCAACCCCGTGGAAGCGACCCGGTCGCTCGCGCAGCGCCCTGACGAGCACGGCGACGATCAGCACGGGCAGGGTGGCGAGGAGCAGCAGCGGACCAACGACGTCACCACCGGGAAAGCTCAACTCCCAGATGCCGAACCGCTCGGGCACGAAAGCCAGCCAAGCGACGACAGCGCCGACGGCGAGCCAGCCGGGTAGCGGGTCGTCGTCGTCTCGAGCGCCCGCCCGCCACAGAACCACGAGTCGCACCGTCGCCGCTGTGGCGGACGCGGCGAGGAGCCACGTTGCCACGTCAACGACATCAAACCCCGAAGACCGAGCGCCGGCGGCATTGCCGATGGCGAGGATGACGATGAGCGCAGCGGTCGACCACCAGACGGCTTCGTAGCGCGGCCGCCGACCTGTGATGGCGAGCTCCCACGGCACGAGCGCGGCGAGCACGCCTGCGGCCACGGGGCGGCCCCATGCCTCTGCACTGGCGAGGTCGTCCCAGCCGCTGGAGTCGTCGATGGACGCGGTGTAGCCGCCGGCCTGCCTCGCCACGGCGACGACGACGAGGGCGGCGCCGGCGATCACGAGGCACCCGGCCAGGCGGCGGTGTCCATAGTGCGTCAACAGAGCGGCGCCGGCCAGCGCGTCGACGAGCCCGACCACGAGCCAGGCAACGAGCCACCAGTTGAGATGGGGCGGCTCGGGGCCTTTGTTGGCGACGCGCAGTCCGAGGATGACACCCACCGCCGCCACACCGGCGACCATGGCGAGCACGCTCGTTCCCAAGCTCATCGCCCGATTTAGCGTCCCGTCAGCGGAAGCTGTCGCCGTGGCCCCGTTGTCCTTCATGTGTCTCCTCCGAGCCAACCGTACGACGGGCGGCGTACCGGATGAATGGTACTCCTGTCCCGAGTTGGGCCCGTCCGAGGTCGGGACAGGACCGGCTGACGACGTGACCGTGGCCCGTTGTGTCCGGGACGCGCATCGGCGGACGATCGAGTTTCGCCATCCGCTCGGAAGGAGCATTTCCATGGACACACGCAGATTCGCTCGTGCCGGCGTTGCCGCCGCGATCCTGACCCTCGTCCCGCCGCCCGTCGCCACTGCCGATGGGACCCACCTCCGTGACGATCCACACCTAGTCGGCCGGGCGGTTCTGCCGGTGGAGACCTACGCCCCAGGGCCGCCGTCGGGAGCCGGCCTCGTGCCGGCAGGCCAGACGGAGACCGTGATCAACGGCGTTCACTTCCCGACGCCATCGCAGCCTGTCGAAGGCATCTCGGCAATCCTCGCCGGTCGCCGGTCGGGCGAGTACCTGATGATGCCCGACAACGGCTTCGGGGGCAAGGCCAACTCCAGGGACTTCCTGATACGGGCCTACTTCATGACCCCCGACTTCAAGACCTCCAGACGTGGGTCTGGCACCGTGGCCGTCGGCGACTTCATCCAGTTTGCCGATCCCGACGGACTGATCGGGTTCCCAATCGTGCGCGAGGGGACTGCCGAACGCTGGTTGACCGGCGGAGACATCGACCCGGAGTCGGCGCAACGCGATCACCGCGGTGACTTGTGGGTTGGCGACGAGTTCGGGCCCTGGATCTTGCACTTCGACGCCGCCGGTCGTCTTGTGGAGGCGCCGATCGATCTGCCCGACGGCCTGATCTCGCCGAACAACCCGCATCTTGTGGGTACGCCAACCGTGCTCAACAGCCGGGGGATCGAGGCGATGGCGATCACACCGAACGGGCGAAACCTCGTCATCGTGATCGAGGGAGCGGTGGTCGGCGACGACCCGCTGTCCCGGCGGATCTACAAATACCACACCAGGAGCGGAAAGTT
>JANNHY010000037.1:0-9627 GCA_031404635.1 Ilumatobacteraceae bacterium
GCCGCAGTTCTGCTCGTGATCGGCGTGCAGGATGAACAGCACGTCCATGGCCCGCTCCAGTCGCGGATCGACATCGTATGCGCCGATCTTCCACATCATGTTCAAGAAGTTGGCCGGGAAGCTGAGGTTGTTGTCGGGATAGACGAAGGGCAGACCGACCGAGAAGCGATAACACATCGCCGCCAGGGTCGGCATCTTGGCAATCAGCCGCAGGATCTGCTTGCCGCGCGAATCCTCGTCGTAGATCTCCTTGGCGTCGTTGTAGAACGTGCCGAGCGCGGCGATCGAGCTGACCAGCATGCCCATCGGATGGGCGTCGTAGTGGAAACCGTCGACGAACCGCTTGCGCATATTTTCGTGGATGAAGGTGTGCTGGGTTACGTCGTTCTTCCACGCTTCGAGTTGCACAGGGTCTGGCAACTCGCCGTTGAGCAGCAGATAGGCGACTTCGAGATAGGTGCTGTGCTCGGCCAGCTGCTCGATCGGGAATCCCCGGTAGCGCAGGATGCCGGCCTCACCATCGAGATAGGTGATCGCGCTCCTGCAGGCCGCAGTCTGCAGGTAGGCCGGGTCGTAGATGAACAATGACGGATCGAGTTCGTGCACGGCGGTGGCTGGAAAGACGCTGTCGGTGATCGGGACCGTGACCTGCTTGCCGGTGCGGTCGTCGGTGATGGTGATGGTGTCGGGCATGTTGTTCCCCTAGCTGACACGGACGATGGATCAGGGCTTGCTCCCCAAAGAACGAGACTAGCCGCGGCCGGATGGGGAGGGGCTAGGGAAGCAGCCGGACGGCGAGCCCGCCACTCACAACGGTGTGTTGTCGTGTGGCCGAGACACGAGAGCTTCGCGCTTGTCGATCAGGGTCAGCAGCGCCTCGGCGATCACCTGGCGCGTTTCGGCCGGTTCGATGACCCCGTCGATGTAGCCGCGCTCGGCGGCGATGTACGGGTTGAGCAGTCGCTCCGAGTAATCGGCCTCGAACGCGGCGCGAGCTTCCGGCGTGGCTCTGCGCTGCAAGATGGCGGCGGCCTGCCCTGCTCCCATCACGGCCAACTCCGCCCACGGCCAGGCCAGGCACAAGTCGTTGCCCATCGTCTTGGAGTCCATCACGATGTACGCGCCGCCGTAGCTCTTGCGCAGGATCACCGAGATCCGGGGGACGGTTGCTCGTCCGTAGGCGAACACCAGTTGTGCACCGTGGCGGATCATGCCGCGCCATTCCAGGTCTTTGCCCGGATAGAAACCCGGCGTGTCGACCAGGGTGATGATCGGAAGATTGAATGCATCGCAGAACGCAACGAATCGAGCCGCCTTCTGCGATGCCGGGATATCGAGCGTTCCGGCCAATGCCAGCGGCTGGTTGGCGACGATGCCGACCGGCAGACCGCCCATGGCCGCGAAGGCCGTCACGACATTCGGCGCCCATCGAGCACGCAGTTCGAGCATCTCCCCGTCGTCGCAGATCGCCCGGATCACGTCGCGAACGTCGTAGCTACCGGTGGAGGTTTGCGGGATGATCGCCCCGGCCTCGGGTGTTTGCCGATCCAGTGGGTCGTCGGTCGGCCACCGTTGGGGTTCCTCGTCGTTGTGCTGCGGAAGATAGGCAAGCAGTTGGCCCACCATCTCGGTCGCAGCATCCACATCTGTGGCGACGAGACTGGTCGCGCCGGAGTACCGCGCGTGTGACGCCGCGCCGCCGAGTTCTTCGTTGTCAATTGCCACGCCCGTGAACTCGGCGACCATCGTCGGACCACTGACGAATGCGTACGAATCCGTCGTCATCACGACGAAATCGGCGATCCCGAGCAACAGTGCGGGGCCGGATACGGCCGGACCGTCGACGATCATGATGATCGGCACGACTCCGGAGCAATCGGTCAGCGCTC
Organism: Ilumatobacteraceae bacterium; assembly: GCA_031404635.1. Lineage (GTDB taxonomy): Bacteria > Actinomycetota > Acidimicrobiia > Acidimicrobiales > Ilumatobacteraceae > JAENVT01. Next base: position 1,890 of record JANNHY010000037.1, read on the forward strand.
TGGCCGCCAGTCCCCACCCGTGCAAGGCGGCGATGCCCTCGACGATGTCGGCTCCGCTCGACCGCATGACCACTATCAACGGGAAGCCCTTGGTCCGAGCGGTGCACGAGGCGTGTTCGATCTTGGCGGACGATTCAGAGGTCAGCGCGCCGACGCGGGAGCCGGCGTCGACATCGACCCACACCACCCGTCGTCCGTCGAACTCGCGGACGTCGGAGGTGACCGACCCGACGACTCGATGGAGAAGGGCGACGGGCTGCATGAACCCCGAGACTAGACAGCGCGACCGAGCGGGAAGGCCTCGGTGCCGACATGTACGCCAGGCTGCTTGGGGCCTTGCATTTCGATGACGTCGCGCAGGACTGCCAGCAGAACGCGGGTCGGTATGCCGGGCGCAGGTCGCCGCCGCTGAACCCAGCCGACGACACGGCGAGGCAGCTCCGGAACGGGGACGCGATGAAAGTCGCCTTTCAACCAGCGGGGGACCGAGGTGGCCGGGACGATAGCCGGCCCGTAGCCCTCGAAGGCGAGCGAGGCCAGCAGGCGCGCGCCGTCGATCTCGGCCTGGGCTTGCAGCTCGACATCGGCGGCTGCCGCAGCGCGATCGATGATCCGCCGCAGCGCCGTGCCGTGCGGGGGCAGCAGCAACGGAGTCTTCGCCAGTTCTTTCAACGACACTGATTCGCACCCGGACAAGCCGAACCGACTGTGGGCGAGCAGCAGCAGATCCTCGGCAAAGAGCGCATCGACGTGGAGTTCAGGCTCGTCGATCGGCAGGTGAAGGATCGCCGCATCGATCTGCGAGGCCTGCAGTCGGGGGAGAAGACCGCTGGTGTTGCCCTCGTGGATGGTGACGTGGACCCGCGGGTGTGTCTTGGTGACCTGGGCCAAGAGCTGGGGCAGCAGCCAGCGAGCCGTCGTGCCGATCAGACCGAGACGGGAGTCGCCGGTGACCTCGTCGCCGCGCGACGCCATTTCGGCGGCGAGATCGTCGAGCTCGTGCAGCACCCGTCGGGCGCGATCGACGACGATGACGCCCTCATCGGTCAGGCCGCCGCGATGCCGATCGACCAGGGTGACACCAAGCTCGCGTTCGAGGCGAGCGACGTGGCCGCTGACGTTGGACTGCACCGTGTACAGGGCGCGAGCCGCAGCGGAGAACGAGCCGTGATCGGCTATGGCCACAAGAGTGGTCAACTGGCGGAGATCCATCTCAAAAAATGATAGCGAGTATCTTCCAGTACGGCTTGAAAGATCACGCGTTCACGTGCATACTTTCACATGAAGTCGAATGGAATTCTCCCCCAAGGTTCCGTTCGAACGAACCCCCCAACGTGGTTCCCCCAACCACAGGGTTCTGGTTGAGAGACCCCGCTTTCCCCAAGCGGGGTCTCTCCCGTTTTGGCGTACAGTCAAGGTCATGACCACCAGTTCGGGTGCCGCCTTCTTCGATCTCGACCGCACCCTGCTCGCTGGAGCATCCGGCGAGGTGTTCTCGGCGGCGATGAAGACCGCCGGCCTGGTCAGTCGATCGATACCTGGTGAGGGGATGCTGTTCCGGCTGTTCAACACCATCGGCGAGACCCTGCCGTCGATGGCGTTGGCCCGCCAAGCTGTCGCCCTGGCCAAGGGCAAGCCGCGCGCCAAGGTGCAAGAGGCGGCGACGATTGCGGCCGAGCGACTGCTGGAAATGGTTCAACCGCTCGCCGCGCCACTGTTCGCCGAGCACCGCGCCGCAGGACGCCGGGTGGTGATGGCCACGACCACCCCCTACGACATGGTCAAGCCGCTTGCCGATCTCTTGGGCCTCGACGACGTCATCGCCACCGAGTACCGGGTCAACGACGATGGCACCTACGACGGAACGCTCAGCGGGCCGTTCGTGTGGAGTGCCGGCAAACTGGCCGCAGTCCGGCGTTGGGCCGAGCACAATGGGGTCGACCTGGCATCGAGCTATGCGTATAGCGACAGCGTGTACGACACGCCGCTGTTATCGGCCGTCGGCTACCCGTTCGTGGTCAATCCCGATCCGCGCATGGCGGTGATGGCCGCGGCACGTCGGTGGCCGGTGATCGATCTGTCAGCAGGAGGCAACGGGATGGTCAAGATTCCAGTGGTCAACCTGGATATACAGCGTCTGGCGTTGAGCTTCACCCACCCGCTGTTCTTCCCGTTCGCCAAATTCGACATCGACGGCGTCGAGAACATCCCCGCGACCGGGCCGGCGATCCTCGTCGGCAACCATCGCAGCTACTTCGATTCGGTGGCGGTCTCCATCACCATTGCGCGCACCGACCGCACGGTTCGCTTCCTGGGCAAGAAAGAGGTCTTCGACGTCCCGATCGTCGGCCAGATCGCTGCGGCGATGGGCGGTATTCGTGTCGATCGCGGTACCGGCAGCGACGACCCGCTGAAGGCTGCGGTCGAGGCTCTCGAACACGGCGACATGGTTCACCTGATGCCGCAGGGAACGATCCCGCGGGGCACGGCGTTCTTCGAGCCGAAGCTCAAGGGCCGGTGGGGCGCTGCCCGACTGGCAGCCATGTCGGGTGCGCCGGTGATACCGATCGGGCTTTGGGGAACCGAGAAGGTCTGGCCGCGATCCTCTCGCCTTCCCAACATTTTCAACATCGTCGATCCGCCCACGGTCACCATTCGGGTCGGCCCGCCGGTGACGCTGAAGTATCAGAGCCCCGACGCCGACACGAAGCGAATCATGAAGGCGATATCTGACCTGTTGCCGCCGGAGGGTCGGGTGAAGCACAAGCCGAGCCCCGAGGAGCTGGCCGCCGCGCTGCCGCCTGGCTACAAGGGTGACGACACCGGCGAGTTGCAGCGTCGTCCCGGCGAGGACTGATGCTGGGGTACCAGCGCGGCGCGCCGACGCAATCGTGCGCTCTACCTACCGGTCGGTAGGTTGGATATATACTGTTCGGGATGAATGACACGGCACTGCTCAACGAACTCACCGAGGTCGCCGAGCGGTTGACGGCTAGGCACTACGAGACGTGCAAGCCGTGGTACCCGCACGAGTACGTACCCTGGAGCATGGGTCGCGATTTCGCCCCTGACCGACCATGGGACGCGGACGAGGTGCCACTCCCGGAGTCTGTTCGTAGTGCGTTGTTCGTCAATCTGCTCACCGAAGACAACCTCCCCTACTACTTCCAGACCATCGACCGAATGTTCGGGCACACCGGCATCTGGCGGGAGTGGTCGCACCGCTGGACGGCCGAGGAGGCCCGGCATTCGATCGCCTTGCGCGAATTCATGACGGTGACCCGCTTGCTCGACCCTCGAGCCCTCGAAGATGGCCGGATGTCGCAAATGTCGGGCGGGCAAGTACCGAATCCGACCTCGGCCGCCGACGGATTCGTCTACGTCGCACTCCAAGAACTGGCCACCCGCATAGCCCACCGCAACACCGGTCGGGCGCTGCGCCAGCACCTGCCCGACCACCCTGCCGGCGAGGCCGGCTACGAGTTGATCGGTCGTGTCGCCGCAGACGAGAACTTCCACTTCCTGTTCTATCGCGACGTCACGTCAGCAGCGTTGGAGATCGCACCGTCGCTCGTCGTGCCGGCGATCGAGCGCCAGGTGCGCGAGTTCGAGATGCCCGGCACCGGCATCCCGGGGTACAAGCAACACGCCGCGGCGATCGCCAGCGCCGGGTTGTACAACCTGCTGCAGCACCACGACCAGATCCTCGAGCCGGTGGTGATGAAGTGGTGGAAAGTCGAATCACTGCAGGGTCTCACGGCCGAGGCCGAGCAGGCTCGCGAGGCGCTGATTCGTCAGATCCAACGGATTGGCACGGCCGCCCGCCGGTTGGCCGAACGTGCCCGCGACGCTGCCGAGCGTGCCAGAGTGACGCTCGCCGACCGCAAGGCCGAGATCACGGGCAGTCGTTCGGTTCGTCCGTCTTGACCACCGACAACACGGCGTCGCCTTCGCCGATCTTCTCGCCTGCTTTGGGGTCCTGGGCGACGACGATCCAATTGCGATCGACGATCTGACGCCGCCCGTCGCCCGTCGCGTCGACGCTCTTGGAGAAGAACACGCCGCGATCTTGGATCTCGTTTTGGGCGTCTTGCAGGTTCATGCACATCACGTCGGGCATCCGCTTGTCTTCCGGGCTGTCGCCGCCGAACGGATTGAGGCCGCCACTCGTTCCTGACACCACCGTGTCGGCTGGAATGATGTACTTCGGTGCCGTGGTCGACGTCACCGGCCCGGCAGCCCTCGTTGGCACGGAGGCGGTCGAGGTGAAGGGGGGCTGCGACTGAGACGACGCGTACCGCGAGGCGATGAGGGCGCCGATGACACCGGCCGCGGCCAGCGCTGTGACGATCCAGCCGAGCCGCAACCTGCTAGTCGCCAACCGAACCGTCGATTCGTTCGCGCAACAGGTCGGCGTGCCCGCAGTGGCGGGCGTACTCCTCGATCATGTGGACCAAGATCCAGCGTAGGCTGGGTTGCCAGCCAGGGATCCGCTGAGTGGGCGGAATCGATGCGGCCAAGGTATCGAGTGAGACGCCGGACGTCGAACTGCGAGCGAATTCGATCTCGGCCACCAGAGCACTCATCGCCTCGTCAAGCGTGTCTCTATCGGATGGGTGGAAGTCGCCGTCGGGGTCGTGATCGTCGTAGAAGAGAGGTGGGGCATCGAGGGCGGCAAACCGGCGGCGAAACCAGCCGCGCTCGACTTCGGCCATGTGGCGAATCAGTCCGAGCAGTGACATGTCGCTGGGTTCGATGCGGGTGCGCGCCTGTTCCTCGGTGATGCCCTCGGCCTTGCGGATCAGAATCGTGCGGTAGTAGTCGAGGAACGAATGCAGCGTGGTGACCTCGTCGGCTGTCGGCTGCAGTTCGGGGTCGGCGGGCAGTGGGGTCATGTCAATGGTGCTCCGTCGAATCGGTCGATGGTGGTGAACGTAGCCACTGGCCGGCGCCGTAGCTTGGTATTCAGGTGAACCGGATACCCGAGAAAGATGGTGGCCGCGACAGCGTGACCCGCAGGAAGGCCGAGCACAGGCGCGGCCTCGGCTTCGGCCCGTGACAGAAACGTCGTCATCACTCCGCCCAGTCCGCGGGCACGCGCCGACAACAGGATGGTCCAACAGAACGGGTAGACCGAGGCTCCACCGGTGATCGGAGGGCGGCCGGCGTCGCCGTCCATCAGCGCGATCTTGTTGAGATCGGCGGCGACGGCGAGAACGACGGGGACCCCTTCGATCCCGTCGAGCAGCGGATTCGCTGCGACGACTCGCCGGGCGCCGGACGAGTGGCCGAAGGCGAAAGGAGTGCGGGATGGGTCGTGGCTCTCACCGAGATACTCCTGCCACACCGTGGTCATCAGATCGGCGAGCCGTCGGCGGGTGGTGAGGTCTTTGACGACTGCTACCCGCCACGGTTGACGGTTTCCCCCGCTGGGAGCGAAGCGGGCGTCATCGAGAATGGCCGCGACCGTCGCATCGTCGACGGGTTGATCAGTGAAATCGCGCGTTGATCCGGTGCTGCGCAAGGCTTCGGTGAGATCCATATCGCACCCGTTCTAGCCGCTGTCGATGTGCGATGAGCGATGAGCCGCCATACGACGCACATGTCTCATCGCACAGATCAGGACTTGGCTTCGGCGACCTTTCGGCGCACCACGTTGAGTGCGGAGCCGGCCTTGAACCACTCGACCTGCTCGTCGCTGAAGGTGTGAACGCCTTCGAACGGAATGACCGTGCGATCGGGCTTGACGATCTCGCAGCGGATGTTGTGGCCGGGCTTCGGGGGCAGGTCGACAACGTTGATGCGGTCGTTTTCGCCGATCAGGTCGTAGGTGTCGGAATCGGCAAACGTAAGCGGCACCAGTCCCTGCTTCTTGAGGTTGGTCTCGTGGATACGGGCGAAGCTGCGAGCCAGGATCACCACTCCGCCGCGGAATCGGGGCTCCATCGCCGCGTGCTCGCGGGACGAACCCTCGCCGTAGTTGCGGTCGCCGATGGCCACCCAGCGAATCCCGGCTTGGCCGTACTTCCGAGCGAGATTGGGCAGCGTGTCGGGGCTGCCGTCGCGGAAGTCGACCCCTGCGCCCACGGGGCGGTCGAAGGCGCTGACGGCGCCAAGGAATAGGTTGCCGCTGATGTTCTCGAGGTGGCCACGATAGGCGAGCCATTTGCCCGCCGCCGAGATGTGGTCGGTGGTGCACTTGCCCTTGGCCTTCATCAGGATCGGAAGTCCGAAGTAGTCGTTGCCGTCCCACGCCGGGAACGGCTGTAGGAGTTGCAGGCGCTCGCTGATCGGCGATACCTCCACGACCACCTCCGAGCCGTCGGCGGGGGGAGCAGTGAACGTGTTCTGGCCGGGGTCGTAGCCCCGGTCGGGAAGGATCTCACCGACCGGCGCGTCGAGCATCACCTCGCTGCCGTCAGGTGCCGTGATCGTGTCGCTGGTCGGATCAAAATCGAGACGCCCGGCCAGCGCGAGGGCGATCACCGTGTCGGGTGAGGTGACGAAGCTGAGCGTGTTCGCCGAGCCGTCGTTGCGCTTCGGGAAGTTGCGGTTGTACGAGTTGACGATGGTGTTCACTACGCCGTTCGCCGACGCCGGCCGGTCCCATTGGCCGATGCACGGTCCGCAGGCGTTGGCCAGCACGGTCGCGCCGATGGCCTCGAGATCGGCCAGCAGACCGTCGCGTTCGATCGTCGCTCGTGTCTGTTCGGACCCGGGAGTGACCAACAGGTCGGTCTTCACCCTGAGGCCCCGGGCGGATGCTTGGCGAGCGATCGATGCAGCGCGCGTGATGTCTTCGTACGAGCTGTTGGTGCAACTACCGATCAGCGCCGAGGAGATCTCCAGGGGCCAACTGTTGGCCAGCGCCTCGGCCCCTACCGCAGCACCAACACGGTTGGCGCGGTCGGGAGAGTGCGGACCGTTGATCAAAGGCTTCAACTCGTCGAGGTCGATCTCGATCAGTTGGTCGTAAGGCGCACCGTCGTCGGGCCGAAGGTCGGGGGCGACCTTGTCGGCGGCGTCGGCAATGGCTTCGCGCCCGGTGGACTTCAGGTACATCGACATGTTGTGGTCGTAGCCGAACAGGCTGCATGTGGCACCGATTTCAGCGCCCATGTTGCAGATGGTCGCCTTGCCCGTCGCCGAGATGCTGTCGGCGCCGGGGCCGAAGTACTCGACGATCGCTCCCGTGCCACCTTCCACGGTCAACACCCGAGCGACTTCGAGGATGACGTCCTTTGGCGCCGACCAGCCGCTTAGCGCGCCGGTGAGCTTGACACCGATCACCTTCGGCCAGCGGACGTTGAACGGGAAACCGGTCATCACGTCGACAGCATCGGCGCCGCCGACACCGATCGCCACCATGCCGAGGCCGCCGGCGTTCGGTGTGTGACTGTCGGTGCCGATCATCATGCCCCCGGGGAAGGCGTAGTTCTCGAGGACGACCTGGTGGATGATGCCGCTACCGGGCCCCCAGAAGCCGATGCCATACTTGGCGCTGACCGATCGAAGGAAGTCGTAGACCTCCTTGTTGGTGTCGATGGCCACGCCGAGGTCGATGCGAGCGCCGACCTTGGCGGAGATCAGGTGATCGCAGTGCACCGTGCTGGGCACCGCCGTGGTGGGCAGGCCGGCGGTCATGAACTGCAGCAGCGCCATCTGCGCGGTGGCGTCTTGCATCGCCACGCGGTCGGGCCGCAGATCGGCGTAGGAACGGCCCCGTTCGATCGCTTGG
>JANNHY010000038.1:0-3695 GCA_031404635.1 Ilumatobacteraceae bacterium
CCCCTGCTCACCGGCTACCGGGGCGCCGCGGCGCTCGACGTCGCCGCCCTCCGCGCCGTCCTTCACCGCATCTCGACCCTGGTGGCGGAGGTCACCGAGATCGCCGAGATCGACCTCAACCCCCTCTTCCTCCTCGAACACGGCGTCGCCGTGGCCGACGCTCGCATCCGACGCACCGCGCGCGACACTCGCTGATACAAGTGCAGCCCCCTACCGAAGGAAGTGACGATGCGGTTGGTTCTCCAGGAGTTCATGTCGTTGGACGGTGTCACGCAAGGCCCTGGAGCGCCCGACGAGGACACCTCGGGTGGCTTCACACGCGGCGGATGGCTGGTGCCCTACCTCGACGAGACGTTCATCGGCATCGTGCGCGACTGGGTCGCCAGCGCCGACGCCTACCTGTTCGGGCGACGCACCTATGAGAACTTCGCCCGCGACTGGCCGAACATGCCCGACCTAACCGACCCGGTCGCGGCGAGCCTGAACGGGCTCCCGAAGCATGTGGCCTCCAACACCCTCACGACTGCGTCGTGGAATCCGACCACAATCCTGTCCGGCGACGTGATCGCCCACGTCCGAGCGCTCATCGCCCAACCTGGTCGCGAAGTCCAGATCCACGGCAGCGCCGAACTCGGAGGATTCCTGCTGAACGCCAGCCTGATCGACGAGCTTCGGCTCGTCGTGGCCCCCGTCGTCGTCGGCTCCGGTCGAACTCTCTTCGACCGCATCGACGAACCGATCGGCATGCAACTCCGCGACAACACCTCAACCCCTGGCGGGCTCGTCGTGCTCACCTACGTGCGCGCCGACGACCCGACGTTCGGCACCTACGACCCCGCTCGCCACACCTTCCAACACTGACGCGTCAGCGCTCGGGGGTTCCGGCCGCGCAGAGTCGAGCGCCGGACGAGGTTGACACCGGCGCCCGCACCGGCATGTCGTCCGCGTTGGCTGTGGCGTGGCCACGCGCCGCCCGTACCAGTGCGGCCGCGCAGGCGAGGGCGGCAAGGCCGCCGAGCACGAATGGCGCCCGTGGCGAGGTGGTCTGGATGACCCAGCCCATCGCCAACGCGCCGATCGGGGTGCTGCCGTACCACGCCATTTGGTGCAGCGCCATCACTCGACCTTGCATGGATGGCTCGGTCGCCTGTTGCACGGCGACGGTGTTGATCGATTGGAAGCACGCGGAGGCGAAGCCGAGCGGGACGCCGAGTAGGACGAAGGTCGGGTAGCTCGGCGCGGCGGAGAATATGAGGAGCATGGCGCTGAAGCCGGCGAGGACCAGCGCAAGCGTCCGTCGCGGGTTCGGTGTGATGCCGGCGGCGTAGATGCCACCGAGGATCGATCCGATTGCGCTGACGCTCATCGCTGTCCCGACGGCGCCTGCTCCTCGATCGAACCCGAACCGCACCATCGAAGGGAACGTCGTCTGGAAGTTGAGGGCGACGAGCCCCACGACCGCCATCACGACGAGCGGGCGACGCACGTCGGGGCGGTGCCGAACGTAGGCGACGGCCGCCCGCAGGTTGCCACCGGCTCGGGTACCGATCGGCCGAGGAACGAGCCGGCTGCGGCTGATGCTCGCCAGGGCAATGAACACGGCTGCGTACGACACTGCGTTGGCGTAGAAGCAAGAGGCGACGCCGGTGACCGCCACCATCGCACCGCCGAGCGCCGGGCCGACGAGCCGTGACACCGACATGATGGTGCTGTTGGCGGCCACGGCGCTCGGCAGGTCGTCACGTCCGACGAGCTGGAACAGGAGGGCCTGCATCGCCGGTCGCTCGACGGCCAGCACCAGACCGGACAGCAAGGTGAGGGCGTAGATCACCCAGAGGTCAGCGGTCCCGGTGGACACGATGAGGCCGAACGCCAGTGCCAGGGCTGCTGACACGGCTGACGTCATCAGCAGCAGTCGGCGATTGTCGACTCTGTCGGCGAGCACGCCGGCCGGCGCTCCGAGGAGGAGCAGTGGCAGGAACTGCAGCGCCACGGCGATGCCGAGGCGATCGCTGCGGCCGGTGATGTCGAGCACCAGCCAGGTGACTGCGAGCGCCTGGAGCCAGGTTCCGACGCTGGAGATCACTTGACCGGCGAAGTAGCGCCGGAAGTTCGCGTGCTGGAAGGCGGCGAAGCGCTCCATCATGAGTCCTGCCGGATCAGCAGGGCGGTGCCGATCGCGACGGCGGCGGCAGCCCAGCAGCCGATAACCGCCGCGTTGCCCACGTTGGAGAAGGCGGCAGCAAGGGTCTCGGGCGTGTCGGCGTTGGAACGGGTGCCCAGCAGGCCGTGGGCGGCGGTGAACGGCAGCAGACGGGAGACGGTGGCGGGGACGATGCCTCGCACGAGGGTTTCGACGGCGAGCGCCCAGACGAGCACAGCGGTCACTGCGGCCGCACTGTGGCGCATGATGAGGCCGACGCCGAGGCCGAGCACCGATGCGAGCGTGGTGAGCACGAGCGCCCACGCCACACCCGTGACCGCTCCCGACGTGTCGCCGGTGTCCATCGGGCTGGCGATGCCGCCGACGAGTCCGCCGACGATGCCGAGGGCGCCCATGGCGAACCCGAGCACTGCGGCGATGCACGCCTTCGCCCCGACGATGATCGGCTTCGACGGACGGGAGGTGAGTGCGCCACCGAGCGTGCCGTGTTGCACCTCCGACGTCAACAGCAGGGTGCCGGCGACGACGGCGAACAGCGTCGTGAGCCAGGTGGACACGAGGAACGTGTTCCCGATGGTGAAGGGGAGGTGCTCGTATGGGTCGGTCTTGACGACCGCGCCGAGGATCAGCGACATGCCGACACCGATCACGATGGACAGGCCGACGAAGATCGGCGTCGCCCGGACGGAGCGGAGCTTGATCCACTCGCTGCGGATGGCGGCCCTTAGGTCGCGGACGATGGGCGACGGGCCTGAGTTGGGGTTGACGGTGGTGGGACGGAGGAATGTGGTGGTGTTCATTGGAAATCCTTTCGGGGTTGTGTCGGGTTAGGCGGCGGCGTAGCGGGTGGCGTCGCCGGTGAGGTCGAGGAGGATGTCCTCGAGGCTGAGGGAGCGGTCGCGGTCGAGGGTCTCGGCCAGCGGCTCGGCGGTGATGAGGCGGCCGTTGCCGACGACCACCAGGTCGTGGGCGAAGGTGGCAAGCTCGGCAATAAAGTGGCTGGAGACGAACACCGTGCCGCCGGCGTTGGCGAAGTCGGTGAGCATCGTGCGGAGCCAGCGGATGCCGTTGGGGTCGAGGCCGTTGGCGGGCTCGTCCAGCATCAGCACCTTCGGGTCACCGAGCAGGGCGCCGGCGATGGCGAGGCGCTGACGCATGCCGAGTGAGAACCCGCCCACTCGTTGGTTGGCGGCGGTGTCCAGGCCGACGAGGTGCAGCACCGAGTCGACGCGTGCCGCGGGCAGCGAGCTGATTGCGGCCGTGGCCCGGAGGTGGTTGCGAGCCGAACGACCAGGGTGCATCGCCCTGGCGTCGAGCACCACGCCGACGGTGCGGGCCGGGTCGCGGAGGTCTGCGTAGGTCGAGCCGTCGTCGGTGACCTTGCCTGCGTCGGGCCGTGCGAGGCCGACCATCATGCGCATCGTCGTCGACTTGCCGGCACCGTTCGGGCCGACGAAGCCGGTGATGTGTCCGGCGGTGAGCTCGAACGACACGTCATCGACGACGGTCCGCCGTCCGTAGGACTTGGTGA
>JANNHY010000039.1:0-33642 GCA_031404635.1 Ilumatobacteraceae bacterium
CTCTCCGGAACCCGGCGACGACGAGCGTGTCCATCGGCTGGCGGCAGACGCCGAATGGCTCTTTCAGGGATTGTTGATGATCACGCCGAGATGCCGCGAGCTGCTGAACGAGTTGTACTTTTCGCAGACAAGCTACGAATCGACGTCGGAAAAACTGGGAATGCCGCTCGGCAGTCTCGGGCCGACGCGAAGCCGTTGCCTGGACAGCCTGCGCGCTGCGTTGGCGAAGCTCTACGACCCCAGCAGGTGAGCGCCCGTGCTCACCGCAGACAATCGTCGGTGTCGCGCACGTATCCTGTGGCACGCTGCACTGCGGCCGCGACGTCGATTCGTCGAAGGCCGTCGACGTCGACAGAGCCTCTAACAAGTGGAACACCGTTGTAGACAACCAGCCGGGCGATAGCGCCCGCCTCGAGGTCGGGGCGCAACGAGCGCAGGAGCGCCACCTCGCCTGCGACCATAGGCGAGGCCATCGAGGTTCCGCTCCATGACGCCAATCCTGTGTCGCTGTACGGGAAAACGCTGACGATGCGTTCTCCCGGAGCTGCGACATCGACGCTCTCGCCGTACGACGCGTAGTCGGCGAGCCCACCCAGTTGGTTTGTCGATGTCACATTGATGGCGCATTTGCTCGCCGCCGGGTACGCTGCGCGACTGCTGGCCGAGTTGCCGGCCGCGCCAACAACGATGACGCCGCGGCGCCAGAGGAGCTCAGCCGCCTCGCGCAGCAGCGTGGACGAGCCCGACTGACCGGCGCTCACGTTCACCACGTCGGCGCCGTGATTCGCGGCCCACAACATCGCCTCAACAATGGTAAACGTGTCGGAGTTGCCGTCGGAGTCGAGCGCCCGCACTGGGAGGATGTGCGCGTCGGGTGCGATCATGTGGACGATTCCGGCGACGTGCGAGCCGTGCCCCGCGGCTTCGTCGGTCACGCCATTGGAATTGTTGTCGATTCCGTCGCGATCGTCACTGGGCACGCTGTCGCCGTCGACGAAATCGATCCCGGGTTCGATCAAGCCGTCAAACGCCGGCGTAGACGCGGCGATTCCCGTGTCGATGACCGCGACCGTGACGCCGGCACCGGTGGAAATGCCGTGTGCGCTCGGTAAACCGATTGCATCGGTAGCCCATTGCATGGTGTCGGCGTCGGGTGGAGCGCTCGTCCACGCGTAGATACGGCCGGAAAATGCTACTTCTGGTGCATAGGTGGCGATGTTCGGAGTGGCAAAGTCGACGTCGGGCTCGAGGGCGATTTCGGCCGCGACCTGAGCAGCGGTGCGGGAGTCGTCCCACGTGACGAGGTGGGCCGACAGGCCCGGAATCCAATCGATCGTCTCAGTGTCGTGGCGGCTGTCGACCGAATCGATCGATTGTCCTGGAGCCATCTCCACAATGACAGTGTTGGCATGCGGCTGAGCATCGTCGGCCGCCACCGGGGTGGCAGTGCTGCCGACCGTCACCGCGGCAAGCGCCGCTGCAAGCGCGACAATGGCGGGTGCACCGCACCAACGCGTGTACCGATTCGCTGTCATCGATCTCGCCTTCGTCCCTCAATAGTCAGCCGTGGCTTACCGTCCACCGATCACGATGAACGGCGCCCAGAAATATGGATGCGGTGTACGGCCGAGTTGTTCGAGCTGCGCCTCGCGTAGTGCGATCGCTGGCCCTGTTCCGTCCAATTCGTCGTAAAACCGGTCCATGACGTCTCGCGTTGCCCCGTCATCGGCCGGCCACAGCGATGCTACCAGTGTTCGAGCCCCGGCGCCCAACACGGAACGCATTAAACCGACGAGTTCCTCGCCATGGGCGCCGTGGCTTCGGGCGCTGTCGCACGAGCTCAGCGTGACGAGCGCGCCCGAAAGGTCGAGGTCGAGCAGCTGGTTGGCCCGAATCGAGCGGTCGGCGAGGCGCAGCGACGAGAACATCGGGTTGTCGCGTCGGAACAAGGCGTGGCAGGCGATATGGAGCACAGCGGCCCCCGGTGCCCCCTGCATGAGGGCGGTGGAGGTTGCGTCGTCACCAACGTGGAGGGAGACATCGCCAAGATGGGCCGCCACTGCGCGAGCCTCCTCCTCCATCGCCGGGGTGGTCGCGTCGGAAGCGGCGATCACCAGTGACCGTGCGCCGCCCTCGTGCTTCAGTGCGGAGCGGGCAACGAAGTCGGAGACGCTCGGTGTCGTTGAGATGGTGAACCGTTCGACGAGGTACCGCGAGCCATCGTGCAGCGCGTGAACCGGCACCTGCTGCAGTGGGCCGTGCGCGGCGATGACGAGCGGGGCTGCCGGAGTCGTCGGTAACAGGTCGGAAACAGGTGCCACCAACATCTCGTGTAGCTCGCCCAACACCACGCGACACGCTCGTTCGAATCGATCATGGTGTCGCCCTGACAGATGCTGATCGGCGTGAAAGTGCTGCCACTGCGCGTCAAGCCGGTCGACGGCGTCGATGACATCGTCACGACAGGTGCACATCGGTCGGTACGCAACAACACCGCCGGCGATCACGAGGGCGATCACCTCGTCCTGCAGGCAGTACCAGCTCAGTACGGTCTCGCCGCCGGGTAGCTGCGTCGAGCCCGCCGTTGCGCCAGAACGAGCCTTGCTACGCACAGGGCGCAACTTGTCGAGGGCAGCCCGGCTGAGCCGAAGCTCGAGCTCAGCGACCCGCTCACTCAATCGAGCGAACCGTTGGCGATCGGTGTGCCCAGGGGTCAGCATCTCCGCGTAGACGGCGTCGAGTTCACCGGATAGGCCTTCGTCTGCGGTTGCAATCACCCCGGACGCTGTTCGGTGCATGTTCAAACCACCGAGACGTCGACGCCGCGCACGTTCCGTTGCGGCGAGAACGGCGACTCCCCGTTGATCGTCGGCGAGCGACGGGTCATGCGCCGCCAGCTCGATGAGACCGTCGAAGGCGTCGAGCTTGTCGAGCATGAAGCGCTGGCCGACCGCGGCGCCATCGACAACAGCATGCAGCCGTTCAGCCGTGTCGGCCGCGCGCTCGAGTGGCTCGCGCGCCCGGTCGAATCGCCCCTGACGCAGCAGATGAAGCCCCTGGGCCTGGGCGACCAACAACGACAGCGGCGCAAGGTCGACGTCGTGAAGGACGGCGGCGGCGCGCTCGATCGCTGCTGAAGCCGCATCGTCGTCGCCGCCACGTTGGAGGAGATCGGCGACGGCGAGTTCCGACCTCACCAACTCGAGTGGAGCGCTGGACGCCTGACTGATCGACGAGGCCGCTTGAGCATCGGCGAGCGCCTCGGCGAAGGCGCCGAGAGCACGCGATGTGGCTGCCCGATCAAGCAGTGCGAGGGCGAGCCATGGCTGATGGTCGGCCTCGCGGAACGTGTCGACCACACCGGCCAGATCGCTTGCAGCGCGCGTCGCGTCCCCCATCGCCAGGCGGATGCGGGCTGCGCCCCACGTTGCTCGGGCCGCCTCCACGGTGAGACCGCCCTTGTCGAAGAACGCCGCCGCTTCCTCGTAGGTCGCCAGCGCTTCACGGTGCAAATTGAGCGCCTCATAGGCGCGGGCGGCACTCAGCGTGCGGTCGAGCTCGGGAAGGGGTGCGTCGACCTCGTCGAGCAAGGATTTCGCCTCGGCCAGCGTGTCGAGACAGGCAACGTACTGACCGCGCGCGAGGAGTGTCTCGGCCAAGCCGTTGAGGGCCAGTGCGCGCAACGGCCGGTCATCCTCATCAAGCATGGCAAGAGCGTCGCCAAACGCTTCCTGCGCCTCGGTGATCCGGCCGAGGGCCAGTAGCACGAGGCCTCGATTGTTGAGAACCTCGCCGATACTGGAGGCTTGTCCCAACTCGGAGTAACCGGCTTCGGCGTTCGCGTACGCCTCGAGAGCCTGCACCCACCGACCCGTGAGCTCAAAACAGAGCCCGCGGTTCTGCTCTGCCGCGGCACCGAGTTGAAGGCGTTCGTCGGTATCGAGATCGAGCAGAGGATCAGTGGCGAGCGCATCGAGGATCGAGTCGCACGCCGAGAGCGCCTCAACGTGGCGCCCACTCTCATTGAGCACGTGAGCCAGACCCAGGTTGGTGCGCAGTGCCGCGCCCACCAGCGAACAGGCGCGGAACGCTGCGGCGGCACGACGGATCAGCCCGAGCGCCGTGGTGAAGTCGCCGCTCGCAGCCGTTGCTCGCGCACGGACGTACATCGCTCGGGCCTCGATGTCGGGCGCGTCGATCGCTGCCGCCATATCTTCGACCCGTCGGATCGCCAAAATCGCCTGGCTTGGATGATCCCCCAGGTGGCGCCCGAGCTCTGCGAGTGTCGAGGCGAGTACGGACTGCTCGAGACGCGCCAGCTCCACGTCGGGTTCAGCGAGCAGATGCTCGGCCAGCTCGACGGCGTCGGTCATCAGCGCGACAAATCGACAGGTCCGATCACAACGTCGACATCATCCATTTCGATCACCAAGGTGTAGTCGCCACTCGGGAGGTCACGGACGCGGAAGCCACCCACCTCGGTGGTGGCGAGTTCGGCCACGACTTCGCCTTCCCGTTCAACTCGGACTGCACACTTGCGGTCGTTGTCATCCGCGTGCAAGACCATGCCGTCGAGGTTCATGTCGCCTGGCCGACCGTCACTCACTTGGAGCGTTACGTCGATGTCGCCTGCCGTGAAGAGTAGTTGGCGATTCGCACCTCCGCCCCGGGCCCCGGCCAAGGCAGCGCCGCCAAACCGGTCGGATCGCATCAATGCCTCGATGCGCACGCGAATGCCCGGTACGTGCGTACGTCGCGCCGAGCTGGCGAAGAGTCGGGTCAGGCGCTGGCGCAGATCCGCGGGGACGTCGTGGAAGCGGATCCGCCCGATCAGGCCTTCTAACCGATCGTCGACTGGGTTCGTGTAGTTCTCACTCATCGAACTGACAGTGCGCTGACGCGCTCGCGAAATACACGGTTCGGAGGATACGCCGTGCTGCAGTGCTGCTCCATCAGCGAGTGGTGCAGCAGCCTGCGTGCCGCTTCTCGACATCGCGGCTAGCGTTGCGGAAGCACCGTTGTCATCGTGCGTCCGCCTTGCGATACGCGTCCACGACTTGCGTGATACCAAGCGCGACGTTGGACCGAGGCCTGGTTCCACGACCAGGGCCTGCACAAACTACTCGGCACCATCCGCTACCCGAAGGCTGCGTAACCATGCCAAGAAGACCGAACGTAAGCCGTGTGCGGGAAAACCGCACGGTGCGCCCAGCAGC
The DNA here is from genome assembly GCA_031404635.1 of Ilumatobacteraceae bacterium. GTDB lineage: Bacteria > Actinomycetota > Acidimicrobiia > Acidimicrobiales > Ilumatobacteraceae > JAENVT01. The sequence goes on from JANNHY010000039.1 coordinate 5,217, forward strand.
TCGGGCGCCACGACGACAAGGAGGTCAACGTGACGTAACTGGAGCGACAAGCTCAGGTCAGCCAGCCGGTGAGAGTCCGGTCCGGGGAGACGCCTGGGTCCCTGGTAGTGATGCCCCCGTGCGTGGTCGAGAGGCCGGGTGCGAAGCGGGGCGGAACAACTGGCCGGTCCGCAGCGAAAGCGAAGCCCTAACAGCGTCGATATTTCCCCCGCCTTTGGCGGGCAAGAGGGAGCCGAGCCGGTCGTGTGGCGGCGAAGGCCATGGAAGACATCCCAGATCCAGGAGCGGATGTCGAAGAACCCTCCGGCGTAGTGGGAGTGGAACGGTCAGAAGGTTGTCCTGGGAACTGGGGAGGCCCTACTCGGCCCCGGCTCTGCGGGAGACGGGAAGCGGTCCTGCTTATAACCGGCAACGGGAAGTGGCAGGCGGCCGAGAGGGAGTCGGAGGGGGCCGTAGTACTGACGATGGGCAGGACAACACAACCTGCCCGGAGGGAAGGGCCCCTGCTTCATCGATGCACGACAAGGAAGGGAGGAACTCTGATGAGTGCCGAGCGATCGGCTAGTGCCGTCAGCCGCGCCGAAGGCGTGGACCCGGTTCGAGCCCTCCAACGCGTGCTTTATCGAAGTGCCAAGCAAGACCCGAAGCGTCGCTTCCACGCCCTCTACGACAAGGTCGCCCGCGGCGACATCATGTGGCGGGCGTGGGTCGATGTGGCAACAAACGGTGGTGCCCCCGGCGTCGATGGCGTATCGATCGAGGCCATCGAAGACGGGGGAGTGCAAGGAGTGCGGGTGTTCCTCGATGGGCTCGCCGCCGAACTGCGGGACAAGCGGTATCGCCCGCAGCCGCTGCGGCGGGTCCACATCCCCAAGCCGGGCAAGCCGGGCCAGACCCGACCGCTCGGCATACCCGTGATCCGCGATCGCGTGATCATGGCGGCCGCCAAGATCGTCCTCGAACAATTTTCGAGGCCGACTTCTCCCCGGTCAGTTTCGGGTTCCGCCCGAAGCGTTCGGCTCACATGGCCTTGGAGGCCATTCGGGTCGAGGTCAACCGGGGACGCCAATGGGTGCTCGATGCTGACATCAAGGCGTGCTTCGACGCGCCATCACACTGCCTCGTGTGCTGCTGGTGCTTCGTCGAAGAGACTGGGATCGGTGGGGTTTACCCTGATCCGCAGGCCTTTTCTGCGTCCGGCGCGGACGTGGACAGCTTCGTCGGAGTGCGCATGCCTGAGATGAACGATGTCGGAGAGCCGGATGAGGGAGAACCTCAAGTCCGGTTCGATAGGGGGCCGTTGGCGAGGTCGCCGTTGCTGAACGAACGCCACGATGGGCGAGAAAGCGCAAGCCCCGCGCCCGGCGTCAGCACGGAGTACCAAACCAGCGGCCTACCTCACCACGGATTGAAAGGAGAATGGGGAAACGGGCCAGCAACGGCACCGCGCCCCTGACTACCAATGTCCGCGCTGCACGGGTCACCAGCTAACGCGCCGGTCGTTGCTCCGGCCAGGCGGTCAATCGGGGGAAACCCGCTGCTCGACGCGTTCCGGAAGGCGATGGCTCTGGGCACTGACATCGACGACGTCCGCACCGAGGCGATCGCGAGGTATGGGTTCGCGATTCCGTCCGATGAGGCAATCGATGCTATCCAGCGATGCTCGCCCGAGGGAGTCATCGAGGTCGGCGCTGGCACGGGCTACTGGGCCTTCTTGCTCCATCAGCGAGGAGTCGATGTCGTCGCGTTCGACATCGAGCCAGCGCCATCGCCGCAGAACACGTGGTTCGCAGGCACCAGGCCGTGGCATCGGGTTCACCGTGGCGACCACGACATTGTCGGGGCACACTCCGAGCGAACTCTTCTGATTGTCTGGCCAACCAAGAACGAGACCTGGGCTGCATCGGCCCTCGAGGGCTACCACGATGCCGGTGGACAACGTGTCGTCTTCGTCGGGGAAGGACCTGGTGGTCGCTCGGGAGACGCCACGTTCCACGCGATGCTTGGGGAGCTTTCGAGTTGCGTCCAATGCGAGTATGGAGCCACGACGGAACCGTGCATCTGCGGCGTCGGAGCACGATGGCATCGGACCGAGAGGATCGAGTTGCCCCATTGGCCGGGCTTCTTCGACGATCTCCACATCTACGCTCGCGAGTCGCTCGTCGAGGGTGGGAAGCGACGGCGGCGTTCGCGGAGACGACGAACAGCAACGGAGTAACTTCCCGCAGACACCCGATCTTCGACCGAGCGTCGCGCTCTCGGAGGGCACGCCTGCAGAGAAGTTCGGCCGGGTTCCCCACCTGCCCCAGGCCCAGCTGGCCGCGGTCATTGACGGGATGCGCGCCCGCGGCCTCATCGGCTCCGACGGATGGCTCACCACCGCCGGACGGCAGACCAAGGAACGGGTCGAATCGCTCACCGACGAGCTCGCCGCCCCGGCGTACGACACGCTTGAGCCCGGCGAGCTCGACCAACTCGTCGAAGTCCTCGAGCCCCTCGCCGCAGTCCTCGTCACTGCCGGTTCGCAGTAGCCGACGTCAGTATTCGTCGGCGACGGTGCGGTCCGAGATGCGCGCGTAGGTGAGGGTCATCGTCATCGAGCGGTGGCCTCGGCAGGTTGGTGACAACCTTGGCCGTCCAACCAATCCGGTTATTGGGCACCCGCTACTGGCGGGTCGCCTTGGCGGCGGGCGTCAGCGGGAACACCGGCAGTACGACCCGACCCCATGTGGCGCTCAGTAGGCCGGCGAAGGAGGTGTACCACGCGAGCAGGGCGGTGAGGATACCTAGGTAACCGCCGAGCCTGGTGATGTTCGGGTGCGGCCCCCACGCGCCGATGGTCAAACAGGCGAAAGTCACGACGAGGACGCCGAAGACCGCGACCAGGGCCCCGTTGATCCGCAAGGTCGTGATGAACATGTACGCGGTGAAGATGGTCCAGGTGAGCAGGAACAGCGCGACCCCGCGATGAGCTTCGAGGGGTGGCAACTTCGGCAAGATCGTGGTGAACAAGTACCACAACGACAGCCAAAAGGCGCCGTAGGAGGTGAAGGCCAACGCGCCGAAGGTGTTGGCCTTCTTGAACTCCCACATCCCCGCGCAGACCTGGGCGACGCCACCGTAGAACAGCGCCAGAGGCAGAAACGACACCTCGAGAGTTGCCGGTGTCACCAGTCTGGCGTTGAACACGCTGAGCATGAAAGTCGTCGCCGCGAACGCCGCCAGCCCCAGCGGGCCGGGATCGGCGACGGTGGGGTCGGCAACGGCGGCGGCCCCTACTCTCTCCGGGACTTGTTCCGTCACAACGCCAGACTCGGTCGGCATTCCAACCTCGGGTAGACGAATTTTGCGGTAGTCGATAGACATTTGGTGCCTCCTGAGTGTCGGCACGGGTGGGAGCCCGGACGACAAAGCCAACCCGGCTCCGCTGCCATCGATCAGGCCCGTCGAGCGCAGTCTCTTACGGTGACCAGGTGCGATACTAGGTAACTCGGCACGCTATCTCGGGTTGCCGAACAAGCGGTCAACTTCGACGATGTTCGAACTGCATCAGGGTCTCCCCTCTGCCGTGGCGTGGCAGCCGCAATCGATGCCAATCGGCCACCATGTACTGTCGCGGCCAACACGACTGCTGCATGAGCGCGGAGGTTCGCGATGTCCGAGGTGGAATCCTTCGACGGGATCGATCTTGTCCCGCTCGCTTACCGTGTCCGTTGCAGGCGGCGATCGGAGATTCGCAGTGATGGCACCACTCGAGGGACACCCGATGCGGCGCTGGACACGAAGGTGACGACTGCCGGGATGAAGTTCCTGGCCAGTCGCAGCGGTGCACGTGATGATCGGCGACCGGGATGAGCGAGCGGGGGCTGCACGTCGTGTTCGGTGCCGGCCAGGTCGGGCGTGCTCTGATCGCGCAGTTGGCCAGGTCAGGTCATGAGGTGCGAGCGGTGTCGCGCAGTCGACCGTCGGCGCTGCCCGCTGGGGTTGATTGGCGCGCCGCTGACGTTTCGGATCCTGACGCTGCCGTCGACGCGAGCAACGGTGCGTCGATTCTCTACCAGTGCCTCAACGCCCCGTACACCAAGTGGCCGGAGCGCTTTCCGCCGTTGCAGAGCGCTGTGCTGGCGGCCGCTGAACGCGCCGGGGCGGTGTTGGTGAGCTTGGAGAACGTGTACGGCTACGGCCCTACCGGCGGCAAGCCCATGACCGAGGACCTCCCTCTCGATGCCGCGACGGTCAAGGGTCGGACGCGGGCGGCGATGACACGAGAGTTGCTGGTCGCCGCGGATTCCGGCCGGGTTCGCATCGTGATCGGGCGGGCGTCAGATTTCTTTGGTGCGGGTGTGACCGAGTCGACCCTCGGCAAACGGGTCTTCGCCAATGCCTTGGCCGGCAAGCGTGCCGATTTCATCGGCAACCCCGGCCTGGCGCACACCTACAGCTATGTTCCCGACATCGCCGCCGGTTTAGCGACTCTTGGCGTGGATGCGCGTGCGATCGGTCAGGTGTGGCATTTGCCAGGGCCGGAGACGGGCACAACCCGGGGCCTCATGGACCTGGTGGCGAACGAGGTCGGGCATCCAGTCGGCATTCGCTCGGTGCCGAAGCTGCTCATGCGGGCATTGGGACTGGTCAACCCGATGATGCGCGAACTCGCCGAGATGACCTACGAGTTCGAGGAGCCGTTCGTACTCGACACCACCAAGTTCCAGTCCACCTTCGGCACCGCCGGCACCCCGTTGGCAGTCGCCGTTGCCGAGACGATCACCTGGTACCGGACCCGAACGAGCACGACATCACAGCCCCGCCCGCGCTGACCGTTGCCCGAGTTCGATGCGAAGGCGGGGTGGTCACGGCGGGTTGAACCGCTCGAAACTTGAAGCACGAACACCGGGACGATCGGCCCTGCCGCGAACCCACTGGTGTGGCCACACTGGAGTTGCGACCGTTCATGCGGTGGGCCCGAAGGATGTGACCGAGATGGCCAAAGACCAGCGACGGGAGTTGTTCCGTGAGGTCGGCGACGTCGTCCAAGATCTTCCACGGTTCTTGACCGCACCCCTCTACCGACGATGGCACCTCCGCTGGGGCGCCACGCACGACGAGTCCACAGCGTCGATGCCCGGTGACGCGTTGTTCCCACACGCCCAGTTCAAAGCGACACGGGCGATCACCATCGAGGCCGCGCCTGATCACGTCTGGCCATGGCTGGTGCAGGTCGGCTGCCTGCGGGCCGGCTGGTACAGCAACGACCTGCTCGACAACCTGGGTCGTCCGAGCGCTACGGCGATCGTGCCAGACCTCCAGCATCTCGAGGTCGGCCAGTGGGTGCCGATGTCACCAAAACCTCCGCCTACCGAGCGCACCGCCTTGAAGGTCGACTCCTTCGAGGTTGACAAGTGGATGCTGTGGACCAAGCCCGACAGCTCGTGGGCTTGGCAGCTGTCCCCGACCGCCGACAATGGCACACGCCTGGTGACTCGGATCCACGCCGTCTACGACTGGCGGCACCCGATCACTGCGCTGCTCGGCGTGGTGCTGATGGAGTTCGGCGACTTCGCGATGATGCGAAGAATGCTTCTCGGCGTCAAGGCGCGAGCCGAGTCCCTCGCCCGGCACCCCGAGCCGTTCGATGCGGCGGTCTCTGCGTGACCCGCCAGCCCGACAAGACGGCGGGCACCGCCGCGCTGATCGGAATTGCCGCTGTCGCGTTCTCGGTGCTCTATTTCGTCTCCGACCTGATCGAACTCAGCCAGGCCGCTTCTCGACGCCGCAACTCGCCTTGACCTATGTCGCCGAGTCGGCAATCCCACTGTTCGTCCTCGGGCTCTACGCCGCCCAGCGACCACAGATCGGGTGGCTCGGCTTGGTCAGCGCTCTGACATACGCCTACACGTTCGTGTTCTTCACCAGCACGGTCGTGTACGCACTCATCGACCACACCCGCGACTGGGACGCACTCGAAACACAGTTCGGCGCATGGATGACAATTCACTCGGTACTTATGGTCGTAGCAGGAGTAGCGTTCGGCGCCGCCGTGGCACGAGCACACGTGCTGCCGCTCTGGACCGGCGTCAGGAGAGCACTGCCGAGCGAGCCGAGCGGACAAGTTCGGCGTACTCGAGCATGCCTGTGGAGTGTCTCGGGGTATCCAGGTGGGCGCCAAAGACTCCACCGGACTGATCCCTTCTCTGGCGCAACTCACGGCAACTCAACCGTTTCGGATGGGGCGTCCACAGTCCACCAGATCTCGTGGCCGCCGGAACGGCATGAGGCGACAGTCGTTTGGTGGCGCAGCGGGCTCTCGTGGCCCTTGAAGGCGGCGAACACGACGCCGCAGTCATGCGTTGTGTGACGGTGGGTCTTCCGCAAGGTCAATGTCTCCTCACGCGCTGAGCTTGCCCGCGCTGTCGAACGTACGAACCCTGCTGCGAATCAAACCTAATCGCCAGCCGTCGCATCAAAGGGACCTATGCCTCTCGGCAAAGGACCAAGTCGCGGCGAGAATGGTCTCGAAGCACAAATCGAGGACGAAATTGGCTGATGAGCAGAGATGACGCTGTGACACCGTCATCGCCGCGCACCGTGCACTTTGTCGATGCCACGAAGGGGCCACTTGTCGGCGACGGGCGCCTGGGCAGGGTGATGCCGTTCGCCGTCACGGCGACCGTCAGCATGATCGTTGCCGTGCCGGCCACGTCTTGGATCCGACCCGGCTTAGCCGTTGCCGCGTCAGTTCTGATCGCCGCGACGATCACCGGATCCCTGTTGGTTCCTTGGCATCGGTTTGCGCGCCCCGCCCAACTCACCTCGCCGATGCTCTTTCTCGTCGCCACGCTGCTGCTGGCGTCGGCGTCCGGGAATGGCGTCGGGTCGCCATTCGTCACGATGGCTGTGCTGCCTATTGTGTGGTTGGCGATCTACGAGCACCGCGCCGCCGTGCTGTTCGCCGCGATGCTGACGGGCCTCGCCCTCTGGCTCACGGTGCCCGTCGGAAACCTTGACTCATCGGCACGCGGGGCTGTCGCCAGTGTTGTGTTTGTCGTCTGTGGCGCAGGGATGGGAGTCACGTTGCAGGGCCATGTCGCAGACGCTCGCAGGCTCGCTCTTGCGTTGCGTGATCATCAACTCGCTCTCGAGTACGCGGCCATGATGCTGAACGCTCTTCCGGAGCGGGTCATTCGGTACCGCTTGTCGGATCTCGTCGTGATCTACTGCAATACGGCCTGGGCCGCCGCCTACAACCTCGAGCCTTCCCAAGTAGTCGGCCGTCCGCTGGATCAGTTCCTGAACGAAGATGGGCTGGCCGGTCTGCACTCGCAGCTGGCCCTGCTCGGTCCCGACAACCCGGTGCTCACTGACTGCGTCGCTCGATCCGATTTCAGCGTGCCGGGCCAGCGGGTGGAGTGGGTCGATCGTTATCTGAACGGCGTGGACGGTGCCGAGGTGCTTGCCGTCGGCCGCGACATCACCGGTCGTCTCGACGCCGAGTTCAAGCTCGCCGACAGCGAGGCCCGGTTCCGCGATCTCGCCGACAAGTCCGCCGATGTCGTCTGGCGCATCCTCATCGAGCCGACTCCACACTTCGACTACATCAGCCCGTCGATCGAGAAGATCCTCGGCTATCCGCCGTCGTACTTCCTCGAAGACTTCGCCCGAATGCTCGCAATCCTCGACGATGCCGGCACAACCGCGATAGATCTAGCTCTCCACGGCCAGGGGATGCTCGCCCACTTCGACTTCCATTTTCGTCACGCCAACGGCACGATCGTTGTGGGTGAGACGCGGACTACCATCGTCCGCGGGGGCTTGCAGGGCGTGAGCCGAGACGTCACCGAACTCCGCCGCTTGCAGGAGACCACCGCGGCCCTCGCCTTGCACGACCCGCTGACCGGATTGGCCAACCGCCGATTGTTCATTGAACTCCTCGACGCCGATCTGGCGCGCACGGAACGCCGCGGTGTGCGTCTGGCGGTAGCGTTCCTTGACCTCGACGACTTCAAGCACGTGAACGACACGTACGGCCACGACGCGGGCGACCTCGTACTTTGCGAGACCGCCCGCCGGTTGCTGACTGTTGTCCGCGGCGCCGATACTGTCGCCCGGATCGGCGGCGACGAGTTCGTGATCGCCTATGAGCCGAACGATTCGAACTCGCACAACCTCACTATGCGCATCGGCCGAGCGCTATCCGAACCGATCAACATCACACCGACCATCGCCGTGAGCTGCCCGGCAAGCATCGGCATCGCCGATACACGCATCGTCGGATACCACAGCGCTGCGCTGCTTGCCGCAGCCGACGAGGCAATGTACGAAGTGAAACGGGCCCGACAGACCGCTCGAGACGCTCACGAAAGCGTGCATCGAACCAAAGTGGGTCAGAGTCCGTCACCCGCCGATATTTCGTAGATCGAACACCAGCCGGGCTTCCACCGAGCCGCTCAGAACCTCAGCCATGGCCTCGTTGACCTGATCGAGTCTACGGGACTCGCGCACGATCGTGGTCCGACCCGCTGCGTGAAGTGCGAAGGTTTCAGTCAGGTCGAGTCTGGTCCCGACGAACGACCCGACGACCTTGATGCCCTTCAGCACCGTCTCGAAGATCGGAAGCCGCATGATGTTGTCCTTCGGCAGCCCGACGAGCACGAGGGTGCCGTTGCGCTTCAGACTCGCCCAGGCCTGCTCGCAGGCGACGGGTGAGGCAGCCAACGCGATCGCACAGTTGGCGCCGCCGAGGTCCTGGATCTCGTCGACCGCGTTGTGAGTCTTGGAGTTGAAGGTGAATTCGGCACCGAGGTGTTTGGCGACTTCGAGTTTGGCTTCGACGATGTCGACCGCGGCGACCGTTGCGCCAGCAATCCTGGCGTACTGCAAGGCCAGGTGCCCGAGGCCGCCTACACCGAAGATCGCGACGAGGTCCGACGAACGCGCACCAGACACCTTGATCGCTTTGTAGGTGGTCACGCCAGCACACGTGAGCGGAGCGGCGTCGAGCGGATCGATCCCGGCTGGGACAACACCCACGAAGGCGGCATCGGCGACCACGTACTCGGCGAACGCACCATTGATCGAGTAGCCGGTGTAACGCGCCGACGGGCACAGGGTCTCCCAACCCGACGCGCACGCCTCACAGGCCCCGCACGCCCAACCGAGCCACGGCACGGCAACACGATCACCTTCGCTGACGCGGATGACACCAGCGCCGACACGCTCAACAATGCCGACACCTTCGTGACCGGGAATGAACGGAGGTGCTGGCTTCGCTGGCCAGTCGCCGCCGGCTGCGTGAATGTCGGTGTGGCACAGACCTGAGGTCTCCACACGAACGACAACCTGCCCGGCCCCTGGTGAAGGGGTGGGAATATCTTCGATGACCAGTGGATGTCCGAACTCGTGCACGACTGCTGCCTTCATGGCGACCTCCTCGATCGGCCACTATTGTCCGCTGACCGGCAGACAGGCACCAGGGTCGAAGGACCCTTGAGACGTCGACGGCCGCGAAGGCAATACATGTGACTGCTCACAGCTACGTAGTTTGAAGTCGCCGACCAGCGGGTACAGGTCGCGACATCACAGGTCGCGAGATCACAGGGACGCATCGCCTGGAGCCGTTGGATGCCTGGTCCAGCTCACGCGACCCTGGCGAATGGCGATTGTCCCGACAAGCAGACGGCGACGTTTCGCGCCCATGTCCGATTGTCGGCCGGCGACCAGCCTGTCGATCATGAATGAGGCCAAACCATGAATGAGGAGTGCGCAATGACCCATCAACAATCCGCCAGGTCGACCCTGCTGAGGTTCGCCAGCGTCGCAGTGGCCGCAGCCGTGTTGGTTGCCTGCGGAAGCAATTCGTCGAGCAAAACTGTGGACAGCAGCAGCGGCACAGGAGCCGCGGCGACATCTGCCTCAGGCGGCACACTGACCATCCAGGGTGACGCGGGCAACCCCACGCTCGTCGAGAACTTCAACCCGCTGCAGCCGTCGTCGGCATTGCACGGTGTGAGTTTGATCTACGAGCCTCTCGAACTCCGTAGCCCGATCGACGGATCGTTCAGTCAGTACCTGGCTACTGGCCACAAGTTCACCGACCCGAAGACGCTCGTCTACACGGTGCGGGATGCGGTGACGTGGAGCGACGGGACGCCGTTTACTGCAGCCGACGTTGCGTTCACGTTCAACATGTTGAAGAAGTTCCCGGCCTTGGACGGCAATGGTGTCTGGCAACAGATCTCCGGCGTGGCGGCTACCGGCACCGATGTCACTTTCACGTTCACCGCACCCAATGTGCCGTTCGCCGGTGTGCTAGGCGCGACAGCGATCGTGCCGGAGCACCTCTGGTCGGGAGTCGCCGACCCGTCGAAGTTCGCCAACACCGAGCCTGTCGGCACCGGGCCGTTCATGCTCGAGGAGTTCGCTCCGACTCAATACAAGTTGAAGAAGAACACCAGCTACTGGCAGGCAGAGAACATCGTGCCCGACGAGGTCGTCTTCCCGGCCCAGGCCAGCGATCAGAGCACGAACCAACTGGATGTTGTCAGCGGCAAGTTTGACTGGGCGTACAACTTCCTGCCGGACGTCGAGCAGACGTTTGTTTCGAAAGACTCCTCACACAACACTTACTGGTTCCCACCGGGGGGCACCATTGGTCTGTACCTCAACTTGACCAAGGCGCCCTACGACAATGTCGACTTCCGTCAGGGGATTTCGTTGGCGCTGGATCGAACGACGATCGCCCTCAAGGCCGTGAACGGCTACCTCGATCAGGCCAGCCAGTCCGGGTTGATCCTGCCGAACCTTGACAAATGGCTCGACGCCAGCCTGCCGGATCAAGGCAACGTCAAGCAGGACGAGACGGCCGCTCTAGCCGCGTTCGCCAAGGCCGGCTACACGCAAGACGGCGGCAAACTCATCGACAAGGACGGCAAGCAAGCGACGATGTCGATCGTCATGCCGACCAACTTCAGTGACTGGGTCGCCGCCGCCAAGGAAGTCACCAACCAACTCGGTGCTATCGGCATCGATGTAACCCTCGATCTACCCCAGTACGCGCAGTACTCCGAGTCGATCCAGGCCGGCACATTCGACGCAGCGATGGGTGGTTTCGGCGGCACCGGTGACCCGTACACCGACTTCAACAACGCCCTCAACAGCACGTTCGCCACGCCCGTGAACACACCGACGTCGAACAACTTCCAGCGCTTCAAGGACCCCGCCGTCGACGCCGCTCTTGCCACCCTTGCTGCTGCGACAGACGAGGCGGCCCAGAAGGAGGCGACGAACGCATTGCAGCAGGCGATGTTCACCAAGGTGCCGGTCGTACTGATGTACTACGGCGGCAGCTGGGGGCTGTTCACGACGACGAATTTCAAGGGCTGGCCGTCGGAGGCTGATCCGTACACGCTCCCGACGAACTACAACACGGCGTTGCTCAGTGTCGTGACAAACCTCACCAAGGCCTGACCGCGCCGCTCGGCATGAGAGAAGCGCAATGAGATACGCCGCCCGCAAAGTGGGGTTGTTCGTCCTCACTCTGTGGGCGGCGTTGACCGTCAACTTCGCCCTGCCCCGCCTGATGCCGGGTTCGCCCGTCGACGCGGCCCTCGCCAAACTGGCCCAGGGCGGTCAGCAGATCACCAACGCGCAGCGCCATGCCGTCGAGGTCCAGCTCGGGCTGCCCAACACGAACATCGCCAAGCAGTACTTCGATTACCTCGGCAACACGGCGCGGTTCAACTTTGGGCGTTCGTACTCGTTCCCTAACGAGACGGTGGCGACGACGATCGGCAAGGCGCTGCCATGGACGCTGGTCCTGGTCGGCATGGCGACGATCATCGCCTTTGCGGTCGGCACGCTGCTCGGCGTCTACGCTGGTTGGCGACGCGGGCGGCCGGCAGACACGGCGGTGACCGTCGGCGCGACGATGTTCTCGTCGTTCCCGCCGTTCTGGCTCGGTCTGCTGCTGCTCTATTTCCTGTCCTTCAAACTGGACTGGTTCCCGATCAAGGGGGGCTACCTGCCAGGAGCAACACCGAATCTCAGCGTCGGCTTTCTCGCCGATGCCGCCAAGCACAGTGTCCTGCCCGGAATGACACTGGTGATCACTTCGTTGTCCGGCTGGGTGTTCGGTATGCGTAACAACATGATCAACACCTTGGGCGAGGACTACATCACTTTCGCCGAAGCCAACGGTCTGCGCAGCCGCACGATCTCGCTTGCGTACGCGGCGCGCAATGCGCTGCTGCCCAACGTGACGGCGTTCGGGTTGTCACTCGGCGCCGTCGTCGGTGGGTCAGTACTCGTCGAAGGAGTGTTCGGCTACCCCGGCATCGGCAACCTGTTGTACATCGCCGTTTCCAACCAGGACTTCCCGATGATGCAGGCGCTGTTCCTCGTCATCACGGTGACCATGCTGGTGATGATCTTCGTCGTCGATCTGCTCTACGTGCGCCTCGATCCACGGGTGCGGCGATGACACTGACAACGCCAACACCGCCGTCAGTCGCGGACACGCCGCCGTCAACCCCCGTCAAGGCCGTTGCGGTTCCCGGCCCACTTCGGTTGGTCCTGAGGGTATTGGCAACGCTGTGGACCAACTCCAAGGCGCGTATCGGACTGGTGATTCTCGGACTGATGATCCTGATCGCCGTGTTCGCCCCCATGCTGGCGCCCCATTCTCCGCACTCCACCGATTTCACCCCGTACCGCGGGCCTAGCGGCACGAACTGGTTGGGCACCACCGGCAACGGCGAGGACGTGCTTTCACAGTTGATCTACGGGGCGCGGGTTTCGTTGGTCGTCGGCCTCGCTGCCGGATTGATCGCCACATTGGTGGCGGTGACCATCGGTCTGATCGCCGGCTATCGACCCGGCATCGTCGACGAGGTGTTGAGCTTCGTGACCAACCTCGCCCTGCTGATCCCCGGGTTGCCGTTGATGATCATCATCGCCGCGTACGTGCCGCGCCGGTCGATCTGGACGATTGTCTTCGTGATCGCCCTGACGAGTTGGGCGACCGGAGCGCGGGTGATCCGCAGCCAGGCAACGACGTTGCGGAGCCGCGAATTCGTCACATCGGCGGTGTTCTCGGGTGAACGCCTCGGGCGGGTCGTCTTCCGTGAGATCCTGCCGAACATGACCTCGCTGGTTGCCGCGAGCTTCTTCAGCGCGGCGACCGCAGCGGTCATGGCAGAGGCCAGCCTCGAGTTCCTCGGCCTCGGCAACCCGACCACGGTGAGCTGGGGAACGGTCTTGTACAACGCCCAGCAGCAGAACGCGATGCTGACCGGGCAATGGGTTCTAGTGCTCACCCCCGGTCTGGCAATCGCCCTGCTCGCGGTGTCTTTCACATTGATCAACTTCGGCGTCGATGCACTGTCCAACCCCAGACTGCGGGAGAAGTGATGGCGCTGCTGAAAGCCACCGATGTCAACGTGACCTATCGGCCGTCGCGCGGCGAAGACATCTGGGCGGTTCGCGATGTCAGCCTGTCGCTCGAACAGGGTGAGTTCGTCGGCCTCGTCGGCGAATCAGGCTGTGGCAAGTCGACCCTCGGCTATGCACTGACGAGAATGCTCCAGCCCCCCGCTCACCTCGACAGCGGCGTGATCGACTTCGACGGAACCGACATCAGCAATCTGTCGGGCGAGGAGCTTCGCCATCAGCGGCGCAAGGGGTTCGCTCTCGTGCTGCAGAGTGGTATGAACGCTCTCAACCCGGTTCGCACCGTCGGCCATCATTTCCTCGACATCCAGCGTGCCCACGCCGGCGACGGCGAGCGTCCGACACTTGCGTCGGCCGCGAACTCCAGCGCCGAACTGCTGGCCAAGGTGGAGATGGAACCGGGCGTGCTCAGCCGCTACCCGCACGAGTTGTCAGGCGGAATGCGCCAGCGTGTGTCGATCGCCCTTGCGCTCTCGCTCGAACCGCGGTTGATCGTGTTCGACGAACCGACGACGGCGTTGGATGTGATCGTCCAACGCGCCGTGATGCAGACGATCAAAGAATTACAGCGCGACAACGGATTCACTGCGATCCTGATCAGCCACGACCTCGGTCTGGTGATCGAAGCGACGGACAGGGTGATGGTGATGTACGCCGGCAAGATCGTCGAGGACCAACCATCGACGACATTGTTGAGTGGCCACCACCACCCCTACACCGAGGCCCTGCTGAAGTGCTACGCCGATCCGCGAGCCGACGTGATCGAACTCGGCGACATCCCCGGTTCCCCGCCCGATCTGTCGCTACCGCAGACAGGGTGTTCATTCGCGCCGCGTTGCGGGTTTGCCGAAGCGGTCTGCACGGTTGACGAACCGAAACTCGCCCCACTCGACACGGGAACCGCCGCCTGCCACGTCCGCGCCCGAGAGACCGCCGCAGGACTGGGGATTGCAGCTCATGTCGGGTAGGACAGCCACTGTGCCGCCGTTGACCGTCGGCAGCATCACCAAGCGCTACCGCGTTCGCGGCAACAGGCGGGCGACGATGATGGCGGTCGACGGAGTGTCGTTCACGATCGAACCAGGTGCGGCAGTCAGCCTCGTCGGCGCGAGTGGAAGCGGAAAGAGCACGATCGCCAGCATGATCACCGGCTCGATCCGACCGACGTCGGGTTCGATCACGTTCGGTGACCTGGCTGTTCACCAACTGAATCGCAGAGCACTGCGTTCGTATCACAGCAACGTGCAGATGGTGTTCCAGGATCCCTACGGTGCGCTCAACCCGCTGCACACGGCCCAGTACACCGTCAGCCGACCGTGCCAGAACTTCCTCGGCATGACGCCAGCACACGCGATCAGGCGCGTGCATGAACTGCTCGAAATCGTCGGCCTGACACCCACCGCACAGTTTTCTTCGAAGCTGCCTCATCAACTCTCCGGCGGTCAACGTCAGCGTGTCGTGATCGCCAGGGCGCTGGCCTGTGACCCGCAGCTGATCGTTGCCGACGAACCCGTGTCGATGCTTGATGTCTCGCTGCGCGCCGGGATCCTCCGCCTGCTCGCTGGGTTGCGTCGGGACCACGGCCTCAGCTTGCTGTACATCACCCACGACCTGCTCAGTGCCCGCGTCGTCACCGACGAGATCCTCGTCCTCAACGAGGGCAAGGTAGTCGAGCGCGGCGCAACGAAGGCCGTACTACAGCATCCGACCGACAGCTACACCGTGAAGTTGTTGGACGCAGTCGCTGCCCCGTCCGCCCGTAACCGCGGAAATGCTACTGTCGGCGCTTGACGCGGCGAACGCAGTTCACGCTACTGGGAGGCACAGAATGGATCCGAAGACGCAGGCAACTACCGCCGTGCAGCTACTCACGCCGCTCGTTGAGGGCACCCGGGCCGACCAGCTCGGCGCCCAGACTCCATGCAGCGAGTGGAAAGTCCGCGACCTGTTGAACCATGTGATCGGCGGCGGCCACATGTTCGCCTCGGGCCTGCGGGGCGAGTCCTTCGAGGGCGACGGCAGCGCCGACGTCGTCGGCGACGATCACCTGGCGTCATTCAAGACCTCGATCGACGGGTTCTCGGCTGCGCTGGCGAACACGGAGGACCTCGACAAGCCGGTCACCCTCCCGTTCGGCACGCTGCCTACCGTGGCGGCGCTGCAGTTGGCCGCCGGCGACCTGCTCGTTCATTCGTGGGACCTGGCCCAGGCGACCGGCCAGCCGTTCGATCCCCCGGTCGATTTCGTCGAGGCGTCGTACGGGTTCTTCCGGGTCGCGGTGACCGACGACTTGCGGGCGGCGGGCATGTTCGGCCCCCCCGTCGAGGTTGCCAGCGACGCCGCCCCGCTCACCAAACTACTTGGCCACGCCGGCCGCCGAGCCTGACCCACTACCGGGCGTGGCCGCGGCGGGCAGCGTTGCGGCTGCGCCCGTCTCTCTGACCAGGAACGCACCCAACTCCTGGATCGTGCTCATCAGCGGTGCCGGGAAGACCACCGTCGTGTTCTTGTCGACGCCGATCTCCACCAGGCTTTGCAAGTTGCGTAGCTGCAAGGCAAGCGGGTGGGCCATCATGATGTCGGATGCTTCGCCCAACGCGGACGCAGCGAGCGACTCGCCTTCGGCGGCGATGATCTTCGCCCGCTTCTCCCGTTCGGCCTCGGCCTGGCGAGCCATGGCCCGCTTCATGCTGTCCGGAAGCTGGATGTCCTTCAGTTCAACCAGTGTCACCACCACGCCCCACTCCTCGGTCGCCACATCGAGGATCTCTCGGATGCTGACGTTGATGCGGTCGGTCTCGGCCAGCGTCTCGTCGAGCGTGTGTTGGCCCACCACCTTGCGCAGCGTGGTTTGCGCGATCTGATTTATTGCCGAGGCCACGTTCTCAATCGCGACCACCGACTTGGTTGCGTCCACCACTCGGTAGTAGGCGACCGCGGAAATGTCGACACTCACGTTGTCGCGCGTAATGATGCCCTGCGACTGGATCGGCATCGTGACGATCCGCAGCGACACCCGTCGCAGGACGTCGATCACCGGCACGATGAAGTTCAGACCGGGTCGCCTGACTGCCACCACCCGCCCCAACCGAAACAGCACGCCCTCCTCGTACTGCTGCACGATACGAAGCGACAGCGCGACGCCAACGAGCGCCAGCACGACGATGACGATGACCACGATCAGCAACGCGACCATTTCGGGCCTCCCTTTGTTGGTGAGCCACCATAACGTCGAGCGGGTACCCGGTGTCTGCGTCAATCGTCGTTGGTGACGGTGCCCTTTCGCTGGCGCAGATCCGGCGGAACCCGCGTTCAGCGGGCGAGGAACTCGGCGATCGTGGCCGCGCACAGCTCGGCGTGGTCCAACAAGAGCAGATGGCCGGCTCCTGGTACCAGTTCGAGTTGGGCATCGGGAATTCGTGCGGCCAGGATGCGGGCGTTGATCGGCGGGACGATGCGGTCGGCGCCACCCGACATGACCAGCGTCGGGCTCTGTAGACGGTGCAGCCATGGCAGGCTCGTCCAACAGGCGGCGGCGGTGAGTTGCCCGGCGTATCCCCACAGGGTGGGCGGCCGGGCTCGCCGGGCGTTGATCTGGTGCTGGAGAAGATCTCCGCCCGCCGCCACGGTGGGCCCGTAGAGCGTCTTGGCGGTAAGGCGCATGAACGCCGGCGAGTAGTAGCGGAGCGGCGTGGCGAGCAGCGCCAGAGACAGCGGGTTGCCGGGGACGCCGCCGAGCCCGCACATCGTCGAGGCGAGCACGAGCTTGCGGACCCGGTGAGGATTCCGCAGCGTCAGTTCCTGGGCCACCGCGCCACCGAACGACACGCCGAGTACGTCGGCGTAGGGATGTCCGACGGCGTCGAGTACATGCGCCGCTTGCCGGGCGACACCGGGCATGCGGCGCGGCACAAGACGCGGCGGTGAGTCCCCCGTACCAGACGCGTCATAGGCGATGGTCTGTATGTGGTGGGCGTTGAGAGCCCGTTCCAACGGATCCCACATCTCGATGTTGCCACCGAGCCCCATCACCAGAAACAGGGGTCGGCCCTCACCCCTCACTGACACACGGATCAGTTGCCCGTCGACGCGCACGAAGGTCATCATCGCTTTACTTCAGATGAACGTAGCGGCCTGGCGCCGGATCGAGGGGTGGATGGGCATCGTTGCCGTGAGTCGTCGGGGCCGGCCGCTTTTGACCGGAATGATCGCCCAGCCAGACGAGCCAGTGGTCCCACCAGGTGCCCGGATTCTGGGTGGCGCTGTCGCGCCAGACCGCAGCTTCGGGTGGGGGCGGGCCCGACCTGGTCAGGTACGAGGATTTCTTGTTGCCGGGTGGATTGACGATGGCTTGGATGTGGCCACTGGAGCTCAGCACGAACTCGGTGCGGCCCCCGAGGAGCTGGGTCGCCTGATAGGCGCCGGCCCACGGGATGATGTGATCGGTCGAGCCGGCAAGGATGTACGCATCGCATGTGACGGCGCCGAGGTCGACCGGGGTGTCGAGCACCTTTAGGCCCCCGGGGTGGGCAAGGTCGTTGGAACTGAACATGTCGAGAAAGTCGGAATGCAGCCCGGCCGGAAGCCTGGTGGTGTCGGCATTCCAGTACAAGATGTCGAACGCGGGCGGGTTCTGGCCGAGGAGATAGTTGTTGACCCAGTAGTTCCACACGAGGTCATTGGGTCGAAGCCAGGCAAATACTTTGGCCAAGTCTTTGCCGTCGAGCACGCCCTCCTTCTGCGACTTGGTGCGTGCCGCATCGATCGCGGCTTTCGAGGCCAGCATCCCGACCATCGATTCCTGGGCCATATCGAGACCGGCGACCATGAACGTCGCCGAGTGCACGAGCGGCTCTTCGGTGGCCGCCAAGTGACCGAGCAGGCACGCCAAGGTGATCCCGCCGGCGCAGATCCCCACCACGTTGGCGTCGGTGGTGCCGCTGATCTCGCAGGCGACCTGGACGGCTTGCTTGCAGGCCTCGACGTACGTGTCGAGATCCCAGTCTCGCTGAGCGGCGGTGGGGTTGCGCCAGCTCACGGCGAAGTACGGTATGCCGGAGGCGACCGTGTGCTCGACGATGCTTCGACCGGGGGCGAGGTCGGTGATGTAGAACTTGTTGATCTGCGGCGGGATGGTGACCAGTGGGCGCTCGTAGGCCGTGTCGGTGCTGGGCGAGTACTGGATCAGTTCGAACACGTCCCTGCGGTGCACGACCCACCCGGGTGTGACGGCCAGATTGCCGCCTACGGTGAACGGTCGAGTGTCGACCTGGGTCGGCATGCCGCCGTTGTGGCGTAGGTCGTGGCCGAAGTGACGCATGCCGCTGACGAGGCTCTGCCCCCTGGTTTGCGCGGCCTTGGCCAGCGCGGTCGGGTTGCCGAGGAGGGTGTTGGTTGGGGCCGCCGCTTCGGTGAACAACGAGAGGGCGAAGCGGGCACGCTCGCGGCTCTTGTGGTCGAGTTGCACGTCGTCGACGAGCTTGACCACGGAGTTGCGTTGCACAAGGTATCCCTGCATGAGGCGGCGGTAGAGCCGGTTGCGGGTCCATGCCTGGTCGGTGAACCGTTTGTCGCCGGGCTCCGGGGCCACGTCGCTGCGCCCGATGGCCACCTCGATGAGCTGGCGGGCCGTGTCGAGGCCGTGCGCGGCGACGACCCCCGGCTCGACGAGAACTCGCTGCGAGAATCGCCCGAGCGCGGCCGCCACCTGCCGGCGGGTGAGACCGACGAACGGGTTGGCGCCGAGGATGGGCGGGATCTCGTCGCTGTGGGGCGCGGGCGTCGATGCAGTCGTGTGGGTTTGTTCGGTCGCGGTCATGAAGCTCCAGGATCTCAGAACTGGTCAGGGGACATGGCCATCAGGTCGCCGGCTCCCGCCGTCGCTGCCGCCAGCAGGCCGGAAGCCTGAGGAAGGAGCTGCTCGCAGTAGAAGTGCGCTGTGATCAACTTTGCGCGCAGGAAGTCCGCGTCGGCAGAGCCGGCCGCCAGCCCCCTGGTGGCTGCAAGGGATTGGCGAGCCATCAGCCAACCGCCCGTGACGATTCCGAACAAGCGCAGGTACGGTACGGCGCCAGCCAGGCGGTCGAGGCCGTCGGCGGCGACGAGGTGGTCGGTCGCCTCACGCAGGACCGACGTCGCTGCTGCCAGGTTGATCCGAATCAACGAAAGATCTGTGCCGGCGGATTCAAGATGGCTGTCGAGGGCGGCAACTTGGGTGATGAAGTCGGCCACGGCTGCGCCGTCGCGCATGGGCAGCTTGCGTGCAACGAGATCGATGGCCTGAATGCCGTTGGTGCCTTCATAGATCGGTGCGATGCGGGCGTCGCGGAAGTGTTGGGCGGCCCCGGTCTCTTCGATGTACCCGGCGCCACCATGGACCTGCAGGGCCAGCGAGCTGAGTTCGACACCTAGGTCGGTGCCCCAGGCCTTTGTGACCGGAATCAGCAGTTCCACCAGTTCTCGCCGGCTGTCGCGAACCAGTTGGTCTGGGTGGTGATCGGCGAGGTCCATCGATTCGGCGACCAGATAGGCGAGCGAGCGCAGCGCCTCGATCGACGCTTTCTGGGTGAGCAGCATGCGACGGACATCCGGGTGGTCGATGATCGGAGAGCTGACCCCGGCCGGCGCCCCCGGGGCTCGGCCTTGCTGGCGCTGTTGGGCGTAAGCGAGCGCTTGCTGGTAGGCCCGCTCGGCGAGGGCCAAGCCCTGCACGCCGACGGCCAAGCGGGCGTTGTTCATCATCGTGAACATGTACCGCATTCCCTGATTGAGCTCACCGATCAGGTAGCCCTCAGCGCTGTCGAACTCGAGAACGCAGGTCGGACTGGCGTGGATGCCGAGCTTGTCCTCGATCGACAGGCACGAGATCTTGTTGCGCTGGCCGAGCTCTCCATTCGCAGTGAGCAGCACCTTTGGGACGATGAAGCAGGAGATGCCACGCGTTCCCGGGGGAGCGTCGGGCACGCGGGCCAGGACGAGATGGATGATGTTGCGGGTCAGGTCGTGCTCGCCATGGGTGATGAACGTCTTTTGGCCGGTGATCCGCCATGTCTCCCCGTCGGGTACTGCCTTGGTGCGCACGGCGCCGAGATCCGAGCCGGCGTCAGCCTCGGTCAGATTCATGGTTCCCGTCCACTCGCCAGTCACCATCTTGGTGAGGTACGTCTCCCGCTGCTGCTCGTTGGCATGGGCCAGCAGCAAGTCGATGGCCCCCTGCGTCAACGTCGGGCCGAGGGCGAAGGCTGTATTGGCCGACGCCATCATTTCTCCGATGGCGGTAGCCACCAGCCAAGGGAATCCGCCGCCGCCATACTCGGCCGGGAAAGGCACCGAGCCCCACCCGGCATCGACATACTGCGCGTACGCTGGCACAAAACCAGGCGGTGTCGTGACCGAACCGTCGGCGTTGCGGCGGCTGTGGTGGCGGTCGCCGATCTGGTTGAGCGGAGCGATCACCTCAGCCGCGAATCGGCCCGCCTCGGCCAGCGCGCCGTGAACCAGTTCGGGGTCGGCGTGCTCGAAGGCCGGCATTTTGGCAAGGGCGGCGAGGTCGAGGATCTCGTCGAGGACGAACCGGATGTCGTCGAGCGGTGGTGTGTAATCGCTCATCAGTCGGCCGTCTTTTCCGGCTCGACAGCGGGCGGGGGATGGATCTCTCGTTTGAGGATCTTGCCGGTCGGGCCCTTCGGGAGATCGTCGACCACCCAGACACGGCGGGGATACTTGTAGGCCGCCATCTCGGCTCGGGCAAATTCCCGCACTTCTTCGGGGGTGGCGTGGGCGCCGTCGCGAAGGATGATCGCCGCACCGACTTCCTCGCCGAGGTAATCGTCGGGGATGCCGATGACCGCAACTTCCTTGATGGCGGGATGCTCGTACAACACCTCCTCTACCTCGCGGGGGTAGATGTTGTAACCGCCTCGAATGATCATGTCCTTCTTGCGGTCGACGATGAAGAAGTAGCCATCCTCGTCGACTCGAGCCAGATCGCCGGTGTGAAACCATCCATCGACGATCGTCCCTGCGGTGACGTCAGGAAGGCGCCAGTAACCCTTCATCACGTTCTCGCCGCGGATGACGATCTCGCCCACTTCGCCGCTGGGCACCTCGGCTCCATTCTCGTCCATGAGCTTCATCTCCGAGCCCTGCACGGGTGTTCCGATGGATCCTGGCTTGCGTGGTCGATCCGGATGGTTGAACGACGCCACCGGTGAGGTCTCGGACAAGCCGTAGCCCTCGATGATGACGCAGCCGAATTGGTCCTCGAAGCCGCGCATCACCTCTAGCGGCAGTGCAGCGCCGCCCGATACGCACAACGTCAACGACGACACGTCGAACTCCTTTGCGTTGGGCTGATGCAGCATGGCCGTGTACATCGTGGGCACTCCCTCGAAGACGGTGACCTTGTCGCGGCCGATGATTCGCAGAGCCCGCTCGGCGTCGAATCGCGGGATTAGGGTGAGGCAGGCGCCGACTTGGACGCTGACGTTGAGGGCGCAGGTCTGCCCGAAGGCATGGAACAAGGGGAGTGCGCCGAGAATGACGGCCCGCTCATCCACTCCGAACAGGGCGGCCGTCACCGTGGCATTGCTGGTCAGGTTGGCATGCGTGAGCTCGGCCCCCTTCGGGGTACCGGTCGTTCCCGACGTGTACAGGATCACCGCGGTGTCGTCGGCTGCCCGCTCGACCACGTCGAAGTTAGGTTCAATGCCGGCCAGGGCATCGTCGAACGCCGTGGTACCCACCAGCACACAGGTCGCCCCCGCGCTGCTCGCACCGGCTTCGGCCGGTTCGGCAAACTGGTGCCAGGCCAACAGGACCTTGGCCTCGGAGTCGGACAGGTAGAAGGCCGCCTCGCGCCCTTTGAGCAGAACGTTCATCGGCACGACAACGGCTCCGGCCCGGAGTATTCCGTAGTAGCAAGCTGCGAACTGGGAGACATTGGGCAGCATCAGCCCGACCCGGTCGCCCGGGCCGACCCCCATGCCGCCGAGCAGACCGGCGACCTGCGCGCTGGCCCGATCGAGGTCGGAGTAAGTAACGACGCTTTCGTCGAATCGAAGTGCCAGTCGGTCGGGTGTGCGACCGGCGCTGGCGGTCAGGATGCCGGCGAGGTTCATACCGACGAGGGTACGCCGGAACCTGCGTCTTCGATCTATTTGGACGCCCAGCGCGTAGCGTTCGCGCCATGTCCGCTCGGCGATTGTGCACGGTGATCGCTGCGCTGGTCGTTATCACCGCCTGTGGTGATTCGGCGGCGACCGACGCCGAGACTTCGGTCGCCAATGCACCGCCGATCGTTCAGCTCGGCCCAATGCCCAGTCGGCCGAGGGCTCCGACGGTCGTCGAACCATCCTCCACTCCGCCGGTCTCGCCTCGGGCAAACACGATTCCGGCCACGTCGTCGGCGGCCACCCGCACATCGACGACCGTGCGCTCCGCACCCACCAAGACGGCGTGCACCAAGGTTGCGTACATCGGCGACTCGGTGTCGATCGGCATGAGCGCTTCAGCAACGCTCACGATCTCGTCGGTCCGACTCGAAACGCGCATGGCGGAGATCGGCGTGACCGACCTGCGGGTCGAGATCTCCGGTGGCCGATCGATCGTCGAGACACTCTCGGGTCAGGAGAATGCCGTTGACGTTGCTTTACGACTCCGCGACACAGGATTCAGCGGCTGCTGGGTCATCGCCATCGGCACAAACGACGCCGCCAACATCGCAGCCGGTGGACCTCGCCAGGCCGGCGAGCGGATCGTCTCGATGATGTCGGTGATCGGTACCGATCGTGTGCTGTGGATCGACGCGGCGACAGTCGCCACTTCGGGCTTCTGGGCCTCGCCGAACGTCGTCGCCTGGAACAGCGCACTGACGGCCGCGGCCCGCTCCTACCGCAACCTGCGGATCGCCCCGTGGTCGAGGTTGGTCGAATCGGATTGGTTCGTGCCCGACGGGGTTCACCTCACCACAGCGGGAGTGGCCCGACGTGTCGACTTCGTTGCCACCGCGCTCGTCGCCACGTATCCCTCGACGTGATCGGCGATGAAGCCGCATCGCGTCGCGCTCCTCGGGTACGTTATGTGTTGATGTCCCGATTGTGTGAACGCCCTGGATGTTCGCAAGTCGCGGAAATGACGTACGGCTTCGACGCCGAGACCCTTGTGGTCTGGATCGACTCCTACGAGCGGGTTGTGACCGATCGAGCCGGAGTTCTGTGCCGCCGGCACGCCGATGCGATGGTGGTGCCGCTCGGGTGGATGCTCGACGATCGTCGTGATCCCGTCCCTCGACTGTTCAAGGCTCCCGCTCGACCTACGACGGCAGCACCGCGGCAGCGGCGCACACACAGCCATCACCACAACGACGCCGAGCAGTTGGAGTTCGGCGCCGAAGTGGTTGTGGGGGATGAAGACGATGCGGCGGATGTGACCGCAGAGACCAGCCAGCCGGTCGAGACCGAAGTCCTGCCATGGAAGCCGACCTTCGATCAGACCGACGATCTCGACGGTCTGCTCGAGGCTCACAGCCCGCTGCTGGCGAGAGCCTTCGGCGGGCAAGACCGTCGACCACGCTGATACTTGTCGGCATGGACATCACGGCATCGCTCGAAGCTCCGTGCGCGGCTGCCGTGCTGTTCGAGTTGGTCGATGACTTGTCGACGTATCCGCAGTGGAACGGGCTGGTGCACACTGCTGTGGCTGAACCCGGCGACGAACCGGTGTGGGACGTCGAGTTGCGTGCAAGGCTCGGGCCGTTGGCGCGCAGCAAGCGGTTGCGGATGGTCCGCACCGTCCGAGATGCCGAGGCCTACACCGTCACGTTCGAACGAGATCAGGCAGATCGCCGCAATCATTCGCCGTGGGTGCTGGCCGCAACCATCGTCGAGCACAGCGGGCTCAGCACGTTGACGATGTACCTGCACTACGGCGGTTCGTTGTGGACCGGAGGAGCACTCGAACGGGCGCTGGCGGATCAGATCACGTCGGGTCGTGAACGACTACTCCAGTTGGTGGCGACCAGGCGCTGAATCGGCCGTCGTCGCGGCGTTCCAGGATCAACGGCATACCGAAGCAGTCGGTCAGGTTGGCCGAGGTCAGTGACCGGCGGATCGGCCCGGAGACCACGACATGGCCCTCGCGCAGCATCAGCACATGGGTCATGCCCGGTGGAACCTCGTCGAGGTGGTGGGTCACGAGGATGAGCGGTGGAGCGGCCGGATCGGTCGTCAACTCGGCCAGCGCTTGCACGAGTTGCTCGCGGCCGGCCAGGTCGAGGCGCGCACCCGGTTCGTCGAGCAGCAGTACGGCAGGCTCGTTCATCAGCGTGCGGGCCATCAACACGCGCTGACGTTCGCCCGACGATGCTGTTTTCAGCGGGCGCTCGGCGAGCCCGGCGACCCCCATGCGCTCGAGACATGCCAAGGCGCGTACCGTGTCGTTGTCGTCGTAGCGATGCCACCATGGCTCCAGCGCGGCAAACTTCGCCGTCATAACGATGTCGAGACAGCGAACCTCGGGCCGCAGCTGTGCAGCCAGCGACGGCGACATGTAGCCGACCCGACGGCGCAGCACGCGCACGTCGGTGCGCCCGAGGCGTTCGCCCAACACCCAAACATCGCCGCTCGACGGGTGCTCGTACATCGCCGCGATGCGAAGCAGCGTTGTCTTCCCCGAACCGTTGGCGCCGAGCACCAGCCACCGTTGCCCAGGCGAGACCTTCCAGGTCAGCGGGGCGAGGATCGTGCGGTCGTCGCGCACGAAGCTGACATCGACGAGTCGCAGGACCTCAGACATGGAGACGTGACGATATTGCCACGCGGAGTAGGAATTCCAGTAGGTGCGCCGATTCCACTGGTACCCTGCCAAGTGGGATGCGTCGGATTCTCGTGATTGTGTCGGCGGTGTTTTTGCTCGCGCCGCTGTTGTCGACCACGGTCGGGCGCGCCGCCGACACCGACGCCGAGACGGCGGCGAAAGAGATTGCAGATGCCCGTGAACGGGCCAATGCAGCCGCCGACGCCTACTTCGCCTCGGTGTCACGAATCGACGAGGTGACGCTGCAGGAGAACCAACTGCAGTCTGAGATCACCGCGTTGGAGGGAGAGGTCAAGGCTCTGCAGCTATCGGTCGAGAATGTTGCCATCGGTCGCTACACCCGGTCGGGCAGCACAGGTGTGCCACTGCTCACCGGTTTCCAATCGCCCGAGGACCAAGTCAAGATCGACGCACTCCTCGATGTGATCTACGACACGTCGGCCAACGACTTCGACCGATTCGATGCCCTCAACGCCGACCTCGCCGACAAGCGTGTGCGACTCGCCGAGAAGAAGGATCAGGCCGAGAAGGAACGTGCCAACCTCGCATCGTTGAAAGATGCCGCATCCGCCGAGGTCGAGCGACTGAAGGCCGTCGAGGCCGATCGCCTGCAGGACGAAGGCGTTCGCACCGCGCTGATTGCCGAGTATGCACGCCGACAGCGCGAAGCCGATCGTAGGAAACTACTCAGCGCGCCGACGCCGACCGTTGCCACGCCTGTAGCCGCGTCGACGGGAGATATAGGGGCGGCAGCCGCCGACGACGGGGGCGACTCGGGCGCCAGCTTGGCATCGTCGGGGGCAGCGACGCGTCCATTGCTGCCCGATGCCGGTGGCGGTCAGACCGGCGGGGGCGGGTCTGGGAGTTTCCCGGGAGGCAGCGGAAATGACTATGCAGGCCCGGGCTGGGTCTGCCCCACCGGCAGTGCGCCGGCGCCGTTTGCCGACACCTGGGGGGCCCCACGCAGCGGCGGCCGACGACACCAGGGCGTTGACATGATCGGTCAGCGAGGTATTCCGATCGTCGCCGTCGTCGACGGTGTCGCCGAGCCGAAGACCAACGTCCTCGGTGGTACGACGGTGTGGTTCAGCGGCGTCGACGGCAACAAGTATTACTATGCCCACCTCGCCGGTTATGGCCAGCTCGGCTCGGTGAAGGCCGGGACCACGATCGCCTTTCTGGGCCAGACGGGCAATGCTTCATTCAGCATTGCCCATCTCCACTTCGAGATCCACCCTGGCGGCGGTCCGGCCGTCAACCCGTACCCGACTGTGGCCGCCCACTGCCCATCTTTCGGCTGACACCGGCAGCGAGTTGGCCACAGGCGGCGTCGATGTCGGTGCCACGATTGCGGCGCACAGTGGCGTTGACACCCAGTGTTTCCAACGTGTCGCGGAATTCGTTGACGCGCTTCAACGGCGAGCCAACGGTCGAATAGCCGGGCGTCGGATTGAGTGGGATCAGGTTGACATGGGCCGGCAAGCGAAAGCGGCGACACAACCTGGCCAGTTCGGCGGCGTCGCTTGCCCGGTCATTGATCCCGTCGATCATCGCCCATTCGAAACTCAACCGCCGACCCTTGACTGCCAGATAGTCGGCGCATGCCTCCATCAGGTCGTCGATCGGGTAGCGCTTGTTGATGGGCACCAGTTCGTCGCGCAGGCGATCATTGGCGGCATGCAGCGACACGGCGAGGTTGACCGGCAGCGGCCGCTCGGTAAGCCGGCGGATGCCCGGCACCAGACCGACTGTGGAAATGGTCAGCTTGCGCGCCGATAAGCCGAGGTCGCCGTGCAACCGCTCGACCGACTCCCACACGACGGCTTCGTTGGCCAACGGCTCGCCCATTCCCATGAACACGACGTTGCCGAGCCGTCGATCCAGCGACCGTGCTTCCCGGGCAGCGACGGCGACCTGTTCGACGATCTCGCCGACGCTGAGCTGGCGGGCGAAGCCGGCCTGCCCGGTGGCGCAGAACCCGCACCCCATCGCACACCCGACCTGGCTGCTGACGCATACCGTGACTCGATCGGGATACAACATCAGCACGGTTTCGATCCGCAGGCCGTCGTGCAGTTCCCACAGGTACTTGACCGTGTCGCCTCCATCGCTGACGAGGCGTGCCACGACCTGCAGCGCCGGCGTCAGTCGCTCGCTCAACGTGGCTCGCAAAACCTTGGGGAGATTGGTCATCTCGGCGGGGGTCGAGAGGTTCTGATACAACGCCCGCCAGATCTGATCGAGCCGGTAGCGAGGCTCGCCTTCCAACAACTCGGCCAGTTCGATACGGCTGGGTTGGTACAACGACGTCGTCACGCGTCTGACGCCGACTCAGGGGATGCCAAGACATCGGCGGCCAGCGCCATGTACTGATCGATGTGGTCGCGTAGCACGTCGACGCTCGCCGTCCAGAACGACTCATCGCACACGTCGAATCCGAACGCTGCGCCGAGTTCCTCGGCGGTGTTCATGCCGGCGCGTGAGAGAACGTCGTCGTAAGACTGTCGGAAGCGCTCCGGATCCTCGCGGTACTTGGCGAACAGGCCGAGTCCGAACAGCAAGCCGTAGGTGTACGGCCAGTTGTAGAACTGGGCGCTGTAATAGTGTGGCTTGACCACCCACATGTGCGGATGGGCAGTGGATTGGTCGAGTCCGTCTCCGTAGGCATCGGCTTGTGCCGACAACATCATTTCGTTGAACTCCGATACCCCGATGGTGCGGCGCTGGCGGCGGGCGAAGACTTCGGTTTCGAAGCTCAACCTGCTGCGGATATCGACCACCGTCTGAAGAGCGCCGACCAGGTTGACGTCGAGCAGCGCCAGTCGGTCTGCCGCCATCGGCAAGGTCTGGGCGCCTCCAGGAACCTCGACGACTTCGGTCAATTGCGAGGTGACGTCGGAGTGCAGCCGTTCCCAGGCTGTCGAGGCGGTCGTGGTCAGCTCGGCGTAGAGGCCTTCTTCTGCCTCGGCCATTTGGTGCTCGGCCCGCACGGCGAGGATGGCAAGTGGGCCACGGTGTTCGGCCACCTCGGTGCTGACGGCGGCGAGGGCGTCGACTCCGAGCGAACTGACCCACTCGGCGAGGCGGGCGACGAGGGGTTGCTGTTGCGAATCGATCACGTCCAGCTCGCTGGCCAGACCCTGGGCCTTCTCATTGAAGCTGTCGGTGG
>JANNHY010000040.1:0-14525 GCA_031404635.1 Ilumatobacteraceae bacterium
GGCGCGACCACCCCGGTGCCCACCGGTGTTGCACTCACGGCACTGGCGAGCACCGTCACCTTGTTTCATATGGGGTTGCTTCACACCGTCAGCGTGATCGGGTTGTTGGTGATCGGCTACATCGGTATCTGGCGCCTTGCCGGATTGTTCCCGACGGCGCGAGCGCGCATCGCTGCGCTCGTCGTCTATGCCGCCGTGCCGCTCCCGTCGCAACTGCTGTCGAGTGGCCGGTGGGGAGCACTGGTGTGTTACGCAACGTCTCCGTGGGTGGTTCATCTTCTGCGCCGCAGCGCAGGTATCGAGTCGTTTGACGTCGCAGACAGCGACCGAGCTGACGGCTACACGCGCATCCCACCCCGTCGCCGCCTGCGAATGTTGTGCCAGCTTGCGCTGTTGACAGCCGTCAGCTTCGCCTTTGTCCCGTCGTTCGCTTTGCTGGTGGTGGCAATCGCGGTCGTCCTCGCACTCAGCACGCTGCTTGCCGGCGGTCCGTGGCGCTCAGCGCTCATCATGGTGTCGATCGCCGTCGCCGCCGCGGTCCTCGGTGTTGTCGCCAATCTGCCGTGGGCCTCGTCGC
This sequence comes from Ilumatobacteraceae bacterium, assembly GCA_031404635.1. Lineage (GTDB taxonomy): Bacteria > Actinomycetota > Acidimicrobiia > Acidimicrobiales > Ilumatobacteraceae > JAENVT01. Next base: position 578 of record JANNHY010000040.1, read on the forward strand.
TGTTCGGTCAGAACGGATGGGATCTGATCGCCGGTGTGCCTTCGCCGGTCGCCGACGGATCGCCGGCCGGCACAGTCGGCAGCCGCGGCCTCGGTGTGACTCGGCTTGCTAGTTTCGGATTGGGCAATGGACAGTTCGGCCTCCTGGCCATCGCCCTGTATCTGCCCGTGGTGATCGCTCCGCTCGTTGCTCGAAGCTGGCGGCTGACATGGTCGATTCGTGCGGCAAGCCTCGTCGTCGCTTTCGGTTGGCTGGCCGTGCTCGACGATCGCGGGTTGAAGGTTCGCCTACCGGAGCCAGGGGTGCTTCTGGCACCGGTTGCCGTTGGTCTGGCGTTGTCGGCGGCATGCATCGCTGCCGCCTTCCAAGACGACGTGCTCGCCGGATCATTCGGGTGGCGTCAGCCGCTCGGCCTGCTGAGTGCCGCAGCCATCGCCATCGGGGTGTTGCCCGGGCTTGCAGCAGTGAGTTCGGGTCGTTGGCGGATGCCGACGCTGACGCTGACCTCGGTGCTCGGACAGTTTCCCGAGAACCCCCCGGAGGGGGATTATCGAATCCTGTGGATCGGCGATCCTGATGTCATGCCGGTTCCGGCGTGGACGTTGCGACCCGGCATTGGGTACGCGATCACCGACGACGGTCCGCTGACTCAGTACGAGGCGTGGCCAGGGCGGCCTTCGAAGGCGGAGGCGGAGGTAGGTGCCGTGGTGAAACAGCTGGCCGCTGAGTCAACGCTGCGTGGCGGCAGGTTGCTGGCGCCCTACGCGATCCGCTATATCGTCGTGCCGGTAGCCGACGGCGCGGTCAGCACGACCGACCGGCCCCGGCCACTGCCAAATGGTCTCGTCGACGCACTTGACGACCAACTCGACTTCGCCACCCCGCTGACGCGGCCACTGAACTTCCTTGTCTACGAGAACATCGCCTGGATTCCCACCCGCGCTCAATTTGCAGGTGCTGATGCCGACGCCACACGCCAGGCGGGTGTCGACTCGCTGGCCCGTCTCGAACTCAACTCGGTCGCCGCGCCCGTGGCGGTCGGGGCTGCCGACAACGGCGCGATCCAATTCGACGCCGTGCCTGGTGCCGTGACGGTGGCGACGCCGGTCGATCAGCTGTGGTCGCTAGACGTCGGCGGGCAGAACCTGTCGCCTCGACCCGCGTTCGGCGCAACGACGGGCTACGACATCGCTTCCGGTGGTCCGGCGACGCTTCAATATCGAACGGCATCGTCACGAGCCTTGATTCTCATCGGTCAGATGGTGCTGTGGCTGTTGCTCGCGCTTGGCGTCAGTAGGTTCGACACAACGTCGCTGAGGCGCCGTCGGCGACGACGCGGCGACGTCGAGCCGCAGACGCCTCTGCTGTCGATCGATGCACCGATCCCGGTTTCGCTCGGCGACGAGACGGTGTCGTGGCAGCCAGAGGCCGGTCATCATCAGGCGAGCGTCGAATGATCGCGGCGCGCCGGTTAGTGGCCGTCGTGATAGTGGTGGCGTCGATCGTGGCGATGGTCATCCTGCAGCGCTCGCGACCCATGCTCAGCGCCCCGGCCGAGTTCTCGCGCCTCGGCAGAGCGACCATGCCATTCGTTCCTAAGGGAGAGTTCGTGACGTCGGCCTGGTTCTGCGCCGGTGTTCCCAGCGGGAGTGCCCAACTGGGTGGGTCGGCGATCGTCGCCAACCCTGCCGATGTGGCCCTCACCGGCAAGATCACGACGTTCACCGACGCTTCCGGGGTCGCCGCGGTCGCCGCGCCGTTCGAGGTGCCCGCCCGCGACACTAAGGTCTTTGATCTGACCCAGATGCAGCCGCAGGGCACGTTCCTCTCGGCGATGGTCGAGATCTACGGCGGCGGGGGATTCGTCGAGCAGCGCGCTGACAGCGCATCGGGCAGCGCCGTCTCGCCATGCTCGAACTCGACATCGTCGACCTGGTATTTCGCCGACGGTTACACCATGGAAGGCAGCAGGGAACAACTGGTCATCACCAACCCGTTCCCGTCCGATGCGATCGTGAGCATCGAGGAGGCCACGAGCACCGAGAATCGGCGTCCGACGATCCTGCAAGGCCTGCTTGTCAATGCCAATTCCATCCTCGTGATCAGCCAGGACCTCCTGGCCAGGCGAGAGCTGGTGCTGGCGGTTACCGTCGAGAGCACTCGCGGCCGGGTCGTCGTCGGCCGGGCACAGGAGTATCTGACCTCGGTTGGTCGTGCCGGGTTCACCATGACCCTCGGCGCACCGTCACTGGGTGATCAGTATTACTTCGCCGATGGCGAGGTCGCTCCCAACGTGATCGAGCGCTACAGCATCTACAACGCGTCCGACACCGAGGCAGTGGTCAACGTGTTGTTTCTCGGCATCGACCCGGCGTCAGGTTTCGTAAACCCGGACCCACTCACGGTTCCTGCCGGAAAGGTCGCTTCGCTCATCGCCGACGACGTCGGCGTGCCACAGGGCCGGCACGGTGCGGTCTTCTCGACAGAAACGGCCGGATCGATCATCGTCGAACGGGCGATCACCCGCCAGACCGACGACACCGTCGCGACAACTGTGGTGATGGGGTCGCCACCATCGTTTGCCTCGACCCGGTGGAGCATGGCGATCGGCACCGACCTTGCCGTCGAGAACATCCTGGTCGTGTTGAACGCAACGGGATCGCAGGCGACCGTCACGGTGAAGACGCTCGGCGCAGGTGGAGAGGTGCCGGTGCCCGGCATGGAGGCAATCGACCTGCCTGCCGGCGGGGTGATCACGATAGGGGTCTCGGATCCGACAGCGCTCGGGCGCCCGCTGGTGGTCGAATCGACTCAACGGATCTTCGTCGAGCGGCTGTTGCCACGCGACCCCGACCTGCGCGGTCGATCAGGCTCGTTCGCCCTGCCAGGCTGACGCCGTGACCCAGGTTCTCATCGCCGCCGCGGTTCTCACCGTGGCGCTGGCCGTCGGCGCCGTGTTGCGGCGCCGGCGAGGTGTCGATGCGCCCACGCAGCCGGTCTTCTCCGTTCCTGCGCAGATCGATCGGGCCGACTTCGCCGGTGAGGGCGCGCCGTGGCTGGTGGCCGTGTTCTCATCGGCGTCGTGCACAACCTGTGCTGACGTGTTGAGCAAGGCCACGGTGCTGGCCTGCGCCGAGGTCGCCGTGATCGATGTCGAGTACTCGGCGGCGGCGGCGCTCCATCGCAAGTATCACGTCGACGCCGTGCCGATCGTGGTTGTCGCCGACCGCGCCGGGGTGGTCAGGGCCAGCTTCGTGGGCCCGATGTCGGCGACCGACCTGTGGGCCGCCGTCGTCGAGGCGCGCAGGTAGCGTTACAGCGAGGTCGTCGAAGTCTCGGCTCCGGCGGGGGCGTCGTCGGTGGGAGTGTCTTCGGTCGGGGCGACTTCAGCTGCCACAGCCGTCTCGCCGATGCTCTCGTGGACGATGCGGGCAACTTCGCCGCCGTCGATGGTCTCACGCTCGAGCAGCGCCTCGGCAACCCTGTCGAGCGCTAGGCGGTGCTTCGACAGCACCTCGAAAGCCCGTGCCTCTTGTTCGTGCAGGATGCGGAAGATCTCCTCGTCGATCATCTTGGCCGTGTCGTCGCTGTATTCGCGGCCCTGGGTCATCAGATCTTCGCCGAGGAACACCTGCTGGTGGCCGCTCCACGCCATCGGGCCGACGGCGTCGCTCATGCCCCACTCGCGCACCATGCGGCGGGCGATCAGGGTCGCCTGCTCGAGATCGTTGGCGGCGCCCGAGTTGAGGTGCCCGAAGACGATCTTCTCGGCCACTCGCCCGCCCATTGCCCGGCAGATGACATCGTCGAAGTACTCCTTCGAGTATGTGTGTCGTTCCTCGGGCAGGCTCCAGGTGACGCCGAGGGCCATGCCCCGCGGCAGGATCGTGACTTTGTGCAATGGGTCTGCATGCGGCAGCACCGTCGTCAAGATGGCGTGGCCACCCTCGTGAATCGCGGTGGCCCGCTTCTCCTCGGCGCTCAACACCAGGCTCTCGCGACGGGCGCCCATCACGACGCGGTCGCGGGCGTTCTCGAAGTCGATGCGCTCGATCTGCTTGCTGCCGCGGCGCACGGCGAACAGTGCCGCCTCGTTGACCAGGTTGGCCAGATCGGCTCCGCTCATGCCCGGTGTTGCCTTCGACATGACCTCGAGATCGACGTCGGGGCCCATCCGTTTGTCGCGGCTGTGCACTTTCAAGATGGCGAGGCGCTCTTCGTTCTCCGGCAGCGGGACAACGATCGTGCGGTCGAAGCGGCCAGGACGTAGTAGCGCAGGATCGAGGATGTCGGGGCGGTTCGTCGCCGCCAGGATGACGATGCCCTCGCTGGTCTCGAAGCCGTCCATCTCGGCCAGCATCTGATTGAGCGTCTGCTCGCGCTCGTCGTGACCGCCGCCAAGGCCTGCGCCGCGCTTGCGGCCGATCGAGTCGATCTCGTCGACGAAGATGATCGCCCTGCCCATCTTGCGGGCCTGCTGGAACAGATCGCGAACGCGACTGGCGCCAACGCCGACGAACATCTCCATGAAGTCGCTGCCGGTGACCGAGAGGAACCCGACGCCTGCCTCACCGGCGACCGCACGGGCGAACAGAGTCTTACCGGTACCTGGCGGACCGACCAGCAAGATGCCCTTCGGCACGCGGGCGCCAATCTCGCGGAAGCGTTCCGGCATCCGCAGGAAATCGACGACTTCTGTGATCTCCTGCTTGACCCCGTCGTAGCCGGCGATGTCGGCGAAGGTGGTCGATGGCTTGTCGGTGGTGTAGGCCTTGGCCCGGCTGCGCCCGATCGACATCACATTGCCCATCTGGCCGGCCGCACGGCGCTGCATCCACATGAAGAATCCGATCAGCAACACGAGCGGCAACAGCAAACTGGCCCAGCTGAGCAGCCAGTTGGAACTCGGGGTCTTGGCCTCGAAATCGATGCCCTTGGCCTGTAGCGCGGCACTTTGGGCGTCGTTCGGGAAGTTGTTCGGGGCCGTGCTGGTGAACTTCTCGCCGCTGGTGAGTTCGCCACTGATGCTGTTGGTCTGGTTGTTGACGAGAACGGTCTTGACCTGGCCGTCGGTGACCAGCGACCAGAAGGTGCTGAACGACTTCTTCTCGGTTGTGGTAGTCGGCCACATCCTGGGCAGGGCGAAAGACAGCATCAGCACGGCGAAGAGAACGGGGATGACCCAACGCGGCCATGCTCCACCCATCGGGCGTCGACCACGCTCGCCGGGCTGTTGATCGTTCTGCTGGCCACGACCACCGGCGCGGCCGGGTGGCGGCGGAGGCGGCGGGGGAGGCAGGTTGCTCATATCCATACATGTTAGGGGTGATCGGAGCGATTGGTCATGCAGGCCGGCATCCACCATCCTGGTCGGAGCGGCACGTAATTTGAGCCTCGATGAACCGGCAGTGTTCGCGGACGGGGTGCGCCCAGGCAGCGTCGTCGACTCTCTCGTACCAATACGGTCGGGCCCTGGTCTGGCTCGACGATCTCAGTCCCAGCCGCGAACCCCACGACTACGACCTGTGCGAGCGTCACACCGCTCGACTCTCTGTGCCCAACGGATGGCGGTTGGACGACCGACGCAGCACACGGGTGCTGCTGTTCTCGGCCACATCGCGACTCGCCGGCTGAAGCCGTCATCCTCCCGACCGCCGGTAATCTGTCGTCTCATGCCCGGTGCCCAGGTCTCCCCGACGCGGGTCGATCCCGACCAAGCCGGCATCGGCGTTGGGCACGCTGCTGTCGTCTGGGCTGTCGCCTGGCTTACCGGGATCCTGGTCGGGTCGGCAGTGATCGCCGCGACGGGCTACGAGACAGTGACAGAGGCGCCGGTGTGGGTCACGATCGTGCTGGCGGTCGCCCTGTGGACGCCGATGCTCGTCGGCCTGTGGGTGCTCAGCAACCGGTTCGGCCGTCATCGCTTCGCCGACGACTACGGCCTGCGCTTCAAGGTTGTCGATCTGGTCGGCGTGCCCATCGGTGTGTTGTCGCAACTCGTCGTGGTTCGGTTGATCTACTGGCCGCTGGAGCGCGGCTGGCCGCAGACGTTCAGCCGCTCGCGAGTCGAACGCAACGCACGCGATCTCTACGACCAGGCGCGTGGCGGTTGGCTTGTCGGCCTGGTCGCCATCGTCGTGATCGGCGCACCGTTGGTCGAGGAGTTGGTCTATCGCGGACTGCTGCAAGGCGCGCTGGTTCGTCGGTTCAACGATGCGGTTGCCGTCGTGGCGGTGGCGGCATTCTTTGCGCTAATCCACTTTCGCTGGGTCGAGTACCCGGGGTTGTTCGTTTTCGGATTGGTTCTGGGCGTCTGTGTGCTGCGCACCAGGCGGTTGGGCATGGGCATCTTGACGCACATGTCCTTCAATGCCACAGGCTTGCTGTTGGTGGCGTTGGCATGAACCCCGAGGTGACGGTCGATGAAGGCTAGAGGGGTGACACAATGGCGGCCGACATGACCGAGCTGATCGATGACCCGATCGTGGCCGACGATACCTTGCCGCGGGAATCGACGAGCCCCGCGCCGCCTCGGCCGACATTGCTCGATCGAATCGTGTCACGCGTCGTTCGCCGGCCGCGCAACTGGCTCGACGCGCCGTGGACCAACGAACGAATCGCCCGCTATCTCACGGCCTTGGTCGTGGTCGGCGGCTCGACGTTCTCGGTACTGAAGGTCGTCCACCTCAATCTCGTCTTCGAGACCAACACGCCCACCGGCGGCGACATGGGCGCCCACGTGATGGCCCCGGCCTACCTCCGCGATCACCTACTCCCGCATTTCCAGCTCAGCGGGTGGAGCAACTACTGGTACGCCGGGTTCCCGATGTACCGGTTCTACATGGTCGTGCCGGCGCTGATGATCGTCGCCTTGAACGTTGTGTTCCCGTACGGCGTCGCTTTCAAGCTGGTGGCGATCCTCGGTCTGGTCACCCTGCCTGTGTGCAGTTGGGCGTTCGGCCGGTTGGCTCGCTTCCGCTACCCGATGCCAGAACTGATGGCGTTGGCAGCCACTATCTTCTTGTTCGACGAGAGCTTCTCGATCTACGGCGGCAACGTCAAGAGCACGATGGCCGGCGAGTTCTCGTTTTCGATTGCGCTGTCGTTCGCAATGCTCGGGCTGGGCGTCTTCGCTCGCGGCATGGAGACCGGCAAGTTCCGCAGCTGGGCGGCGATCCTGCTTGCCCTGGCCATGCTTTGCCACGGCATCGTGCTGTTGTTCGTCGCCCTCGGGGCGGTGCTGTTGTGGGCGGTGTGGATGGACCGCACCAGGTTCACGTACGGCTTCACGGTGCTGGCCGGGGCGGTGCTGTTGAGCGCGTTCTGGGTCGTGCCGTTCCTGGCCAACCACGCCTACATGACCGATATGAAGTATCACGGTCGGCCCGATGGCGCCGCCGACTCGTACTGGGACATGTTCTTCCCGTGGACGACGTTTCTCGACATCTTCGTCACCGGCTTGGCAATATTCGGATTCGTCGCCTCGGTGATCCGACGTCATCTCGGCGGGGCGTGGCTGGGGATCTGTTCGCTTGCGCTGACGGCATTCGTCTTCCTGGCGAAGGATTCGCTGCCGATCATCGGCCTGCTGTGGAATCCTCGGCTGCTGCCGTTCTTGTACCTGCTGCGGTTGATGTTGATGATGGTCGGCATCATCGAGCTCGTCGACGTGATGGTACGCGGCAGTATCGGTCGACGGGCACGGGAGAGCACGTGGAAAGTGGGGGCAGCGACCGCCGCCGTGGTAGCCGTGGTGGTGCTGGTGATGGAGCTGTTCTTGTTCCAACAGATGCCGGGGGCACGCACCATCACCCAACACGGCAAGTCGGTGTATGCCTGGGGCATCGGTGGTTTCGATCCGATCACCTTGTCGCCCGACGCCAAAGACGCCCAGAGCGACGGCTGGACCCGCTACAACTTCACGGGCTACGAGGGCCGCGATGCCTACGGCGAGTACAAGGCGCTGATCGATGAAATGAAATCTCTCGGTGCCGACACGGCGCACGGTTGCGGGCGGGCAATGTGGGAGAACAACGGCGACAACGGCCAGTACGGCACGACGATGGCGTTGATGCTGTTGCCACATTGGACCGACGGTTGCATCGCCAGCATGGAGGGATTGTTCTTTGAGGCCAGCGGCACCACGCCGTACCATTTCGTCACGGCCGCGGCGATGAGCAGCGACAGCTCCAATCCGGTGCGCGAGCTGCGCTACGACGACAACGATGCGGCCAAGGGCGTGCTGTACCTGCAGACTCTCGGCGTCAAGTACACGATGGTCTTCACCGAGAAGGCCAAGGCCGAGGCCGACAAGCAAGACGAATTGACCAAGTTGGCCTCGGTCGGACCGTGGAACATCTACGAGGTCGCCGGCAGCGACCTCGTCGTACCGCTTGCGGTGCAGCCTGTGGTGGTCCGCAACCGCGGCGGCGATCAGCGCGAACGCAACCTCGAGCTGGGAATGAGCTGGTTCCAGCATCGCGATGAATGGGCGGCGATGCCCGCCGAGGATGGCCCCGCTGACTGGCAGCGAATCGACGTCGAGGTCGACGCCGGGCGCAGCGACGGACTGGCACCGGGGGTATCGGGTCGCAAGGTCGACATCCTCCAACCCGCACAGGCGATCGAGGCCAAGGAGCTCCCCGCCGTCACGGTCCGCAATGTGCAGTTGGGTAACCAGGATCTGCGATTCAGCGTCGACAAGGTCGGAGTGCCGGTGCTGGTGAAGGTCAGCTTCTTCCCGAACTGGCAGGTCAGCGGGGCGGAGGGGCCGTATCGAGTCGCCCCCAACTTGATGGTGGTCGTACCGACGTCGAACGATGTCCATCTCACCTACGAACGTTCGCAACTCGACTACCTCGCCTATCTGCTGACCTTCATCGGCATCGGGCTGTTGATCTTCATGCGGATCCGCGGCGACGTGCGCCACACCAACTCGCATCCGTTCGGAAATGTGCCGGATCCGGCAGAGTTCCAATGGGACGATTGGCACCCAGGCACGGATGCCGCTGCGATCGACCCGACGCCCTCCGAGCTGTGGCGCTTGGGCGCTGACGATCCACTCGAGACCGATCTCTCAGCGGATTCGCTTGTCTGGGCGTCGCCAGCGACCGATGTCCCGGCGGAGTCGCCTCCTCCCGACGCTAGCGTCTAAGCCCCATGTCCTCGACCGACCCGCAGGTGTTGGACGCCATCGTCAAAGCGTACGATGTGCGTGGCACCGTCCCCGATCAGATCAATACCGATGTTGCCCATGCGCTTGGTGTCGGCTTCGCCCGGTTCACCAAAGCGGCCCGTGTGTTGGTCGGCCGCGACATGCGACCCACCGGACCCGAGCTGGTCGACGCATTCGTCCGCGGTGTGCTCGAGCAGGGTGTCGATGTCGTCGACCTCGGCCTTGCCTCGACCGACCTGGTCTACTTCGCGGCCGGCACCCTTGATGCTCCGGGGGCGATGTTCACCGCCTCGCACAACCCAGCTCAGTACAACGGCGTCAAGTTCTGCCTCAGCGGGGCTCGCGCCGTTGGGCAAGACACAGGTTTGGCGGAGATCAAGTCGGTGGCGGCCAGCGTGCTAACCGGGCACGGTCCGCCGACCGCGGCACGATCCGGGTCGGCGACGACGCGCGATCTGCTCAGCGCCTTCGCCGACCATGTCATCTCGTTCCTCGATCCGACGTCGATGCGTCCGATGCGAGTCGTCGCCGACACTGCCAACGGAATGGGCGGGCTCGTCGTGCCGGCGGTGTTCGAACGGCTGCCGCAGATCACGTTGGAGGTCATGTACGGCGAACTCGACGGCACGTTTCCCAACCATCCTGCAGATCCACTGCAACCTGCCAACCAACGAGACCTGCAAGCGAGGGTCGTGTCAGGTGGATTCGATGTCGGGCTGGCCTTCGACGGCGACGCCGACCGCGTGTTCGTGGTCGACGAAACCGGCCGTGGTCTCAGCGGGTCGACGACAACTGCCTTGCTCGCCGCCGCGGTGTTACGGTCCCACCCCGGGTCGACGGTGCTACACAACCTGATCTGCTCGAAGGCGGTGCCCGAAGTGATCCGCGAGCACGGCGGTGTTCCGGTGCGGACCAAGGTCGGTCACTCGTTCATCAAAGAGATCATGGCCGAGACCGGCGCCGTGTTCGGCGGCGAGCACTCGGCGCACTATTACTTCCGAGACAATTTCGGGGCCGACTCCGGGCTGATCGCCTCGCTCCTCGTCCTGGACGAGATCAGCCGGGCCGACACCGTGCTGTCCGTGGTGCGCAAGCCGTTCGAGCGATACTCGTCGAGCGGTGAGATCAACACACAGGTCGGTGATCCCGTCGCCGTCATGGCCCGAGTGGCGGAGATGTTCGCCGGCCAGCAACAAGACCATCTCGATGGGCTGACCGTCGACTGCGGTTCATGGTGGTTCAACCTGCGGCCATCCAACACCGAGCCGCTGCTGCGTCTGAATCTCGAAGCAGCGACACGCGCCGATTGCGACCAGCGCGTCGCCGAGGTCCTGGCCGAGGTCACGGCCGTATGAGAGAATGAAACCGATGTCTCTCGACCCGCGACTCCTCGCAGTTCTGGCCTGCCCGCAAGACAAGGGCCCGCTGTATTACCTCGGTGATGCCGACGGCTTGTACAACCCGCGGCTGCGCCGCCGGTATCTCGTACGCGACGGAATTCCGGTGATGTTGATCGACGAAGCGGTCGCCGTCGACGACGCCGAGCACGAGGCGATCATGACCCGAGTCAGCAGCGAAGGCCTGGCGCCGACGTTCGCTGTGTGACCATGTTGGAGGCATCGTGGGATACGCTCACACCATGAAGTCGGCTAGTCACCTCGCGCGGTTGCTGGCTGCGATCGTGCTGGTCGGCGGCGCCGGGATCGTCGTGGCTCCCAACTTCGTGTCTGCGGTGCCTCCCCCAGTTACCACATCCACCGTTCCAGCGCCCGCCTGCACGCTGTGTGGGGGCGGTGAGTTCCATCCACTGATTCCGGCTCGGATCTTCGATTCGCGCCCAGCGCCGCTGGCGACGTTCGATGTGACGCCACTCGGCGCCAAGCCGTTGGGGGTCGGGCCGGCGACGTTCGACATCGATCTTCTCGGTCAAGGCGGCGTGCCCGACATTGCTGCAAATGTGCTCGCCGTCGTCGTCAACATCACCGTCACCGAGCCCGGTGCCAACGGCTACCTCGAGGCCTACGGCAAGGGCGCCCGTCCGGCGGCGCGGACGTCGATCATCAACTTCGCGCCCAACCAGACGGTGCCGAATGTGGCCATTGTCCGCCCAGGTGTCGACGGCGCCTTGACGATCGGGCTGTTCGGCCAGAGCGGCACCGCCCACGTGCTCGTCGACGTCTTCGGCTGGTTCTCGACCAGCGCCTACACGGCCCCGGATGGGGCGCGGCTGATTCCGACGACACCGTCGCGTGTGCTCGACACGCGCGACGGCACAGGCCGCACTCCTTCTCCGGCCGGGCCCTTGGTGGCAAAGCAGAGTATTGACCTGCAGATTCTCGGCGTCGACGGTGTCAACCCGACGGTCACCGACGTGGTGCCCCCTGTGGGAGTTACCGGCGTGCTGCTGAACGTCGTCGGTCTCACCGATGGTCCGGGTGGCACCGCCACCCATCTGTCGGTGTTCCCCGATGCCTTGCCGCCGGGTCAGGACCCGCCGACCTCCAACCTCAACCTGGCACCGAACGTGATCAAGGCCAACTTGGTGTTCGTGCCGGTCGGCGCCGATGGAAAGGTGCGCCTTTTCAACAACCAGGGGTCCACACACGTCGTCGCTGACGTCGTCGGCTACATGTTGGGTAAGCAGGATCCACTGACACGTAAGGGCCGGGTTGTGCCACTCTCGGCGCCGTACCGCACCTTCGACACCCGCGAGTCCTCATTCGGCGGTGTCGCACTCGGGCCAGGGCAGGCCGAGGACTGGAGCTTCGCCGACTTCGCCAGTTCGGTGGCCATCGGAACGGAGGCGGTCGGTGCCCAACTTGCTGTGATCGGCAACCTGACCTCGGCGTCGGTCGACCGACAGTACGCCTCGGTTTTCGTCCGGTCGTTCCTCACCGCCTATCCCGCCGGCGGCGAGAGGCCCCTGTCGTCGAACCTCAACACTGTCGAGGGACCACCCATCCCCAACATGGCCGTTCTCAAATACGGCGCCAACAACACGCTGCGGGTCTACAACCTTGCCGGGTACGCGCACTACCTGTTTGACGCCTCGGCAGTCGTTCTGGCCGATCCGGCCTAGACTGTCGGTACCCCACGGGCTGATCTGAACGTTGCCAGCTGGCACCGGCCCGACAAACAAACCTCGTACATCTTGTGCCAGATCTATCCTGTGGAGGAACCTGAAATGACTTCGTCGCTCGCAACGCGCCGCGATTACCGCGTCGCCGATCTCTCGCTCGCCCCGTTCGGTCGCAAGGAGATTCACCTTGCCGAGCATGAAATGCCCGGGCTGCGGGCCCTGCGCAAGGAGTACGGGCCGTCCAAGCCGTTGCAGGGGGCTCGCATCTCCGGGTCGTTGCACATGACTATCCAGACCGCCGTGTTGATCGAGACCCTGGTCGAACTCGGCGCCGAAGTTCGCTGGGCGAGTTGCAACATCTTCTCCACCCAGGATCACGCTGCCGCAGCGGTCGCAATCGGCCCGGAGGGCACCGTCGACGCCCCCAACGGCGTACCGGTGTTTGCGTGGAAGGGCGAGACATTGGAGGAGTACTGGTGGTGCGCCGAGCAGATGATGACGTGGCCTGACGGTAACGGTCCGAACATGATCCTCGACGATGGCGGTGACGCCACATTGCTGCTGCACAAGGGCGTCGAGTACGAAAAGGCGGGCGAGGTCCCCGACCCGATGTCGGCGTCGAACCCCGAGCTCGCCATCGTGCTCGGCCTGCTGCAACGCTCGCTGAAGACCGAGCCGCAGAAATGGACGCAGATGGCGGCGCAAGTGAAGGGTGTGACCGAGGAGACCACGACCGGGGTGATGCGCCTCTACAAGATGTTCGAGCGCGGCGAGCTGCTGTTCCCGGCGATCAACGTCAACGATTCGGTCACCAAGAGCAAGTTCGACAATCTCTACGGCTGCCGCCATTCACTGGTCGACGCCATCTGCCGGGCCACCGACGTGATGCTGGGCGGCAAGGTGGCCGTGGTCTGCGGCTACGGCGACGTCGGCAAGGGCTGTGCCCAGGCGTTGAAGGGCCAGGGCTGCCGGGTCATCGTCACCGAGGTCGATCCGATCAACGCCCTGCAGGCGGCGATGGAGGGCTACCAGGTGACCACGATGGACGAGGTCGTCGGTTCGGCCGACATCTTCGTGTCGGCAACCGGCAACGACCACATCATCACCGTCGAGTACATGCACCAGATGAAGCACAACGCGATCGTCTGTAACATCGGCCACTTCGACAGCGAAATCGACATGGCCGGCCTGGCCCGCAGTGGCGCGATCCACGATCAGTTGAAGCCGGGCACAGATCTATGGACCTTCCCCGCCACGAATAATCAGCAGAGCCACGCGATCATCGTGCTTGCCGAGGGTCGGCTGGTCAACCTCGGCTGCGCAACGGGCCATCCCAGCTTCGTGATGAGTTGTTCGTTCAGCAACCAGGTGATCGCTCAAATGGAGCTGTTCAGCAATCTCGATCAGTATCCGCTGGGCGTGCACGTGCTGCCCAAGAAGCTCGACGAGAAGGTCGCCCGGTTGCACCTCGAAGCGCTCGGTGTGAAGCTCACCAAGCTCACCGACGAGCAGGCCGCCTACCTCGACATGGATCCGTCCGGCCCGTTCAAGGCCGATCACTACCGGTACTGATGCTGAGCGGCTCGCGTGACGGGCGGCCACCGCCGCCCCTCCCGCTCCCACCAGTGCGCCCTACACGACCGACACGGTACCGCGGTTGAGCGCCAACGAGGTCGCGGCGTCGTCGACCCACC
>JANNHY010000041.1:0-2797 GCA_031404635.1 Ilumatobacteraceae bacterium
CTGTTCAACGATCCTGCGGCTCTCGGTGTACGCGCTGTTGTCGAGCAGGCCCGGGCGTGGCCCGACGCCGGTGGCGAGGTCGAACGCGGCCTGGTGTTGGTAGACGCGGCCGGCGGCTTGGTCCCAGGCGCGTGCGGTCGCACCAGGTGTTGGCCGACTCCCGAGGACCTCGACGATTGCCGCCGGCTGTTCGAGGCGGGCGATCCGCGTTCGACGTCGGAGGTCTGCGTCGAGACGGTCATCGAGCTCGGCGACCTTCGCCTCGAGGGTTGGCCGGCGACGCAACAGCTCCATCGCGTCGTGCTGATCGACGTCGAGTTGACGGAGACGGGTCGCGGTCTTGGCCACCGCTGTGCGGCCGTCCGCGATCACGCCCGGCAAACGGGCAACATCCTGTCGTGCGGAGTCGATCTCGGTCGCGTGGCGACGTCGGTGGAGCGGCCGGTCGAAACGGTCAAGGGTGGCTTGGGCTCCGATGAGCGCGCCCTCGGCGTCTGCGATGCGTTGTTGCGCCTGCGCCATGTCTCTCTGGGCATTGCTCCGTTCGGACGGTTCCACGGTGACCTTCCGTTCGGCGTTGGTGAGCATACGAATGATCTCGTGGCGCTCCTCCATCACCCGGCGTAGCGCCAGTCCGTCGAGGAGGCCGGGTCGATGGTTGCTCGTGGTCTGCTGCAGCTCGTCGCGGCGAGTGTGGGCGGGAAGGTCAATCCAGTCGGTGGCGATGCTCTGCGTGAGGACATCGAGGGCAGTCTGCTCGCCGGTCGTGACGACGAACGCCTCGTTGGTCTCGGTGCCTCTGGTCATAGCCACGTACACGTTGCGAACGTCGGTGGTGCCGTCCATGAACAGCAGCCCAGCCTTCACTGTGCGGCCTTGGCCGGCGATGCAGGTGCGGGCGTAGGCCAGCTCGACGTGCTCGGCGACGTACGCGGGCGGCAGCTGGACGGTGCCATTGCGGCCCGTGGCTCTGAGCGACCCGTCGGGAGTGACGGCGTCGATGGTCCAGATGGCGCGGTTGCGGACCATGTCGCCGGTGTCGGTAGTCAGGCGGCGGTCGTTGTGCCGGGTGGCGATCTCGTCGCCGGCGTGCAGCGTGTACGGGCCCGTCGTCACGGACTGTCCGGTCGGGTCGATTTCGCCGGTCCGGATGCGGGTCTGCTGGCAGCGTTGGTTGAGGCGCTCGGTGGCCTCGTTGGTGGGCGTCATCAGGAGCTGCGACTTGCCCTGTTGGCGCAGCTCCCACCAGCGGGCGACGCTCGCTCGTTCCATCTGGGTCTGTGTGCCGCCGTGCAGTCGGCCGTGACTGTCGTAGGTCTCGCCGACCTCGACATCACCCCGCCGCAGTCTGAGGCTGGCGTCGCGTTCCCAGTCGTTGTCGAAGCGGTGGACACGGTCGAGTTCGACGGCGCCGAACGTG
Organism: Ilumatobacteraceae bacterium; assembly: GCA_031404635.1. Classification (GTDB taxonomy): domain Bacteria; phylum Actinomycetota; class Acidimicrobiia; order Acidimicrobiales; family Ilumatobacteraceae; genus JAENVT01. The sequence goes on from JANNHY010000041.1 coordinate 1,421, forward strand.
TCGACCAATAGTCCGAACATGCCACCGCGCCCGACGGCGGAGAACTGCAGCGGGTCGCCGACGAGCGCGACGCGCCAGCCCTTCGTATCGGCGAGGTCGGCCAGCTCGGCAAGCTTCGCTGTGGGCATCATCCCGGCCTCGTCGACGATGACGGTCGCCCCGACGGGCAGGTCGTAGCGCCGTTCGAGTGGCCGGCTCAGCCGGTGCTCGATGAGGAGCTTGTCGAGCGTGTCGGCCTGCACACCGGTCTCGGCGGCGAGCACTTCAGCTGCCGTCGCCGAGGGGGCGACGCCGAACACCGCTCGACCGTCGGCGCGAAGCTGGGCGACGGCGGGTGCAAGTGCAGTGGTCTTCCCGGTGCCGGCAGGCCCGACGACAAGGACGAGGTCATCGCTCCCAGCGACTGCTGCCGCGGCCTGACCCTGGGCTGCGTTCAGCTCGACGGTGCTGCGAGCGACGGCGTCCGGGTTGTCGGCGCCGTCGTAGGCGAGGCGGAGGTCGGCCCAGGCAATGAGATCGGCTTCCTGGTCGAGAATCGCCTGGGTCGTGAGGGCGCGATCGAGCACCGACTCGGACACCGGGCGGCCGTCGTTGCGGAGCAGTGCATCATTGGGGATCGGCGCCGAAAGGTCGATGCATCGCGACTCGGCGGTGTCGTCGACGACGCGGTCGATCCAGCGGACCAGCCGGTCGGCATCGATGCCCGTCTCAGTGGGGATCGCTGCACCAATCTCGCGGTGGAGCTGCGTTGGACGCCACGTCGACTGCTGCTCGCTCATCGTCGCCATCGTCTGGTCCACGATCGTCCGAGCGGTCGATCGTTCGATCCCGGCCGGTGTGGTCACCCTGTCGAGCGCGTCGGTGATCACGCGTGTCGGCTCGTACCCGAGGGTTCGTACCTGTTCGGCCCACTGCTGATGCAGCACGACCGCATCGAGCGAGTGTGCCTTGGCGGGCCGGGAGTCGATCGCTGCCTCTCGTTCGAGGCGCCACCGTTCGCGTGGTGTGGGCTCGCGGCCCATGGTCTCGTGGAAGCGATCGAGCTTGGCGTCAATCCGCAGGCGAACGTCGGAAGTGCGGCTGGAGAACTCGGCGAGGATCTCGTCGAGGACATTGCTGATCTCGGAGATCCCGTGCTCGGGGACGTTCCAGCGGACGCCGAGGCGGTAGGTCAGCTCGCCGCGAAGAGCGGCGTGGTACATCGCCGACAGCGACTGCTGGTCGTGCTTGATCAGTCGCGTCGAGAGCAAGCCAGCGACCGTCGGGCGACTTCACGCGGTTCGGGATCACCAGGTGGGTGTGCAGCTGCGGGTCGAGCGCGCGGCTGGTGTGCTGTCGGAAGGCGGCGGCCACGATGCCCTCCGCGTCGACGATCGC
>JANNHY010000042.1:0-13145 GCA_031404635.1 Ilumatobacteraceae bacterium
GTACGGCACCTACGAAACGGGTGACGAGTCGAACCCGAACGCGAAGAAAAAAGTACAACAAGCGGCGCGGGAATCGCCACCCCCACGTACCGGTGAACATCGTCAGTACCGCCGAGCCGAGCAGCATGCCGGTGACGATCACGCCGATGCGAGTTGCGCTGTACCCCAATTGATCACCTAGGTACCCGGCCAACGACACGGCGATCAACCCATCGGCGTAACCGCGCAGGCCGCGCGTGGCGATCAGGCGACGCCCGTCGGGGGTGATCATCGCCCCTTCTCTACACGGTCCAACTCGTCAGGCGAGGACGGTGAGGTGGCCGTCGACGCAATCGACAGTGATCGTGTCGCCCTCGACGGCCTTGCCCTCCAGGATCAACAGGGCCGCGGGGTCGCTGATCTCACGCTGGATCACCCGCTTCAATGGCCGGGCGCCGAACGACGGGTCGTACCCGTCGTGGGCGAGTTGCGCCATCGCTGCGTCGGTGACGGCGAGGGTCAGGCGCCGATCGGCCATCCGCTTACGCAGGTGGGCCAATTGGATGGTGACGATGCGGGCCAGGTCCTCCTCGGTCAGCGACCGGAAACGGATGATGTCGTCGACACGGTTGATGAACTCGGGCTTGAAGAACGACAGCGGGTCGCCTTGCAGGTTGCTGGTCATCACCAGTACGACGTTGGTGAAGTTGACCGTGCGGCCCTGACCGTCGGTGAGCCGGCCGTCGTCGAGCACTTGCAGCAGCACGTTGAAGATGTCGGGATGGGCCTTTTCGATCTCGTCGAGGAGTATGACGCTGTACGGCCGGCGCCGCACGGCCTCGGTGAGCTGGCCGCCTTCGTCGTAGCCCACGTAGCCGGGGGGCGCGCCAATCAATCGGCTGACGGAGAACTTCTCCATGTACTCGCCCATGTCGATACGCACCATGGCGTGATCGTCGTCGAAAAGGTATTCGGCGACGGCGCGAGCAAGTTCGGTCTTGCCGACACCGGTCGGACCGAGGAACATGAACGAGCCGATCGGCCGGTTGGGGTCGCTGAGGCCGGCACGCGAGCGTCTAATTGCATTTGCAACAGCAGTGACGGCATCCTCCTGGCCGATCACCCGCTGATGCAGCAGCTCTTCGAGGTGGACGAGCTTGGCCATCTCGCCCTCCATCAACCGGCTGACGGGCACACCCGTCCATTTGCTGACGACCTCGGCGATGTCTTCTGCGTCGACCTCTTCTTTGAGCATTCGGTTGCCCGCCTGCAGCTCGTCGAGGTGCCCCGTTGCCTCGGCGATACGCCGCTCGAGTTCGGGTATCCGCCCGTAGCGAATCTCGGCGGCGACGGCCAGATCGGCCTCGCGCTCGACCTGCTGGCCGAGCTGGCCGAGCTCTTCCTTCAGCGAGCGGATGGCGTCGATCGCCTGCTTCTCGCCCTCCCAGTGCTGCTTCATCTCGTGCACCTGGGCGTTGAGTGTGGCGAGCTCGTCGACCAGTGCGTCGAGGCGCTCCTTGGAGGCGATGTCAGTTTCCTTGTCGAGCGCGACCTGTTCGATCTCCAACTGCAGGATGCGGCGCTGGACGATGTCGATCTCGGTGGGCAACGAGTCGATCTCGATGCGCAGCTTGCTGGCGGCCTCGTCGACGAGGTCGATGGCCTTGTCGGGCGGGAAACGGTTGGTGAGGTAGCGATTGCTGAGCACGGCGGCACTGACCAGGGCAGAGTCTTGGATGCGCACGCCATGGTGCACTTCGTAGCGCTCCTTCAGACCGCGCAGGATACCGATGGTGTCTTCCACGCTCGGCTCGCCGACGTAGACCTGCTGGAAGCGGCGCTCGAGCGCGGGGTCCTTCTCGACGTGTTTGCGATACTCGTCGAGCGTCGTCGCGCCGATCATCTTCAACTCGCCGCGGGCGAGCATCGGCTTGATCATGTTGCCGGCGTCCATCGCCCCCTCGGCGGCTCCGGCCCCGACGATGGTGTGCAGCTCGTCGACAAACGTGATCACTTCGCCGGCGCCGTCGGTGATCTCTTTGAGCACGGCTTTCAGCCGTTCCTCGAACTCGCCGCGATACTTGGCGCCGGCGAGCATCGAACCGATGTCGAGCGAGACCAGCCGCTTGCTTTTCAGCCCCTCGGGCACGTCGCCGTCGGCGATCCGCTGGGCGAGGCCATCGACGATCGCCGTCTTGCCGACCCCGGGTTCGCCGATCAGCACCGGGTTGTTCTTGGTGCGCCGGCTGAGCACCTGGATGACACGGCGGATCTCTTCGTCGCGGCCGATGACCGGATCGATCTTGCCGTCGCGGGCCCGCTGGGTGAGGTCTTGGCCGTACTTCTCCAGGGCGGCGAAATTTTCCTCCGGGCTCTGGCTGGTGACGCGGTGGCTGCCGCGTACCTCCTTCAAGGCCTGTAACAACTCTTCGCTGCCGATGCCGAGCCTGTGATTCATGGCCAGCAGGAGGTGCTCGACCGATAAGAAGTCGTCCTTCAGATCCTTCTGATACTGCTCGGCGTTCTGCACGACGTTGTTGAGCTCGCGGTTGACCCGCGGCTCGTCGCCGCCGTAGGCCTTGTTCAATTTCTGGACGGCCTCGTCGGCCTTGTTGCGCACCATCAGCGGGGCCAGGCCGAGCTTTGCGAGCACCGCTGGAACGATGGTGTCGTCTTGGCGCATCATCGCCGCCAGAAGGTGGTCGGGGGGTCAGCTCGGGGTTGCTGAGCGCCTTGGCCTGGTCGATCGCCGCGGCAAACGCTTCATTCGTCTTGAGGGTCCATTTTTTGGGATCGAACGCCACGGTTGCCTCTCTCAGGATCCTTGTCTCAGTTGCCTCTCAACAGCAAACTTGAGTCGAAGTATATCAACTTGGACATCGTCGACGCACATCTCGCAAACGCCTCTCAAGGGTCACGTTGTCATCAAGCTGACACTATGTTACGGTTCGATGACGACACCGAAGGCGGGCGCGATCGGAGTTCCTTGTGAATATTGTCAAGTCAGCGATTCATCAGCGTCTGGGCGCCTTTGGCGTCGTTGCCGCACTGGCGATGTTGGGCAGCGGTGGTCTGATCCAGCGTTGCACACCTCCGCCACCACCGGTCAGCGAACCCATCGTGGTCGCCGCTGAGTGCACAGCCATGGTCAACAAACAGCGTGCCGCGGCGGGCCTGGCCCCGGTCACCGAGAACGGATTGCTCGATTCCGCGGCGATCGGGCACTCTGCCTATCAGGCCAGACGGCACAAGATGACCCACACCGGTCAAGGCGGCACGAACGTCGGCCAACGACTGCTCGCCGTCGGCTTCACGCCATGGGCGTGGGGTGAGAACGTGGCCTACGGCTACGGAAGCTGCGCCGATGTGATGGCCGGGTGGATGAACAGTCCTGGGCACCGCGCCAACATCCTCAACCCGCAGATCCTCGAGATCGGGATGGGCGCGGTCGCCGACAGCGCCGGCGTCATCTACTGGACGATGGATCTGGCAACACTCGGCGGCTGACGCACACCTGCCCGCTCAGCGTGGGCACGACCACACCGCCAACTCGGCGCCGGTGAGATCGCGGAGCGTCGCACCTTTGGTGTTGGCGGTCGTGCGGCGGATGAACAACTCGAACGGCGCCGCGCCGGTCATCTCGACCACGCCATCGACACGCACATCGCCCCGCGACAACGGGTCGCGCGATCCATCGGCCCGGAAGGTGACGCCGAACTCCAGCATCACCATCGTCGCCGACTCGGGGTTGCCGTCAGGTGCGATCGCCACGAGACGGTAATATACGAGGTCGTCGCTGAATGTCGCCGACACGACCAGGTCGGGCACGCCGTCGCCGATCAGGTCGACCATTACGGCGCTGCCGCGCTGTGGTGGTGGCGCCGGTTGCACGCCGTTGTTGGTCGTGATCAGTTGGGCGACGGCGGTGACGGCAGGATCGCCCAGCGGCACCGGTGTGGCAGTCGGCGGCTGCAGTGGCCAGTTCGGCGCCTCGACCCACAGCCCCAGTGGTTCGGCATTGTCGGCTGCCCGAGGCTGCACAGCGATCGGGCACGACGCCGATATTTCGAGAGCGTTGAGCGGGCGGACCTGCACACTGAATCGTGAGCCGACGAAGTTGACGACCGACGCCATCTCGACATGACCCTGCCGCAGCTGCGACACGGCATCACCCTGATAGGCGGCAAACCCATCGGGGGTGATATGGCCGAGCGGATACCCGTCGGCGAAGACCATGTGATCACCGACGACCGGCAAGGCCGCGGTGGCCGGGGCAATGGTGGTGGCAGTGGTGGTCGTGGTGGTGGTCGTGGTCAGCGCGATCGTTGTCGTCGTCGTGGTCGATGAGGTCGACGTCGACGTCGAGGAGGTCGTCGTCGCCGCAGTTGGCAAGGCGGCGGCGCCAGGACGCGAATCCTGCCACTGCGAGAGCACATAGGAAACCAGGCCGCCGACGACCAGCGCTGTAACCACGAGCAGCACGATGCCGACGCTGCGGTTCGAACGGCCAGTTTGAGAAGTACTGCGCTCCTGGCTCAGACCGGGAGGATCCCACGGATGCGACATCTTCGCCACAGTCTTATGCACGACGACGCCGGAAGCGGCGCGCACCCCCCTCGTACACTCGACATGTGCCCATCCGACCCGCCGCTGCGACGCCTCCTGGGCTACAGCTGACCTGGCTCGATGGCGAGGTCGTGGCCTGGCAGCCGGGTCGTGGCGCCTACGGCGGCAATCTGCAAGCCGCTGTCAGTTCTACGTTCCGCCGGCCGCCGGCTCCGCACAACGGCTCGATGCGTGTCGTGCGCATGGCCCTGCCGGGCGGCGAGCAGCAGGTGATGTGCCAGCGACTGACCGTCGCATCATTGGCCGCGCTCGGGCAACTCGACGCCCTCGACGGCGACGTTGGCGCCTCGGTCGGTTGGCTCGGCGCCGCGTATTCGGTTGCAATCCGACTCGTCACCGGGGGCCGCGTGCTGCCAGAGCTCACCGACACGGGCCTCGGATGGTGGGTGGCGAGGTGGCGGCCGCTAGGTGCCGATCTTGCCGTTGCCGTTGCCGAACTGGCCGCCACCCAGCCGCCGGTGGTAGCGGTGGCCAGTCCGGGGTTCACCGCCGAAGAACTCACCAAGGTCATCATCGACTCGTTCGTCGATCAAACGGCTCGGCTGCTCCTGGCGGGTGCCGGCTGGCACGCCCCGATCACCGACACGCGACGCCTCGCGGCACGCGCCGCGCGCGCCGCGGCCCGAGCTCTCAGCGCGCCGGCCGGCGAGTTCCGCGCCGACCCTGAACTCGGCGACGCACTCGACGATCTGGCGGCGATGTTCGAGCAAGCCATGCACCGCGCCGAGGGCGAGCCGGTCGTGCAAGCGCGGCTGCGGCTGGACCTGCCCGACGATCCGCTGGGCGAGTGGCCGCTCTCGTTGGAACTGGTCGACCGCGATGATCGCAGCCGATGGTGTTCTGGGGCAGACGCTGCTGCTGGTGCGCCGGCCGCGTTGAGCCTCGCCGGCAGCGAACGATTCCTACCGATGCTCAGCGAGTGCATCGCCGCCGCCACGGTCGACATCGAGATGCTCGCCCCGTGGCTCACACCATGGCTCGCCGATCCGCTGGCCGGTGTCGATCTCGACGTGGCCGCGGCGACGCTGGAGGCGGTCGAAGCCTTGGCCGCCGTCGACATCGAACTGCTGACTCCCGAGCGCCTCACGCGGCGATCGGCTACCACCAAGGGCGTCGCCCAGCCGAAGAATGCATCAGGCGCCAGCAGGTTCAGCGCCGCGGCGATCATCGACTGGACCGTCGTGGTCGACGACGCGCCGGTCGACGAGGCGCTGCTCGAACGCGCCGCGGCGTCGGGTGCCGGCCTGATCAACGTCAACGGCCGATGGGTGCGCCTCGACCGCACCGAGGCCCGGCGGGCGCTCGCCAACCTTGCGGAGCATCGCCGCGACCACGCCGAATTGTCGGCCATCGACCTGTTGCGGCTCGCTGCCGAACTGGCCGCCGCCGAGCCGGCACAGCCCACCGACCACAGCGCACCGGCGATCGCCGCCACTGGCTGGCTCGGTGATCTTCTGCAGGGCCTGCCCGACGCGGCGCTCGCCGAGGGAGTCGAGCCTGCCGGATTCACGGCAACCCTGCGGCCGTATCAACGCCGCGGGCTCGGCTGGTTGCAGTTCCTCCACCAGCTCGGTCTCGGCGGCTGCCTGGCCGACGACATGGGTCTCGGCAAGACACCGACCACGCTCGCTCACCTTGCCGCGTTGCCCGGCGGCCCGCATCTGGTGATCTGCCCGCTGTCGGTCGTGCGCAACTGGGAAGCCGAGGCCGAACGATTCACACCGCTGCTGCGGGTCGCAGTGCACCACGGCACCGGCCGCAGCGACGCGACCACGTTTGCCACTGTCGTCGCCCAGCACGACCTGATCATCACCACCTATCACGTCGCCGCCCGCGACATCGACACCCTTAAGGCGGTGCACTGGGCGGCCGTTGTGTTCGACGAGGCGCAAGCCGTGAAGAACCCCGAGACGCGCACGGCCAAGGCCCTGCGCACCCTGCCGGCCGAACAGCACATCGCCCTTACCGGCACGCCGGTCGAGAACCGGCTCAGCGAACTGTGGTCGATCATGTCGATGGTCACGCCGGGGCTGCTCGGCAACCTCAACCAATTCCGCCGACGATTCGCCAGGCCAATCGAGCGCGACCACGACCTCGTGGCGGCAGCAGCCTTGCGCCAACTGACATCGCCGTTCCTGCTGCGTCGAACAAAGGCCGACAAGTCGCTGGTGCCCGACCTACCCGACAAGGTCGAACAGTTGGCTTGGGCGTCGCTCACCCGCGAGCAGGCCGGCATGTACCAAGGCGTCGTCGACCATGTACTGGCCGACGCTCAGCAGGCCACCGGCATGCGTCGCCGCGGGCTGGTGCTGGCAGCGCTGACCCGCCTCAAGCAGATCTGCAATCATCCTGCACACGCACTCGGCGATGGCTCCCGGCTTGGCGGCAGGTCGGGCAAGCTGACCCGCTTCGACGAACTGATCACCGACCTCCTCGACGCCGACGAGCAAGCCCTGGTGTTCACCCAATTCCGCGAGATGGGGTTGTTGCTGCAACGACACCTCCACGAGCGCTTTGCCCTGTCCACACCGTTCCTGCACGGTGGCGTCTCGAAAACCGGACGCGACCGGATGGTCGACGAGTTCCAGACCGGGTCGGCGTCGCCTCTGCTGTTGGTGTCGCTGAAGGCCGGTGGCACAGGGCTCAATCTCACTGCGGCATCACACGTCGTCCACTACGACCGCTGGTGGAACCCGGCCGTCGAAGACCAGGCCACCGACCGGGCTTGGCGGATCGGTCAGAGGCGGTCGGTGTTCGTGCACAAGCTGGTCTGCGCGGGCACGATCGAGGAACGAGTCGACGCGATGATCAGCGACAAGAGGGCGCTCGCCGACGTCGTCGTCGGTACCACCGGCGAGGCGTGGCTCAGCGAACTGTCGACCGACCAACTGCGCGATCTGATCGTGCTCGACCATCACGCGGTGCGTGGCACTTGAGCATCGTTATCACACCGGGCCCGGTGCAGCGCCACGGCGAGCCCACCCCGGCCGGCCGCCTCGCGGCATCGTTGCTCTCGGTCACGGTCGCCGGGCTCGCCGACCCCCAGCGGTTCCGGCGCGGCAAGGCCTATCTCGCCGAGCATGCCGTCACCCACCTCGAGATCTCCGAGGGTGTGCTGTTGGCGACGGTGATCGGCGGCCGCCCCGATCCGTACCGCGTCATCATCACCGTCGAGACAATCACCCGTCCCGACGACCTCGGCCAGGTGCCCGACCGATCCCACGTCGCCCGACTTGTCCCGCGTGGTCAGGAGCTGCTCTGCTCGTGCTCGTGCCCAGACTGGGAGGACCCGTGCAAGCACGGCGTGGCCGCACTGCTCGCACTCGCCGGCGAGTTCGGGTCCCGACCGGAATTGCTGGCCGCCTGGCGCTGCGGCGACGTCGAAGCGAGGCCGCGCACCAGGGTCGGTTCTCGGGCGCGTTCCGACCGTCACCTCCGCCTCGTCCCACCCTCGCCACCGCCGTCTCCGTTCGACACACCTGAATGGCGCGAGTTCGCCGGCGGCGCCCTGGCCGTTCCGCAGTGCATCGTGACAAGCGAGCCGCTGACCCTGCCGACGATGCTCCTCGATCGCACCGACGTCGCCGACGTGATCCGCTCGGCGTGGGAAGCCCTCAGCCGGTTCAGTCCCGATTACGATTCGGCCAGGTGAGCCCGCGTCAGCTCGAGCGACCGAGACGTGACCCGCCGAACACCGACACGTCTTGGCGCAGCGGCACGAGGTCGCGGCGGGGAGAACGACGGTCGGCTTCGGCTCGCGCCAACGATGCCAGCTGAACCAACTCGGCGTTCTCGGCACGCAGTCGCTCGACCTCGGTTTCGAGCTGCATAACCCTGCGGATACCTTCAAGATTCATGCCCTCGGCAGCTAGCTCGCTGATCCGCCGCAAGCGGTCGATGTCGACGTCGCTGTACCGGCGGTTGCCGCCCTGTGTACGCGCCGGCAGCACAAGGCCGCGGCGTTCGTAGATTCGTAGTGTCTGCGGATGCATGCCGGCCAGTTCGGCGGCCACCGAGATGACGTAGACGGCGTGGTGTTGAGATCGCATGGTTATGACTCCAATCGAGTCCTGGGTGAAACGGTAGTCGTTGTCGCCAGCGTCTCGACGGCAGCGCGCTGCTCGTCGGTGAGATGCTTTGGCACTTCCACATCGACGGTGACGATCAGATCTCCGGTCGCCTTGTTGGTGATGATGCCTTTGCCTTTGACCCTGTGACGCGAGCCCGACGGGGTGCCGGGACGTAGCCGCAGCATGACCCTGGGGCCATCGAGCGTCGGCACGTCGATGTCGCCGCCGAGCGCCGCCTCAGGAAATGTGACCGGCACCCTGACGGTGAGATTGTTGCCATGGCGACCGAACAAGTGATGCCCGGCAACATGACATTCGACGATCAGGTCGCCCGGCGGCCCACCGTTTCGACCCGGGGCACCGCGGCCCTTGAGGCGAATTCTCTGGCCATCGGCGACGCCGGCAGGTATGCGCGCCTGCACCTCGCGCGGGCGACGTTCGGTGCCGGTGCCGCGACAGGTCGGGCACGGGTCGGTGATCACAACACCGCGGCCACCGCAGACGCGGCACGGCGACGAGAACGAGAACAGCCCCTGGTTGTCGTCGACGACTCCACGCCCGCCACACTGCGAACAGACGCTGGGCTGGGTACCGGGTTTGGCGCCGCTTCCGCTGCACGTGGCGCACTGCGCATCGCTGGTGAGATACAGCGTGGTGGTAAGCCCCTTCACGGCGTCGGCGAAGTCGAGATTCAGCGTGGCCTCGACGTCGGCTCCACGCTGCGGACCCGCCGAAGCCGATGGCCCGCCGCCGCGTCGCCCGCGGCCGAACATCTGCCCGAGCAGATCGCCGAGACCATCGCTGCCGACATTGAAGTTGTAACCGCCGGGCCCGCCAGGACCGCCGCCTTGGAAACCGCCGATCGGGCCGAGCTTGCGGACCTCGTCGTATTCCTTGCGCTTGGCGTCGTCGCCCAGCACGTCATAGGCCGAGCTGACCTCTTTGAACCGCTCCTCGGCGGCATCGTCGCCAGGGTGGGTGTCGGGATGGCTCCCGCGAGCCAACTTGCGATAGGCCTTGGTGATTTCTTTTGCCGAGGCTTCGTCGCTGACGCCGAGAACCTTGTAGTAGTCCTTCTCGTACCACTCACGTTGTGCCGCCATCGATCATCACCTCCTTTGCATGGCGAGTCGGTCAGGGCCGCCGCGGCGCTTCAACCGCGGACCTTGACCATCGCCGGTCGAAGCACCTTCGCGTTCCAGGTGTAGCCGGATCGCAACACTTCGGTGACGATTGGGTCACCTTCACCCGGTTCGTGCAGGACGGCTTCAGCAAGGGTGGGGTCGAACGGCTGCTCGTGCAGGTTCATCGACTCGAGGCCCTGCTTCTTCAGCTCACTGAGCATCAGGTTGAACAGCGGCTCGATTTCGGCGGGGTGCTGCAAGAACGCTGCCTCGCAGGCATCGAGCACGGGCAGCAGCGCCTCGGCCAACCGCCCTGTGGCCCGATCGATGTCGTCGGCGCGCTGCGTGGCCACCCGGCGGCGGAAGTTCTCGAAGTCGGCGGCGATGCGCTGCGCCCGATCCATCCATTCGTCCCGCTCAGCGCCGATAAGTTCGACCTCGGATAGCTCGATGGTTTCAGCTTCCCCCTCAGAAGCATCGGACGATTCGCCGACGGAGTCGGTGGAGTCTGGCGCCGCTTGCGCCTCGTCGCTGGCGCTTCCCTCGGCGCAGGTCATTGGGCGGACTCCTCGTCCACAATTTCTGCGTCGACGATGTCGTCGTCGCTGCTCGCCGCGGCGCCGGTCTGGCCCGACGCCGACGTTCCGGTGGCGTTCTCGTCGCGGGCCGCGGACTCGTACAGCTTCTGGCTGAACGCCTGGCTGGCGGTCATCAGCTTTTCGTGGGCGGCGCGGATCACGTCGATGTCGTTGCCGGCCAGGGCTGTCTTCAGCTCGGCCAGTGGCGTCTCGATCGCCGGCTTGTCGTCGTCGGCAACTTTGTCGGCGTTGTCGCGCAGCAGCTTCTCGATCTGGTACACCAACGAGTCGGCGTTGTTACGAACCTCGGCCTCCTCGCGACGCTTGCGGTCGTCCTCGGCGTGAGCCTCGGCATCGCGGATCATCTGATCGATGTCTTTCTTGTCGAGGGTCGACTGGCCGGTGATGGTCATCGACTGCACCTTGCTCGTGGCCCGGTCCTTGGCGCTGACGTGGACGATGCCGTTGGCGTCGATGTCGAAGGTGACCTCGATCTGCGGCACGCCGCGCGGTGCCGGCGGCAGGTCGACAAGCTGAAACTTGCCGAGCGTCTTGTTGTAGCCGGCCATCTCGCGCTCGCCTTGCAGCACATGGATCTCGACGCTCGGCTGCATGTCGTCGGCGGTAGTGAACACCTCGGTGCGCTTGGTGGGGATCGTGGTGTTGCGCTCGATCAGCTTGGTCATCACGCCGCCTTTGGTCTCGATGCCGAGGCTGAGCGGGGTGACGTCGAGCAGCAACACGTCTTTGACATCACCACGCAGAACGTCGGCCTGAACGGCGGCACCGACGGCGACCACCTCGTCGGGATTGACACTCTTGTTCGGCTCCTTGCCGGTGAGGTTGACGACCAGGTCGACAACGGCCGGCATGCGTGTGGAACCACCTACCAACAAGACGTGGTTGAGCTCACCTTTGCTGATGCCCGCGTCTTTCAACGCCTGCTCGAACGGGATGCGGCAGCGCTCGATCAGGTCGGCCGTCATCTCCTGGAACCTGGCGCGGGTCAACGATTCGTCGAGGTGCAGCGGCCCCTCGGCGGTCGCCGTGATGAACGGCAGGTTGATTTGCGTCTGCTGCACTTGGCTGAGCTCGATCTTGGCCTTCTCGGCAGCCTCCTTCAACCGCTGCCCGGCCATACGATCGGCTGACAGATCGACACCGTGAGCAGCCTTGAACTGCTGCACGAGCCAGTCGATGATGCGCTGATCCCAGTCGTCACCGCCGAGGTGGGTATCGCCGTGCGTGCTCTTGACCTCGAACACACCGTCGCCGATCTCGAGCACCGAGACATCGAACGTGCCGCCACCTAGATCGAAGACCAACACCTTCTCGTCTTCGGCGCCCTTGTCGAGGCCGTAGGCGAGAGCGGCCGCGGTCGGCTCGTTGATGATCCGCAGCACCTCGAGACCGGCGATCGCCCCGGCTTCCTTGGTCGCGGTGCGCTGGGCGTCGTCGAAATACGCCGGCACGGTGATGACGGCCTGGGTGACGGTGTCGCCGAGGTAAGCCTCGGCGTCGCGCTTCAGCTTCATCAGCGTGCGCGCGCTGATCTCTTGCGGGGTGTACTGCTTGCCGTCGACGTCGGGGCTCTTCCAGGCCTCGCCCATGTGCCGCTTGATACTGCGGAACGTGCGGTCGGAGTTGGTGATGGCCTGACGCTTGGCGACCTCGCCGACCAACACCTCGCCGGCCTTGGAGAAGGCGACGACCGATGGAGTGGTGCGCGCACCTTCGGAGTTGGGGATGACAACCGGGTCGCCACCCTCGAGCACAGCGACGACGGAATTGGTGGTGCCGAGGTCGATTCCGACTGCCTTGGCCATGGGGGTTTGCTCCTTATTCGGTTGTTTGCGCTTGGATAGCTCAAACTTGAGTGAACGTGACGCAAGTTTACGGATCAGGTGCCCGATCGCGCAACTCCGTGCGAGAAATCTTGAGTTAATATGACTCAAGATTTTCGGCGGAGGCGAACAGCGAACACAGGCGAGGAGCGCCAGAATGTGCTCGTGCTGACTGAGGATCAACTCGAGCGTTTCCACACCGACGGCTTCGTGTTGGTGCCCGACATGCTGGGCGCCGAAGAGGTCGCCACCCTCCAAGACGGCGTCTGGGAGAACTTTCCGACGCCCGGGGATTACTTCGCCGAGCCCGAATTGTTCGCCCATTTGACGAACACCCCGTTCGCCGGTCTGGCCAACTTCCCGTGGGTGTCACCGGAACTCAATCGATTGGTCGCCCACCCGCGCATATTGGCGATCGTGCGTCAAGTCCTGGGCACCGACGACATCAGGCTGTACAAGGGGGAGCTGTGGGCAAAGTACGCCGGCAACGCCGACTACGACCAGCATCATCATCGCGACTTCGGCAACCACACCCTGGTAGTTCCCAGCGTGCAGCGTCAATGGATGCAGGTCACGACGTTCACCTATCTCTGCGATGTCGACGATCACAACGGGGCGACCGCAATCGTGCCAAAGCCCTACTCGGCACACATTCCTCTTGGCCAGAGACGAGCCGAGCCCGGTGAACTGCGCGACCGCGAGGTGCTGGCCTGCGGAAAGGCGGGCACGACGCTGTTCTACTCGACGGAGGTGTTCCACCGGGCGACGTCGCTGACGGGAGTCAACGCCTCGCGCTTCACCGTTCTGGCGGACTACAAATCTGCCGACGCCAGTTGGACGAACAAGCAGGCATTCGGACACCTTGGCCAGCGGCCCGAGATGATCGAGTTCGTCACCAACGTCGACCCCGACACGCGCACGCTG
>JANNHY010000043.1:0-9892 GCA_031404635.1 Ilumatobacteraceae bacterium
CCAATCCGACAACGACGGCGGCAACAACAACAACTGATCACGATCACACGACACAAAGTTGAACGATGACACCCCGCAAGTTTTTCAGACCCGCGCCGCCAACGCGAGCATCCCCGGGGAGGTTTATGCAACACCCACCCGAGGGTGCCTGAAACACTCCACTGGAAGTCGTCACGGGTGGTACACGCCGAACACGGCGCGTAGGGCATCGCTGACTTCTCCGAGCGTGGCGTTGGCGCGCAGAGCCTCCTTCATCGGGTAGAGCAGGTTCTGAGTGCCGTTCGCCGCGGCGGTGACATCGGCAAGACGAGCCTCGACCAGCGCCGAATCACGGACTGCCTTGAACTCGGCCAACGACGCCTTTTGGCCGTGTTCCAGATCGGGGTCGGCAGGGAAAATATCGGGGGCACCGTTGGCGGCGACGGCGAACTTGTTGAGCCCGACGATGACACGTTCGTCGTCGTCGATCGACTTGGCGTACTCGTACGCCGCCTGCTCGATCTCACCCTGCTGGAAGCCGGCTTCGATGCCGGCAACGGCGCCACCCATCTCGTCGATGCGTTCGATGTACTCCCACGCCAACCGTTCGACCTCGTCGGTCAAACACTCGACGAAGTACGAACCTGCCAGCGGGTCGGGTGTGTCGGTTATGCCGCTCTCGTAGCCGATGATCTGCTGCGTGCGCAGAGCCACCTGCACCGATTGTTGCGACGGCAGGCTCAACGCCTCGTCGTAACCGTTGGTGTGCAGGCTCTGCGTGCCGCCCATCACCGCCGCCATCGACTGGATGGCGACGCGTACCACGTTGTTCTCGGGTTGTTGCGCCGTCAACGTCGAGCCACCCGTTTGCGCATGGAACCGCAGCAGCTTGCTCGCTTCCTTCTCGGCACCAAAGCGGTCGTTCATGAGGCGGTACCAGATACGACGCGCGGCGCGGAACTTGGCGACCTCTTCGAAGAAGTTGTTGTGGGCGTTCCAGAAGAAGCTGAGGCGCGGCGCAAACGCATCGATGTCCATGCCGGCCGCCAGCGCCGCGTCGACGTAGGCGATGCCGTTGGCGATCGTGAAGGCGATCTCCTGCACCGCCGTGCTGCCGGCCTCGCGGATGTGGTAACCGGAGATCGAGATCGTGTTCCATTGCGGCACGTTGGCCCGGCAGTACTCGAAGATGTCGGTGATGAGCCGCATGCTCGGCCGAGGCGGGTATACGTACGTGCCGCGAGCGATGTACTCCTTCAAGATGTCGTTCTGGATCGTGCCGCTGATCTCGCTGACCGGCACCCCCTGCTCCTCGGCAACCAGCTCGTAGAACAACAGCAGGATCGCCGCGGTGGAGTTGATTGTCATGCTCATCGACGCCGTGTCGAGCGGGATGCCGGCCAGCAGCATGCGCATGTCGGCGATCGAGTCGATGGCGACACCGACCCTGCCGACCTCGCCCTCGGCACGCGGGTGGTCGCTGTCGTAACCCATCTGTGTTGGAAGGTCGAATGCGCACGACAGACCGGTTTGGCCGGCATTGAGAAGGAACTTGAACCGCTCGTTCGTCGATTTCGCCGTGCCGAATCCGGCGTACTGGCGCATCGTCCACAACCTGCCTCGGTACATCGTCGGATAGACACCGCGTGTATACGGCGGTTTGCCTGGCTCGCCGAGGCGCTCGGCAGGATCCCAACCCTCCAAATCGGCCGGGCCGTAGAGGGCCTTGACCTCGATGCCTGAGTCGGTGCGCTTGTCGTCACTCATCGCCTACGAGCGTACGACCGGTGTCGCGCTAGCGGGCCATCCAACGCTCCTTCGCCTCCGACCAGCGATTTTCGACCCGCCACTCCCCGGCCCAGCGCTCGATGTAGGGCTGATCCAGCACGGGCTTGGTGGCGAGTATCGACTCGATGTCGTCCTGATCCTTGCCGCGCCAGGCAATCAGCTTGTGAACGATCACGTCCTCGACAGTCAGCAGACCGTTGACAGAGCGACGATGGGCCTCGCTCTGGTACGGCGTCTCGACCAACAGCGCATCCACCCTTGCTCCTCGACCACGGATGAAGATGACGTACGGATCTTGCGCGCCGGGCTCGGCCATCTCACGCACCTCGTAGCCATCGGCGCGGAAGGCTTCAGCGATGCCGTCAAGCGACATCACGAGAAAATCCACGTCGGTGGTCAGCCGTGGCTCGGAGCGATATTCCTGGGCAGCGAGGGCGCCGATCAAGATCGGCTGCGCGCCCAAGTCAGCGAGTCGGCGCTCGAAGTCGGCCCAGTAGGCCGAGGGCTCTTGCACGGCGGTGCAGTTCTCCTTCAGTCGCCAGTTCGGCGCGACCGCTCGATACCCGGCGTCGATTGATTGCCTCGATCGCGGCCGCTCGCCACTCCAACGAGCCCTCGTCGTCGTTGTCCATCTCGACCAGCGCGGCAACCTGTCGGTCCCATTTTCTCCGGTCTTCTGCACTCACCACCACGACGTCAGCCTACTGACACGATCAGGTCGCAGCGACGATCGCGATCTCCATCTTCCACGCCGGCCGGGCCAGCGCCGGCACCGTGACCAGTGTGCTTGCGGCACGATGACCGTTCAACGCCTGGTCACGGGCGGCCATCACCTCGGGTAGGCAGGCCATGAAGTCGACCACGACATAGGTGGTGACGCTGACGATGTCGGCCATCGCCATCTCGGCCTCAGCAAGAATGACGGCGAGGTTCGACCAGATCACCGCGGCCTGATCGGCCACGTCGTCGGGGATCGATCCGTCGGGGCGGATGGCCACCACGCCGCTGACGTGCAGCAGTTTGCCGGCCGCTTCGCTGAGCACAGCGTGGGCATAATTCGCCGCGGGTGGCGCAATCGACGACGGCTTGATCTCGCGGTTCATTGGTAGTCGACTCTACGACGCTCCTCACCCCTCCCGAATCGTCCGTGACGAAACTCACCGAGCAGCGTTTGTGAGTTGGCGCCCCGATACGGGCCTTAGTGCTCTGGACCGTAATTCCGGTCACGTATTCGTGGTGGGTCAGGCTGCGGCCTGGTAGTCGGGCTTGTCGGCGAGGCGTTCGAGGAGCTTGGTGAGGTCGGTGCGGGTGAACTTCCATTCGAAGGGCGCGGCGGTGTGCTCGTATCGGCGTTCGAAGGCCAGCAGTCGTGACTCGAGGTCGGCGAGGTCGGCGAAGTCGTTGGGGGTGAGCACTTTGCGCTGGATGATGGAGAAGTAGATCTCGACCTGGTTGAGCCAGGAGGCGTGGATGGGAAGCTGTATGAGGTGGGCGTTGGGCCAGCGTTGGTTGATGCGCTCGACGGCGCGTTGGCCACGGTGGCTGCTGCCGTTGTCGACAACCCAGAACACCCGGCGGGCCGAGGCGTAGGGCTCGGTGGTCATGACTTGTTCGACGAGCCGGCTGAACGGGGCGATGCCGGTGGTCGGCTCGCAGCGGCCGAGGATCGTGGCGCGGTGCACATCCCAGGCGGCGAGGTAGGCGAGGGCGCCACCACGGTCGTATTCGTGCTCGACGCGGGTGGTCCGTCGTGGCGCCGGGCCCAGCGTCTGATGGCAGCGGGCGCGGGCTTGGATGGAGGTCTTCTCATCGGCGGAGATGACGAAGTCCCGTTTCCCCAACGGTTTGCCGTTGAAGGTGCGGGCGTACAGGTCGAGCACGCGGCCGGCTTTGGTCTCGAAGTTCGGGTCGCGGGGAAAGATCCACGAGCGATGCTTCCAGGGTCGGATGGCGTCTTCGGTGAGCCACCGCCAGATAGTGGTGCCGGAGATCTCAGCGACGATCCCGCGGGTGACTGCTTCGGCGGCGAGGTCGGGTACATGGAACCGGGACAGGGGCACGCCGAGCCGACAGGGCAGTTCGCAGGCGAGCGCTTTGACGGCGACGACGACCTCAGGGGGGAAAGACCGGTGGTCGACCACCGCGTGGGCGCTCCTCGAGGCCGGGTAACCCTTGCTCGAAGAACCGCTTGCGCCACTTCGAGACGATCTCGCGTCGCGTGTCGAGCCGGCCGGCGATCTCGTCGTTGTCGAGCCCCTCTGCGGCCATGAGGACAATTTTGGCGCGTACCACGTCCCGATACGACAACGTATATCTGCGAGCTCGCGCTTCGAGTTCACGCTGCTGTTCCCGGCTTAACTCCAGCACGTACGGGCTCTTTCTGGGCATCGGAACCCCCTCTCGGGGAAGACGATACGTTACCAGTGACTCATCCTTACGTGATCGTAATTACGTGCTCATATTTATGCCGGCAAGTACTTAGTCGTCAAACGCTCGACGAATGGGCCACGCGTCGCGCCGGATGGGGGGCGTAACCTGTCGCCATGACGACTACCGAATCCGGCGTGCGGACAATCGACGGTGTCGAGTTGAGGCCGAAAGTGGTCAGCTTCGACGGCCCCCCAACCTTCGCAACCGTCGAGGAGGAGCGCCTGCACCGTAAGCAGAAGTTGGCCGGCGCATTGCGCATTTTCGGACGGCTCGGGTTCGGCGAGGGTGTGGCCGGTCACATCACCGTCCGCGACCCCGAGTTTCCCGACCACTTCTGGGTCAATCCGTTCGGGATGAGTTTCCGCCACGTACGGGTCAGCGACTTGATCTTGGTCAGCCACACGGGCGAGGTGGTCTACGGCACCCAGCCGGTCAATCGCGCCGCGTTCGTGATCCACTCGGCGATCCATCAGGCCCGCCCCGACGTCGTGTCTGCCGCGCACAGCCACAGCGTGCACGGTAAGGCGTTCGCCTCGCTCGGCATTCCGCTCGATCCGCTCACCCAGGATGCGTGCGTGTTCTACGGTGATCACCGGGTGATCACCGAGCAGGGCGGCGCCGTGGTGTTCGACATCGGCGCCGGCAAGGAGTTGGCTGCTGCTTTCCCCACCGGCAAGGCGGCCATACACCAGAACCACGGGTTGTTCACAGTCGGCCAGACGGTCGACGAGGCCTGCTTCTGGTTTCTCACCATGGACCGCTCGTGCCAGGCCCAACTGCTGGCGATGGCCGCCGGCACGCCCAAGCACATCGAGCACAACATGGCCAAGTACACGTTCGAGCAAACCGGCTTCCCGCTCGCTGGATGGTTCAGCTTCCAGCCGCTGTGGCAGGAGATCTGCCGGACCGACCCCGATCTGTTCGACTGACAAACTGGGAAAGCCTCGGCAGGCTGGGTCGCTAGCTCGACGTGATGCCCAGCGAGGCGGCCACTGCCGGGCGCCGCAGTTTCCAGACGAACCCGTCGTAGAGAATGTGCAGGGCGCCGAAGAACAAGATGGCGAAGGCGTAGAGCTTGCCGTTGAGCGGTGACCAGGCGAAGTAGACGAGCGCGCCGATCGCCGCGAAGTAGGCGGTGTAGGCCACGGCCCGGCGCGCCGGGGTGCGTGTCGCTGTGGCCACGGGGGAAGCGTCGTTGCGCTTGCACAACGACGTATTGACTACGGCGAAGTACTCGATGGCGTGGGCGGCGACGTACCCGGCGACACCGGCGATCGGGTCGACCATGATGGCGATGATCAGGCCCGCCGTGCCGAGCGCATACCAGTGCTTCGGCCGGCTGGCCGCCGCCCCGAGGCGGCGCTCGGCCTGCCACCACCGGGCGGCGAGCACGAGCCCGGCCAGGGCAGCAACCCAGAACAGCAGACGGGCCGCCGAAGACAGCCCGCCCAGCAGGTCGATGCCGCGGGCGTTGGTCTCAATCACGCCGAGTTTTTCGACCAAGCGCTGCGGATCGACGTACCCGCCGATGTAGGTGAGACCGGCGATGAGCCAGACGATCAGCATCGGCTTCTCGATCCGGCCCTGATCGTCGCCCGCTTTACGGCCGTAGATGCGCATCACCCCATAGCGCTGCATCAGCGTGTGCTCGGCATTCCATAGGCCAGCCATCAGCGCAACCAACGAAAGGCTGACGTTGAGCCCGACGAGGATCACGACGAACGCAACACACGGCGCCCACCGATACAGAGCCCGATGGGCGTGACGCTGGGCCGGATCGCCGTACACGAGTGCGAGAGTGAGCGGCTGGTGAGCGAACGAGATCACGAAGATGACGCCCATGATCGATTGCACCGCGGTGAGGTGCGGCTCGGCTGAATGGATGATCAGGGCAACCGGCAGCCAGCACCACCCGAGGGCGATGTCTGCGACGCGGCCGTGGACCCACAGCGTGTCGGTCGTCTCTCGCTGCCCCGTCGCCACCAGCACGAAGCAAAACAGTAGTGCGTCAGTCGTGCAATCCTGGAGCGCACAGACCAACGAGATCGCGGACGATGATGCGGTCGCGGTTCGCGTACGTCACCTGGTTGGCGGGATCCTGGCGGAGGTTGAACGTGCGGAAGCTCATGTCGGTTGTGTCGACCGACAGGATCCGCCCGATCAGCGGTTCGCCGAGACCGAGCAACAGCTTGATGACCTCCAGCGCCTGGATCGAACCAATGATGCCCGGCAGCACGCCGAGCACGCCGGCTTCGGCGCAGCTGGGGGCCAATTCGGCAGGCGGCGGCTCGGGAACCATGTCGCGATAGGTCGGGCCGCGCAGCGGATGGAACACGCTGACCATGCCCTCGAAGCGGAAGATCGAGCCGTGCACGACCGGGATGCCGAGCTTGACGCTGGCGTCGTTGAGCAGGTAACGGCTGGGGAAGTTGTCGGCACCGTCGACGATCACGTCGTAACCGGCGATGATGTCGATGATGTTGCCGGCATCGAGACGGGTGTCGTAGGTGACCACGTTGACGTCGGGGTTGAGCAGCGTGAGTGACTTCTTGGCGGAGTCGACCTTGCGGTCGCCGATGCGGTCGAGGTTGTGGAGGATCTGGCGCTGCAGGTTGCTGGCGTCGACCTCGTCCATATCGACGATTCCGATCGTGCCCACACCGGCAGCGGCGAGGTACAACGCAGACGGCGAACCGAGGCCGCCGGCACCGAGCATCAACACCTTGCTGTCGAGCAGCTTGACCTGACCGGCCACGCCGACCTCGGGCAACAGGAGGTGTCGCTGGTAGCGGTTGCGCTGGTCGGCCGTGAGCACGACGGGCGTCTTCCACGGGCGGCCCTCGTCTTTCCATTTCCCGAACCCGCCGACCAGAGACCACACGTCGGTGTACCCGAGCTCCTGCAGTGTCTTGGCCGCGAACGCGCTGCGCACGCCACCGGCGCAATAGATCACGACCTGAGCGCCCTTGTCGATGAGCCTGCCCTCGACCTGGGCCTCGAGGTGGCCGCGTGGGATGTGGATCGCGTCGGGCAGAGCGCCCTGGTCGTACTCGTCGGGTTCGCGAACGTCGAGCACGACGGCGCCGGCGGCGATCTTGTCGGCAGCTCCGGCCGTGTCGATCTCGGCGATCTCGGCCTTGGCGGCGCTGAGCAGATCTCTGAAGGTAGCCATAATTGAAAGCCTACCAAAATGGTCAGGATTTGGCTACTGGGTCCCCTGCGTCGGTGTCGTTGGCTTCGGCGTCCGTGGCTTCGGCGGCACAGCGATCAGCAGCGGTAACAGTTCGCCGAGCGATCCGATCAGCAGCGCATCGGCGAAACGGTCCATCGCCGTCGGCTCGCCGTTGACGATCACGATGCGCGCCCCATGGGCCTTGGCCAACGGCACGACGTTGGCCGCGGGGTAGACCGACAGCGACGACCCGGCCGCCAACAGTACGTCGCACTCCTCGGCAGCGCGCATCGCCGCGTCGATCACCTCGGGAACAAGGTTCTGCCCGAAAGAGACTGTGTCGCTCTTCAACACCCCGCCGCACACGAGGCATCCGGGGTCGTCGTCACCGGCGCGAACTCGCTCCAACGCCTCTGGCATCGGCCGGCGGTCATTGCACTCCCAACATCGGCTCCAACGCATGGTGCCGTGCACCTCGATGACGTTGTCGCGGCGGTGGCCCGCGTGCTGGTGCAGCTCGTCGATGTTCTGCGTGACAACGGCCCGCAACCGACCGTGGAGCTCCAGTTCGTAGATCGCCAGGTGGGCCCTGTTCGGCTTGGCGTTCCATGCCGCAGAGTGCAGACGGTTCTGCCAGGCCCAGCGCCGCACATCGGCATCGGCCAGATAGTTCTGCAGGGTCGATGCCTTCTCGGCCGCAGGGTTCTGCGTCCACAGTCCATTAGGCCCACGAAAGTCGGGGATGCCGGAATCGGTGGAGACGCCGGCGCCCGTGAACACGGTCACCCGTGCGGCTTCGCTGATCCACTTCCGGGCTTGCTTGACGATGTCGAGATTCACTGCACCATCTTGACGGGCGCGTTCCACTTTCGTCGTTTCGCCGTGCATCTTTGGGGCGACTTCCCCCGTATCGCGCCCCAACCCCACTTAGCACCCGCGAGGGAGGCCATGATGGCACCCGCCCCGATGGATATTCCGGTGACCGACCAGTCGCTGATGGTCGTGCCCTGGCACGACCCGGTCGTCGATTCGATCGGCTACGACGTGCGTTCGCAGTACGTCGAACTGTTCTGGTTGAACGTGCTTGGCCCCACCGCAACGTGGATTCTGCGTCGCCTAGTGCTCGGCTTCGACCGCTACCCGCTCGGGTACGAGCTCGACCTCGAAGAGACCGCCAGCGCACTCGGCCTGGCGTACACCGTCGGAACGGCGAACGCCTTCATGCGCTCGCTCAACCGATGTGTGCTCTTCGGCGTGTCACAGCCAACCGACGGCGGCCTTGCCGTGCGCCGGCGGGTTCCGCAGGTGGCGACCCGCCATCTGATGCGCATGCCACCTCATCTGCGCCACGCCCACCAGAAGTGGAACCTGCCGACAACTCGAATATCGCTCGCCGATCTGCAACGCGCCCGCATCCTCGCCGAGGCGATGGTCGAGACCGGCGACGATCCCGATGCGGTCGAGCGCCAACTTCTCGCTCTCGGTGTAATGCCCGCTGCGGCTATCGAAGCGGCCTCGTTGGCGGTCAGCGGCGGCTACTCTCCGGACGCGGCATAGCAGGGGCGGCACCCAGCTGGGTTTGTCGCGTCCTTGGACGCACATCGGCGCACCTGTGCACTCAGCGCCGGAAGTCGAGCGCCAGTTGGATCAACAAACGAGTGCCGAAACCCGAGGCCCCGCGTGACAACCAGCCCTCGTCAGCCTCGGAGTTCATCGGCCCGGCGATATCGAGGTGCGCCCACGGGGTGTCGCCGACGAACTCGCTGAGGAACAACGCCGCGGTGATGGCCCCGCCGTACGGACCGCCGACGTTCTTCATGTCGGCGACGTTGCTGTCGAGCAGCTTGCGATAGCGGCGCTCCAGCGGCAGTTGCCAGATCGCCTCGTCGGCCTCGGCTGCCGCGGCCTTGACCCGCTCGACGAACGGCTGGTTGTTGCCCAATACCCCGGCCATCTTCTCGCCGAGTGCAGCGAGGCACGCTCCGGTCAATGTGGCGATGTCGACGATCCCATCCGGGTTGGCCTCGACGCCGAGAGACAGCCCGTCGGCGAGCACCAGACGCCCCTCGGCGTCGGTGTTGTGGATCTCGGCGGTCTTGCCGTTGCGGAACGTCAAGACGTCACCGAGCTTGACCGCGTTCCCCGACGGCATGTTGTCGGTGCACATCAGGTAGCCGGTGACGGCCGACTTGCACTTCAGCGCCTTCATGGTGCTCATGGCCGCCAGCACGGCAGCTGCGCCGCTCATGTCCATCTTCATCAAGGCGCTCATGCTGTTGGTGGGCTTGAGGCTGATGCCGCCGGAGTCGTACATCACGCCCTTGCCGACCAACACGAGATGACCGCGGGGGATTGCGCGGGGAGTAGGTGAGGCGGACCATGCGCGGTGGCTCGATACTGCCCTTGTTGACACCGATCATCCCGCCACAGCCCAGCGCCGCCAACTGGTCCTTGTTGAACACCTCGATCCCGAGCCCACTCGCCGCCGCAACTTCGACCGCCTTGTCGGCGATCATCCGCGCC
>JANNHY010000044.1:0-4994 GCA_031404635.1 Ilumatobacteraceae bacterium
TCCATCGCCGCCGTCTTCAGATCGGCGCCTTCCAGGATCTGGTCGCGGCGTCGATAGATCACCTTGCGCTGCTCGTTCATGACCTCGTCGTACTTGAGCACGTTCTTGCGAATCTCGCCGTTGCGCTGCTCGACGGTGGTCTGCGCCCGCTCGATGGCTTTGGTGACCATCTTGGCCTCGATCGCCTCGTCGTCGGGCAGGGCACGGCCCATCACCCAGGAGAGCGCACCCGTGGCGAACAGGCGCATCAACTCGTCGTCGAGGCTCAGGTAGAAGCGGCTCTCACCTGGGTCGCCCTGACGACCGGAACGACCGCGCAACTGGTTGTCGATGCGCCGGCTCTCGTGGCGCTCGGTGCCCAGCACGTACAACCCGCCGAGGGCGCGGACCTTGTCGCCTTCGATCTTGCACTCGTCTTTGAACTTGGCCAACAGCTGGTCGTAGCGGGCCAGAGCAGCGGTACGTGCCGCCTTGAACTCGTCGGGCATCTCGTCGAGTGGCAGCGCCAGGGCGAAGTCGTCGACCATAACGTCTGGGTCATGACCTTCCTTGACGACCTCGTGTCGAGCCAACCCCTCGGGGTTACCACCGAGGATGATGTCGACGCCTCGACCGGCCATGTTGGTGGCAACCGTGACGGAGTTGAGCCGGCCGGCCTGGGTGACGATCATCGCTTCACGGGTGTGCTGCTTGGCGTTGAGCACCTCGTGAGGGATCCCACGCTGCTTCAACTGTTGCGACAGAAACTCGCTCTTTTCGACGCTGATCGTGCCGACCAGCACCGGTTGACCGCGCTCGAAATTGTCGGCGATATCATCGACGACCGCCCCGAATTTGGCCATCTCGCCTTTGTAGATGAGGTCGGCCTGATCGTCACGAATGACCTTCTGGTCGGTCGGAATCTGCACCACCGCCAACCCATAGGTGCCCATCAACTCGGCGGCCTCGGTGGCGGCCGTACCGGTCATGCCCGACAGCTTGTCGTACATCCGGAAGTAGTTCTGCAGGGTGATCGTGGCGAGGGTCTGGTTCTCCTCTTTGATCTTCACACCCTCCTTGGCCTCCACAGCCTGGTGGATGCCTTCGCTCCAACGGCGGCCTTCGAGCACCCGGCCGGTGAACTCGTCGACGATCTTCACCTCGCCGCCTTGGATGATGTAGTCCTTGTCGCGCTTGTACAGCTCCTTGGCCTTAAGCGCCACCGACAACTGGTGTACGAGATTCTGCTGCACCTCGTCGTAGAGGTTCTCGATGCCGAGCGCTTGCTCGACGTTTTCGATGCCGGCCTCGAGCGGCACGACCACCCGCTTGTCTTCCTCGACCTCGTAGTCGACGTCGCGCCTCAACGAGCGCACGATCGATGCGAACCGGTAGTACAGCTTGGCGGCGTCGGCAACGCGGCCGCTGATGATCAACGGCGTGCGCGCTTCGTCGATCAGGATCGAGTCGACCTCGTCGACGATCGCATAGCTGTGCCCGCGCTGCACCTTGTCGGCCAAGGTGGTGGCCATGTTGTCGCGCAGGTAGTCGAACCCGAATTCGTTGTTGGTGCCGTAGGTGATGTCGCAGTTGTAGTTGGCCCGTTTCTCGGCCGGGCGCTCTTTGAAGCCGGGAATGATGAGACCGACGTCGAGTCCCATCCATTTGTGGATTCGACCCATCCACTCGGCGTGGAAGCGAGCCAGGTAGTCGTTGACCGTGATCAGGTGCACACCCTTGCCGCCCAGCCCGTTGAGATACGCCGGCAACGTGCTGACCAGGGTCTTGCCTTCGCCGGTTTTCATCTCGGCCACCCAGCCGAAGTGCAGCGCCGCGCCGCCCATCAACTGGACATCGAAATGACGCTGACCGATCACCCGGGTCGCCGCCTCGCGAACCGCGGCGAAAGATTCGACCAGCAGGTCGTCGAGACTCTCGCCGCGCTCGATTCGACCGCGGAACTCGGCAGTCTTGCCGCGTAGCGCTTCGTCGCTGAGCGCAGCCATGGCCGCGGACTGGGCGTTGATGTCGGGCACCAGGCCCTCCAGGGCCTTCAGCTTCTTGCCTTCACCAGCTCGGAGGATGCGATCGAGGATTCCCATGCGGGTGCACAGCCTACCGTCGCGGGCGGCGCCGACCTTGGCGGCGCCGAGGTCTGCTTGTAGGGGTGCCGCTCAGGCCTCACAGGAATCGCCCCGATCGCCACCCCTCGACTGAACCGGGCACGCCCAGAACGCTACGTACCTTTCTGGGGCTGTCCAGCTCAGCTCAACACGGCCACGCCGGCAGGTCGCGCCGATCGGCGCAGCTGGGCGCTGGTCGCTGCCGCCAATTGGACCCGGGTGACGCCCGCGGCTTGCAGCGCCGCGGCAGCGGCTCGAAGTGTTGCGCCGGTGGTGACGACGTCGTCGACGACCAGTACGGTAAGGCCGCTGCGAGGATGCCTAGCGCGGAAAGACGGGCCGACAAGACGATCGGCCCGGGACTTGCCGGTTTGCGGAACACCGTGGGCTCGATACAACATCCGCCGGCATGGCACGCCGAGCTGGCGGGCGACTGCCCGGGCAATGGCCTCGGCCTGGTCGTAGCCGCGCCGGCGGGCGCGGTGGGCGCTGGTCGGTGCCCAGGTGACCAAATCGATGTGCTCGAGTGGCAGGCGGCGTAACATTTGCTTGGCAAGCACGCCGGCGGCGGCACGGTGGTGCCGGAACTTCAAGGCGACGATCAACTCTCGGGGCACGCCCTCGAACTCGAACGCGGCGGAGATGCCGATGGGGCTGAGCGGTGGGCCGATGGACGCCAACGAGAATCGGCAGCGATGGCAAAGAACCTCGCCCGGGCACCCGCAGGCTGCGCAACAACTGGAGAGCAACATGGTGCCATCAATACCAGGGGGGTGTTACACGGCCGCCCGTCCGTGTCGTCCGCACCGTTCTGGAAGCGGTCGTGATGGCTGTCGGCATCGCCTTGGGCGGCCACGTCGGCATTGGCACCGTTGCGTTCGTGGTCGGCATCGGCCCGCTCGTCCACGCCCTGATTCCCCGACTCGAATTGGCCAAGCAAGTCACCAAATATTCGGAGGAGCCGAACATTCCGTGCCCCGCCTGCGAGGAGCCCGATTGGTTTAGCTACATCCGCTGGCGGATCACACGCCGATAATGCTGACACCGAGCTCACCGAGCTGGCCGTTCGCGTGCGCGAGGTCGCGGTCGATCAGCGCCGTCAACGTCGACAACTGTTCGTCGACCTGGCCGGCGAGCTTCTGATACACGGCGTAGGTCTGGGTGGTCGGACGCGCATCGGCGCTGTCGACGACCGGTCGCAGGGCGGTGAGCTTCTCGAACAGTTTTTCGCGGTAGTTCAGCGTGTCGCCGTCGGATGTGAACTCGGCCTGTACGAGCTCGGCCTCGACGCCGTCGAGTCGCTCGTTGAGTGCCTGGGCGGCGGTGATCGCAGGTGCCGCCGATTCGTTGCCGGCCAGCCGCTCGGCCCAGTCGCCGAGCTGGCGCTTCAACGACCGGATCGTGTTCACGGCGGTGGCGATCTCGGACAACTTGTCGCGGATCTGGATCAGGAAGTCGAACTGCTCGGCCAGGTCGGCGTCGCCGGTCGTGACCCGAGGATCTTTGAGCAGCTCGAACGACTGGGTCATCGACCAGTCTCCGACCGTCAGCGTCGCCTGGTAGGTGCCGGGCTTGGCCAGCGGTCCACTGGGCCGCTTGTGGAACTCGGTGGCGGCCATCTTCACGCCGTCCGGGTAGGTCATCGGCCATTGGAAGCTGTTCATGCCGGCGGTGCCGGTGATGTACAACCCATGGCGATCCTTCTTGTCTTCGGGGATGGCGCTCGAGAACGTCTCGATTTCATTTCCGTAGCTATCGCCGATGGTGAGGCTCGCCTCGCCGACTGCGGCTTGGTCGAGGAAGTACGTGATGCGCACGCCTCGTTCGAGGTCGTCGCCGGCATCGATGACACGCTTGCGGACGTGACCGGTTTGCAGTTCCTGGACGTAGAACGTGGCGTTCTGTCCCATGGTCACGTGGTAGTTCTTGCCGCCTGGTGTCCCGCCCCACGCAGCGGCGATGTGCGGAGGCGTGCGGACAGCGTCGCGTGGCTTGAGCAGGTGCCGGCTCGCTCCGAGCAGGTCGTCGTGCATCTGGTGCAGCGGTGTCAGGTCGTCGAGGATCCAGAACGAACGCCCGTGCGTCGCCACGACGAGATCGGTCTCCTTGACGACGAAGTCGTAGATGGGTGTGACGGGAAGGTTGGACTGCAGCGGCTGCCAGTTGGCGCCGTCGTCGAACGACACGTGGATGCCGAGTTCGGTCCCAACATAGAGCAGACCTTCGCGGTTCGGGTCTTCTCGAATGACGCGGCAGAACTCGTGCTGTGGCAGCCCGGCGTCGATCCGGGTCCATGTGACGCCCAGGTCGTCGGTCTTGTAGACGTACGGCGCGTAGTCGCCCATCTTGTGGCGGGCCGCGGTCATGTAGATCGTGCCGGGCGTGTGTGGTGACTCGGCGATCATCGTGACTTGGGAGAACTTCGCAAGGTCGCCTGGGGTGACGTTCACCCAGTCGCCGCCATCGTTCATCGACAGATGTAGTAATCCGTCATCTGACCCGGTCATCAGCACACCTTGCTGGTGGGTCGACACCATCAATGAGAAGATCGTGGCGTACATCTCGGCACCGGCGGTGTCCATGGTGAGCGGCCCGGAGACTCCCATGGTGTCCGGGTCGGCGTAGGTGAGGTCGGGGCTGATGGCCTGCCAGCTGTGCCCCTCGTCGGTCGTGCGGAACACCTTGTTTCCACCAACGTACAGCACGTTGCTGTCCTGAGGTGAGAACACGATCGGGTAGGTCCACTGGAAGCGGACCTCGGCGGTGGCGCCGTCGTGGTAGGCCTCGGGCCAGACATTGACGAGCTGCGTCTGCCTGGTGGTGTGGTCGTAGCGCTGGAGCGCGTCGCCGCCTCCGGGCGAGCTGCCGATGGCGCCCACGTACACGATGTTC
>JANNHY010000045.1:0-32305 GCA_031404635.1 Ilumatobacteraceae bacterium
GCGACGTGTCGGCGTACATCCCGACCAACGTGATCTCGATCACCGACGGTCAGGTGTACCTGCTCGACAACCTGTTCAAGTCCGGTGTGCGTCCGGCCGTCGACGTCGGTATCTCGGTGTCGCGCGTCGGTGGCGCGGCGCAGATCAAGTCGATGAAGAGCGTCGCCGGCACGTTGAAGATCGACCTCGCCCAGTTCCGCGAGCTCGAAGCGTTCGCCACATTCGGTTCCGAACTCGACGCCATCTCCAAGGCGCAGCTCGAGCGTGGCTACCGCCTGGTCGAGATTCTCAAGCAGCCGCAGAACAGCCCGATGCCGGTCGAGGAGCAGGTCGTCGTGGTGTTCGCCGGCACCAAGGGCTACCTCGACAGCTTGCCGGTCGTCGACGTGCGCCGCTTCGAGGGCGAACTGCTCGAGCACATGCGCAGCACGCAGGGCGCGTTGCTGTCGGGCATGCGCAACGACCCGAAGGCCGACGTGCCCGCCGAACTCGGCGACGTGATCACCGAGTTCAAGGAGCGGTTCGTCGCCGCCGAGGCAGCAGCTCGCGCCGCCGATCCGACGGCCACCGACGCTGCCGCGTTGGGCGAAGCCAAGAGCCACAAGACCCTAGCGACGGAATAGGCGATGGCTGGAGGTCAGGAGCGCATTCTTCGCGGACGGATTCGTACCGTGCAGGCCACCAAGAAGATCACCCGCGCCATGGAACTGATCGCCGCATCACGCATCGTCAAGGCTCAGCAGCGGGTGGCCGCTGCCGTGCCCTACAGCCATCAGATCACCGAGGTCGTCAAGGATCTGGCCGCCGCCGGCGGGTCGCTGACCTCACCGTTGCTGGCCGGTCGTGACACCGTCAGCAATGTCGCCTATGTCGTCATCACCGCCGACCGTGGCCTGTGTGGTGGCTACAACGCCGGCGTGCAACGCGCTGCCGAGGGCGAGATCAAAGCCGACGTCTTGCAGGGCCGCGACTATTCGGTCATCGCCGTCGGGCGCAAGGCCGAGAGCTACTTCAGGTTCCGCGGCTACAAGATCAAGACCTCCTTCGCCGGCTTCAGCGACGCACCGAGCTACGCCAACGCCAAAGAGATCGGCCAACACGTCGTCGACCTGTTCGTCAACGGCGACGTCGATCGGGTCGAACTGGTCTACACCCGGTTCATCTCTGCCGGCTCGCAAGAGGTCGTGCAACGTCCGCTGGTGCCGCTCGAGCGCGAGACGGTGCAAGGCGGCGATGGTCGGCCCTCCGACTCGGTCGGCCCCGTGGCGGACTTCGAGTACGAGCCCGATCCGACGACCATCCTCGACACGTTGCTGCCGAAGTACGTCGAGGCCCGCATCTACGCGGCCTTGCTGAATGCTGCGGCCAGCGAGCACGCCTTCCGTCAACGAGCGATGAAGAGCGCCACCGACAACGCCGAGGAGCTGATCAAGAACCTCAGCCGCATCATGAACCGCGCTCGTCAGGACTCGATCACCACCGAGATCATGGAGATCGTCAGTGGCGCCGAGGCGCTCTCCGGCGGCGACAAGGCCTTCGTCATCGATTTCGAGCCGATGCCCGACGGTTCACCCGACACACCGACAGCGCTCAGCGCGACTTCGAGAAACTGAGAGAGAAGCATCGTCATGACCGTGACCCAAGACGCAATCGTGGAGACAGAACGCAAGGACGGCCGAGTCGTCGGCATCGCCGGCCCGGTGGTCGACGTCGAGTTTCCGCAAGGCTCGCTCCCCAAACTCAACACCGCCTTGGAGTTCACCGTCCAGGTCGACGGTCAGGCGGTCGTCGTGCTCGCCGAGGTCGCCCAGCAGCTCGGCGACAGCCGCGTGCGCGCCGTCTGCATGAAGCCGACCGACGGTCTCACCCGTGGGACCCCGGTGCGCAACCTCGGCCACGGCCTGCAGGTCCCCGTCGGCGACCGCACCCTCGGTCATGTGTGGAACGTGTGGGGCGACGTGCTCGACGACGATCCCGCCAAGTACGCCGATATGGAGCGTTGGGACATCCACCGCGACGCCCCGCTGTTCGACGCCCTCGAGCCTTCCAGGCAACTGTTCCCCACCGGCATCAAGGTCATCGACCTGCTCACCCCGTATCTCGCCGGGGGCAAGATCGGCCTGTTCGGCGGCGCCGGCGTCGGCAAGACGGTGTTGATCACCGAGATGATCAACCGGGTGGCCTCCAAGCACGGCGGCGTGTCGGTGTTCGCCGGCGTCGGCGAGCGCACCCGCGAGGGTACCGACCTCCGCCTCGAAATGGAGGAATCCGGCGTGTTCGAGAAGGCCGCGCTGGTCTTCGGGCAGATGGACGAGCCGCCCGGAGTCCGCCTGCGCGTCGCCCTGTCGGCCCTGACGATGGCCGAGTATTTCCGCGACGTCAAGAACCAGGACGTGCTGCTGTTCGTCGACAACATCTTCCGCTTCGTGCAGGCCGGCTCGGAGGTGTCGACACTGCTCGGCCGCATGCCCTCTGCCGTGGGTTACCAGCCGACCCTGGCCGACGAGATGGGTCAGCTGCAGGAACGGATCACCTCGACCCGTGGCCGTTCGATCACCTCGCTGCAGGCCGTGTACGTGCCGGCCGACGACTACACCGACCCGGCGCCGTTCACGACCTTCACCCACCTCGACGCCACGACCGAGCTGAGCCGCCAGGTGGCGGCACTCGGCATCTACCCGGCGGTCGACCCGCTGGCGTCGACGTCGACCATCCTCCAACCCGACGTCGTCGGCGAGCGTCACTACCTGGTCGCCCGTGGCGTGCAGGAAAACCTGCAGCGCTACAAGGAACTGCAAGACATCATCGCCATCCTCGGTCTCGACGAACTCTCCGAAGAAGACCGCCTGACGGTGTCGCGGGCCCGCAAGATCCAGCGGTTCCTCTCGCAGCCGTTCTTCGTCGCCAAGGTGTTCACCGGTCTCGACGGCGAGTTCGTGCCCGTCGACGAGACGGTCGAGAGCTTCGAGGCCATTCTCCGCGGCGACATGGACGACGTGCCCGAGCAGGCGTTCTTGAACGTCGGCGGGGTCGAGCAGGTGTTGGCCAAGGCCAAGACGCTTACCGAGCAGGTGGCTTGATCGGGCATGGCGACGATGCAGGTCGAATTGGTGTCGCCGGAGAAGGTTGTTTTCTCCGGCGAGGCCACGCAGGTGATAACCCGCACCCTGGGCGGTGGTGAGATCGCCTTCTTGCCGGGTCATGCGCCGTTCCTCGGCGCCCTCACCGAGTGCCACACCCGCATCACCTTGGCCGACGGCACTCAGGTCGATGTCGCCGTGCTCGGTGGGTTCGTGCAGGTCAGCGACAACAAGGTCAGCATCCTCAGCGACGTCGCCGAACTCGGTGACGATATAGATCGCGGCCGGGCGATGAGCGCCATGGAGCGAGCCGAGGCGACGTTGCGCCACGAGCACGACGCCGAAGCTACCGCCGCGTTGAGTCGTGCCCACGCCCGTCTCAACGCCTCCGGTGGTCTCACCGGCACCCCTCACTGACCCCCACAGGGCTGCGTTTGACGACTGGCGCCCCTATACGGGGCCCCTATACGGGGCCGGAGTCGTCAAACGCATCGACGCGGGGGCGGCGTAGCCTCGTCGATATGGCTTCAACATTCCCGTTCACATCGGCGTTGGTCACCGGGGCGTCGAGCGGCATCGGCGAAGCGATGGTGAAGATTCTCGGCGAGGCCGGCATCGCCCAGATCGTGGTGGCCCGGCGCGTCGATCGGCTCGAAGAGTTGGCCGCCCGGTACGACAGGGTCGAGGTGTTGGCTGCGGATCTCACCAAGGCCAAGGGTGTCGCCGCTGTCGTCCGTCGGATCACCGATGCGCAACGCCCCGTCGATCTCGTCGTCAACAACGCCGGGTTTGGCACCTCGGGTGATTTCTCCACCACGGATCCCGACCGCATCGCCGACGAGATCGCCTTGAACGTCGCCGCGTTGACGCGGATCAGTCGGGCGGCGCTGGGCGTTATGGTCTCGCGTGGCCATGGGTACTTGCTCAATGTGAGCAGTGTGGCCAGCTTCCAGCCGGCGCCCAAGCTCGCCGTCTATGCAGCCACCAAGGCCTACGTGACCTCATTGACCGAGAGCCTTCACGAAGAGGTACGCGGTAGCGGCGTGCATGTAACCGCCCTGTGCCCGGGACTGACCCGTACAGAGTTCCAGGGCGTCAGTAACACCGACTCGTACTCCACTCAGGTCCCATCGTTTGCCTGGATGTCAGCCGCCGACGTGGCCGAGCAGGGCCTCCGCGACGTCGCCAAGGGTCGGGCCCTGTCGATCCCAGGTGCGCTCTACAAGGGCATGGCCCTGGCGTCGGGCGTGACTCCGCGCGGTTTGGCGAGACGGCTGGCCGGCCTGGTGCAGCGCGACTGATTCGCGGTTCAGGCGTAGTCGACAGCGGCAAAAGCCGACAGCTTGTCGATGCGGTGACGGGCGTCGATCATTCGCACCGTGCCGCTCTTGGAGCGCGTCACCAGGCTCTGGGTGCGCGCTCCACCATGCTCGTAGCGCACGCCGCGCAGCAACTCACCGTCGGTGATGCCGGTCGCCGCGAAGAAGCAGTTGTTGCCCTTGACCAAGATGTCGGTGGTGAGCACGGCGGCGAGGTCGTAGCCGAGATCGATCGCGGTTTGCCGCTCGGCTTCATTGCGCGGGGCCAACAGGCCCTGGATCTCGCCGCCCATGCACTTCAGTGCGGCAGCCGCGGTGACACCCTCTGGCGTTCCGCCGGTGCCGATCAGCACGTCGACCCCGGCGTCGGGCCAGCCGGTGGCGATCGCTCCGAAGATGTCGCCGTCGGTGATCAGTTTGACGCGCGCCCCGCTGGCTCGCACCTCGGCAATCAGATCGGTGTGGCGATCGCGTTCGAGGATCACCACCGTCAGGTCGCGAACCGATCCGCCCTTGGCCTTGGCGATCCAGCGCAGGTTCTGGGTCGCGGTGGCGGTGATGTCGATCGAGCCGGCGGCGTCGGGGCCGACGGCGATCTTGTGCATGTACACGCACGGCCCGGGATCGAACATCGTTCCCCGCTCGCTGACGGCGATGACGGCGATGGCGTTGGCCCGACCGAATGCCGTCAACGTGGTGCCGTCGATCGGGTCGACGGCAACATCGGTAAGGGGCGCGGTGCCATCGCCGACGTGTTCGCCGTTGAAGAGCATGGGCGCCTCGTCTTTCTCACCTTCGCCGATGACGACGATGCCGTCCATCGGTACGGTGGAGAGCACGAGGCGCATGGCATCGACGGCCGCCTTGTCTGCACCGATCTTGTCGCCACGGCCCACCCAGCGCGACGCGGCGAGGGCGGCCGACTCGGTTACCCGCACCAATTCGAGTGCCAGGTTGCGGTCCGGCTTTTGTGGAGACTGATTCGTGGCCATCGCCGGTCCACCGTAGTTCGTGACGGTGGAACGACGAAGCCGGTCGGAGGGTACAGTCCGCTGCCATGGCGATACCGGTGGAGCGTTGCATCGTTTCACGGGATCTGACCGAGCCGAGACTCAGTCCGGACGGGCGATGCATCGTCTACGCCATGGCATCGGGCGGGTCCGCGGCGCTGATGATCGACATGCTGAACGGCTCACCCGTTCGGCAGCTCACCGCCTACCCTGCGCCGCGACCCGGTCGTGGGTTCGGTGGCGGTTGCTGGTGTTGGAGCACCGACGGAGAAGCGGTGATCTACGCCGGCGCCGACGGCAACCTGTGGCTGCAGCCGGCGCCGACCGGAAGCGTGCGCCAACTGACTCGGCACGGGCCCGATCGAACCGCCGCCGCTCCGGCCGCCGTCGCCGACGGAAGCCGGGTGGTGTACATCATCGACGAGGCCGAGGTGTGGACGACACGGTTGGATGACGGTTCGACGCAACGGCTCGACGACGGCTCCGCCGATTTCGTGTTCGACCCGTGCCCGATGCCACGCAGCACCGGCGCGGTGTGGCTGGCGTGGAACGTGCCGGACATGCCATGGGATTCGTCGCGTCTGCAACGGACCACGTTCGATCGAACCACCAGCGACGAGTTCCGGCCGGCCGCTGCAATCCAACAGATTCGGTTGATGCCAGATGGCAGAGCGGCCTGCCTGCGCGACGACAACGGATGGCTCAACTTGTGGCTCGACAATTCGCCGTTGATAGATGAACCGTTCGAACACGGCAGCCCGACCTGGGGCATGGGCCAACGGTCGTTCGCCGCCTCGCCCGATGGAGCGCGGATCGCCTTCACCCGTAACGAGGGCGGCTTCGGTCGGCTGTGTGTCGTCGACGTCGGCAGCCGCACCGTTCGCCAAATTGCCCGTGGCGTGCATGGTCAACTCTCCTGGCACGGTGGCCGGCTTGCTGCATTGCGCTCGGGGGCGCGCACGCCGACGCAAGTGATTGTCTACGACGAGGCGACGTGGGAGCGTAGCGTCGTAGCCGTCGGCCCGCTGAGCGGTTGGGAGGACCTGCCGCTCGCCGAGCCCGACCTGGTCGAGATCGCTGCCGCCGACGGCAGCACCGTGCACGCCCGCCTGTACCGGGCTGACACAGCGACCAGTCGCATGTTGTGCTGCTTGCACGGCGGGCCCACCGACCAATGGCAGGTCACGTTCATGCCCCGCATCGCCTATTGGCGTGCGCAGGGATGGAACGTGCTCGTTCCCGACCATCGCGGCTCGACCGGTCACGGTCGCGCCTACCAGCAGGCGTTACATGGCCGCTGGGGTGAGCTCGACGTCAGCGACACCGCCGACGTGATCGCTCATGCCCATTCGCTGGGCTGGGGTTCGCCGGCCGACACGGCGATCGTCGGCTCCTCGGCCGGAGGCTTCACAGCGCTCGGTGTCGCTGCCGCGCACCCGCGGCTGATCGCAGCCGCGATCGTCGCCTATCCCGTGACCGATCTGGCAGACCTTGCCGAACGCAGCCATCGCTTCGAGCGGCACTACACCGATTCGCTGGTGGGCCGGTTGCCCGAGGCGGCGCCGTTGTACCGCGACAGATCGCCCCTGAATTTTGCCGATCGGCTCACGGCGACACCCCTGTTGGTGTTGCATGGCGACAGCGATCCCGTCGTTCCGGTCGAGCAGAGCCGGGCCTTCGTCGACCGGTGCCTCACCGCCGGGGGCGATGTCGAACTGGTCGTCTACGAAGGCGAGGGGCACGGCTTTCGCAAGCCGGACAATCAGCTCGACGAATACCAGCGCATGCTGCACTTTCTCGCCAGGCACGTTCCTGGCGGATAGCGTCACGTGCCGTGACCGACGAATGGAACCCGAACGATCCCGATGCGACGCGGGTGCACTACGACCTCGCCAACTGGTCGTTCGAACAGATGGCCGAACTCGCCGCAGCCCTTGCCGATGCCGAGATTCCGCATGCGTGGGACGGCAACGAACTGATCGTGCCCGACTCTGCCGAGGCGGTGACCGACGACGTGGTTGCTCAGGTCGAGATGCGCCTGGGTATAGCCGGCGACGCCGATGCGACATCGCCGCGCGAACCTGTTCCGCTGGCCGATGATGCCGCTTCCACAGAGTACGACCTGGCCGAGTGGCAGCAGAGCGAACGCGATCTGGTCACATCACACCTGGTCGCCCGAGGCTTGCCCTTCCGGTGGGAGGAGGACGTCTTGCTGGTTGGCACCGACGACGAGGAGCTGGTCGATGCGATCCTCGATGACGTCGAGAACGAGGAAGGTGTCGAATTGCCCGACGATGAGGGCGACGACGCCGATCGTCTGCCGTTGGAGACGCTGACGACGTTTTTCCTCGCTGGCGATCGTTTGCAGCGCAATCCACTCGATGCCGACGGACTCGAGCAACTGCTCAGCGCCACCGAACTCGCCGACCCCGAGCGACCGCCGTACGGTGTCGACAAGCGGTTATGGCTTCGAACGTGTGAGCTCGCCGACGACCTCGCCGCCGCGCTCGTCGACGGCGACGACCCGGATGTGGTCGAGACTCAGGCGATCGCCGCCGAACTGCACAACCTGCTGCGACCGTACGTGTAGAGCGGTGATGTCATGCTCCTGGCCGAGCTGGAGGTCTGGCACTCGCGGCCTGTCACCCCGACGCGCCGGGTCTCGCTCGGTCATCTCGTGCTGCCGGTCGATCCGACGCCAGGTTTCGGAGGGCTGCTGCTCGGCGCCGTGATCGCCGCCCACCTGCCCGAGGTCGACGACGACCTTCTAGCCGATGTGCATCGACTGCTCGATCAGGTCAGTCGTGGCGAACGTGTGGTGCAACCACGGCTGCTGCATCGCTATCAGGTCGACCGCCACGGGCTTGCCGTCAGCGTGCATCGACTGGAGGGCGAAGGCGACAGCGTGCGGTTCAGCCTCAACCCGCAAGGCGCGCCGCTGGCCCAGGTACTCGGGGCGATCTATGCAGTCGAGCGCCTCAGCATCGAAGCACGCCGGGCGCTCAACCCGTCGCTGCACAAGGCAATGCGTTGGCGCGGCGCGATCGGGCCATCGTTCATCGCCAACCTGGCCGGCGCCGCCGGTTCGATCCTGGCGACGATGGCCGATCCGAAAGCGTGGGCGCTCGACCTCCTGGGCTTCCCGATGGGCACGGGCAATGTCACAAAAAAGGAAGTCATGGCACAGTTCAGATCGAGGCTGCGCGAGGTTCATCCCGACTACGGCGGCGACGGGGGCGTCGCCGGTCAGGAGATCGAACGTCTCGGCGAGGCACGGCGGATACTGCTGGCGTGAACCTCCTGCTGTTCCCCGGAGCCGGCTCGGCGAGCACGCATTCCAGCCTGCTCGCCATCGAGAACGCTGTTGCCCCGATGCGGTGCGTACGTGCCGACTTTCCGTATCGCCGGGCCGGCCGCAAGGCACCCGACCGCGCCCCCGTACTGCTGCAGGCCGTGCGCGACGAGGCCGGGCGATTGCTCGCCGATGGGCTGGTCCTGGGTGGGCGATCGATGGGTGGACGGATGTGCTCGATCGTCGTCGCCGATGTCGACAATCCGCTGCCGGCCCGCGGGCTGGTGTTGATCTCCTATCCGCTGCATCCGCCGGGCAGGCCCGACTCGTTGCGTGTCGAGCATCTGCCCCGGTTGACCGTGCCGTGCCTGTTCATCCACGGCACCCGCGATCCGTTTGGTTCACCCGAAGAATTGCAGCACTGGACGGCGACCATTCCCGGCGATGTGACCCATCACTGGATCGAGGGGCGCGGGCACGAGTTGAAGGGTTCCGACGCGACCATCGCCTCGACGGTGGCGGCGTGGATCTCACGACTCGCCTAATGCATCTTGCGGATTTATCTGCTCGAGTTCCAGGTGCGCCGTTTCGGGGTAGGCGATGTAGGCGATCGCCGCGGCGAGCAATTGTCCGAAGGCGACGATCAGCATCGACTGTCCGTAGCTCCAACCGCGATGCACCAACGCGCCGACCAACAGCAGGCCGACACTGCTGCCGGCAAGTGATAGCGCCGTGATCAAACCATTGGCACGCCCACGGTTGCCGGTGGGGAACAGCTCTGTGCGATAGACGGTGAACGCCGGATATGCGGCGCCGGCCAGCAAGCCGCCCAGCAGAGCGAATAGCCACATCGCCGGCCCGGCGAAGTTGAACGAGCCGACGAGCAACAACGTGGCCAGCGGCATGCAGATTGCCAGCACTGCTCGGCGACCGACGATTTCGGCGATCCGACCCCCGGCGACCAAGCCGAGTGACGCCGGTGTGGCTGTGCACAACGTGAACAGGGCGATGCCACCACCGGTGTAGCCGCGCACGTCGTCGAGGTAGCGGTTCTGGAAGAACGACGCCGGCGCCACGAAGACGTTGGCGGCGATCGCAACGACGGCGATCATCGCGAATCGCTGGCGATCGAGCCGGGGCGCGAAGGGATGACGCTGCTCGAAGCGGTGTGTCTCGGGCAGGTCGCGGGTCAAGTGGTAGGCCGGCACCAACCAGATCAGCGACAGCAGGTAAACCAGCCGCCAACCATCACGACCGAAGTCGGCCAGGCGCAGCGCAGCAACGGCCACCCCGGCGCCGATTCCGCCGGCGAGAGCGAGCACGCTGAGGGCGTAGGCGCGACTGCTGCGCGGCATCTCCTCGGCCGCAACGACACCGATCAGCAGGGCCAGCGCCACACCGACCGGACGGCCGATCGCCTGCGTGCCGACCAGCACCCAGAAACTCGGGGCGATGGCGCCGAGCAGGCACCACAGTGGGGCGATCCAGGCGGTGGCGACGATCATCTGGCGGCGCCCGCGCCGATCGGCGAGCATCGCGAACGGTATGGCGATCACCACACCCAGCCGCACGACGACACCGCCGAAGCCTTGGCCGCGTTCGTCGATCCCGAAGCCGTCGGCGGCGAAGCTGGCAGTCTGCGTGAACAGCGTGTTGGTGAAGGTTGCGGCCATCGACGCTGCAGCAAGCAGCCCGAGGACGTTGACGTTTCGTGGCGTCAGACGATCGGGAGGCGACCACCATGGCAACGCGCCGTCCGGTGGCCGATGACGCAACGTGTTGCGAAGTGGAAGGGCGAACAGCCATCCGAACCAGGGGATGAGGATCCGGTAGCGAATCGTCTCGTCGACCGTCGTTGCGGTAGCGACGATCGAGCGCTGGTAGGTCGTGAACGGGCCGTCGTGCTGGGCGAACGTCGCCGACGATTCATCGGAGATTGCTCCGACTTCTTCGACGATGTCGGTACGCGGCGTGAAAGCGTGCTGCGCCTCCGGTGTGCCGGCGGGCCACGACTGGCGCAACGTCCGGGCGCGGCGGGACACGCCACGAGGCTACTGGTGGCTGACCGGCATCGGGAACCGGGATGGCACGAGATGGGCCATACTTGTGGGTCATGGATTCCGACCTGATTGTGATTCGTCGCGGCGCGCCGCTGCGCGGTGAGGTCATGATTCCCGGTGCAAAGAACTCGGTGCTCAAACTGATGGCCGCGACACTGATGGCCGACGGTGTGTACCACTTGTCCAACGTGCCCTCCATCGCCGACGTGGCCATCATGAGCGATCTGTT
Organism: Ilumatobacteraceae bacterium; assembly: GCA_031404635.1. Classification (GTDB taxonomy): domain Bacteria; phylum Actinomycetota; class Acidimicrobiia; order Acidimicrobiales; family Ilumatobacteraceae; genus JAENVT01. The sequence continues at coordinate 10,991 of JANNHY010000045.1, forward strand.
GGCGGCAATCGGGGTGTCGACATCGTTCGACGGCAATGGTTCGATGACGATGACGAATCGCGGCGACATCACCCCGGTTGCTCCCTACGAACTGGTCGAGCGGATCCGTGCCTCGATCAACGTCCTCGGCCCGCTGCTCGGTCGTTACGGTCGGGTGATGCTGTCACTGCCTGGTGGTGACGACTTCGGCAGCCGGCCGATCGACATGCATCTCAAAGGTCTCGAAGCGATGGGGGCGACGTTCGAGATGCGCCACGGCTACGTCGAGGCCACCGCCGACCGCCTGCACGGCGCCGAAATCACCCTCGAGGTCCCGAGTGTCGGAGCAACCGAGAACATCCTCACCGCGGCAGTGCACGCCAAGGGAACGACACTCATCGACAACGCCGCTCGCGAGCCAGAGATCGCCGACCTGTGCGCGATGTTGAGTTCGATGGGCGCCGACATCGACGGCGCAGGCTCGTCGACTCTGGTCATCCACGGTGTCGAGCCCGGCTCGCTGCACGCCACCGACCATGCCGTCGTCGCCGATCGCATCCAGGCTGCAACGTATCTGGCAGCGGTTGCCGTGAGCGGTGGGGAAGTGGTGCTGCGCGGTGCGCGAGCGGACCACATGGAGATGTTGCTGCGCCGGTTCGTGGATATGGGTGTGACGGTCACTTCGGTCGGCGATGATGTGGCCGTGTGGGCGCACGAGCGGTTGCGTTCGATCGATGTGGCCACGCTGCCGTACCCGGGGATCGCCACCGACTACAAGCCGCTGATCGTGACGATGTTGGCTGTCGCCGATGGAATCGGCATCGTCACCGAGAACCTGTATCCGGGGCGGTTCCGCTATGTGGAGGAACTACAGCGCCTCGGCGCCGACATCCGAACCGACGGACACCACGCTGTGGTACGCGGAGTCCCACGATTGAGCGGTGCGCCGGTGCGTGCCCCCGATATCCGTGCCGGGGCCGCCTTGGTCGTCGCCGGCCTCGCCGCCGAAGGCAGCACGTCGGTCAGCGGCGTGCATCACGTCGACCGTGGCTACGACGATCTGGTCGGTCGCCTGGTGGCCATCGGCGCCGACATCGAACGGGTCTAGCGCCTGACTGTCTCTACCGCTTGAGTGTGTCTACCGCTTGATCTTCGGCGGGGGCGGCTTGGCGCCGACCCGCTTGCGGGCCACCACGAGCAGCCCGATGATCACGGCGATCGGCCCGAGCACCAGCAGGATCTCGTCCCAGCCACCCTGATGGGCGATCATGGCGCGGCCCGGTGCAATCTGACACTCGGGGGAATGATGCGTGACCAACGAAACGTTGTCATAAGTCGCAATCCTACGGTCCATCCTGCTTCAATGACGGACGGCCTCCACCGAAAGACGTCGAGACAATGCGCGCCCAAGTCGAAGAAACCATCGAAGTCATCCGCCCGGCGTTGCAAGCCGATGGCGGCGACATCGTGCTGCGCGACGTCAACGAGGAGACCGGTGTCATCTCTGTCACTCTCGTCGGCGCCTGCGTCACCTGCCCGGCGAGCACCCAAACGCTGAAGGCGGGCATCGAGCGCATCATGCGCGATCGCATCGATGGTGTGACCGAAGTCCTCAACGTCGAATAGATGGCAGGCCGCAACCGCCCCGTTGCCGAGTTGTTCGGCGCCGCCTGCGATGGTGATCGTGCCGCCCTGGCCCGCCTGTTGTCGCTGACCGAGCGCGGTGGCGACGAGGCCAGAGAGATCGCCCGCCTCGCCCATCCGCGTAGCGGCCACGGCTACCTCGTCGGCCTCACCGGTGCCCCCGGCTCGGGGAAGAGCACACTCACCAGCGCGACGATCGGTCTGCTACGCGCCCAGGGCGTCGAGGTCGCCGTGTTGGCCATCGATCCGTCGTCGCCGTTCACCGGCGGCGCGATTCTCGGCGATCGCGTACGCATGCAGGATCACGCCACTGATCCCGGAGTGTTCATCCGTTCGATGGCAACCCGCGGTCACCTCGGTGGCCTCTCGCTGGCCACGCCAGAAGCGTCGAGGCTGCTCGACGCGATCGGGCGCCCGTGGACGCTGATCGAGACCGTCGGTGTCGGCCAGGTCGAGGTCGAGATCGCCGGCAAGGCCGATACCACCGTCGTGGTGGTCAACCCAGGATGGGGCGACTCGGTTCAGGCCAACAAGGCCGGTTTGATGGAGATCGCCGACATCTTCGTGATCAACAAGGCCGATCGTAAAGGTGTCGACGAGACCCGCCGCGATCTCGAGCAGATGCTCGAGTTCTCCGATCTCGCCGTCGACGCCTGGCGACCACCGATCCTGCCCGTCGTGGCCACAACGGGCCAAGGAGTCGACGAGTACTGGGCGGCAGTCGTCGCCCATCGGGCCGCGATCGAGGCGTCTGGGGAGTTGGTCCGCCGCCGCCAGTTCCGCCTCGGCGAGGAGTTGCGCGAGATCGTCGCCCGCCGCCTCGAACAACGTGCCCGGCAATTGACCACCGGCGAGCGGTGGGATCGGTTGCGCGCCGACGTCGCCGACCACGTCATCGATCCATGGACAGCCGCCGACCAGATGCTCGACGGTATCGGCGGCTGATCGTCTGCTGCGTTCGGGCGAGACGGGGGTCGGTCGCAGCGTAGGGTAACGATCGTGGGAGAACTGGTGCTCGTAGATCAACGCGATGACGGCGTCGTCGTCATCACACTCAACAACCCGAAGGTCAACGCCTTGTCGCAGGCGGTGCTGGCCGAACTGCGGGCTGTCGCCGAGGAGCTGCTCGCACACCCGCCAGGAGCCGTCGTCATCACTGGTGGAGAACGGATCTTTGCCGCCGGCGCCGACATCAGCGAGTTCGACGACGTCGAACAGGGTCGCCACATCACCGCCGGCTTCCACGCCGCGTTGAGCGCTGTCGCTGACATTCCGAGGTTCGTGATAGCCGCGGTCAGCGGCTACGCCCTGGGTGGCGGTTGCGAGTTGGCGCTGGCCTGCGACTACCGCATTGCCGGCGAGCGGGCCGTATTCGGCCAGCCAGAGATCCTCCTCGGGATCATCCCCGGGGGTGGCGGCACCCAGCGCCTGCCGCGGTTGATCGGGCTCAGCAAGGCCAAGGAGATGATGATCACCGGCCGCCAGGTCAAAGCCGAGGAGGCCCTGCGGATCGGGCTTGCCGACGAGGTGGTTGCATCGGAGGCATTGCACGAGCGTGCCCTGTCGCTGGCCGCCGAGGTCGCTCGCGGCGCCTTGCTGGCCCAGGCGATGCTCAAGCGGGCCGTCGACAGCGGAATCGACGAGCCGCTTCCGGCGGCGCTGAAGCTGGAGCGGAACATGTTCAAAGAAGTGTTCCAGACAGCCGACAGTCAGATCGGCGTTCGCAGCTTTTTGGAGAACGGCCCGGGAAAGGCTGAGTTCACCGGAGCGTGACGCCTAATCGCGCCTAATCGCGCCTAATCGGCCCAGGCGATAACGCCCATCTCCATCGGGCTGATCAGGTCGTCGTGCTGCGGGACGGCTCGTACGGTGACCCCGTACGGACCCGCCTCGCCAACGGTGTAGGCACCCTCGAAGGCCCCGTTGCCGGCGGGCCGCAGCGTGACGGTGGCGGGAGTGGTGATGAATGCGCCGGTGGAGTCGATGGGCCCGTGCAAGGCCTGCACGGTGACCTCGCCGGCATCGAGACCGCCGAGTTCGACGTGAGCCCGCACGATGCGCTCGTCGCCTTCGTGGGCGGCGGCGGTGTCGATGTCGAGGTCGACCACCTTGACGTCGGCCCAGGCTGAAGTGACGTGCTGCTTCCAGTGGGCCAAGGCCTTGCCCCGCTTGGCGTCGTCTTGCGACATCGCTGTGGCGCTGGCCGCCGCAGGCTCGTAGAGCTGCTCGGTGTAGTCACGGACCATGCGCGCGGCAGTGACGAATGGGCCGAGCGAGCGCCAGTTGTCCTTCATCTTGTTGATCCACAGCACGGGGACGCCGTGGGCGTCGCGGTCGTAGAACAGCGGGACGATCTCACGTTCGAGGAGCCCGAACAAACTGGTTCCTTCGCGCTGGTCACGGCGACCGATGTCGGCGTCGTCGTCGGCGGAGGTGATCGCCCAGCCGTTGTGGCCGTCGTAGCATTCGTCCCACCAGCCGTCGAGGATGCTGCAGTTCAACACGCCGTTGAGCGCCGCTTTCATCCCGCTGGTGCCGCAGGCTTCGAGTGGCCGGCGGGGGTTGTTGAGCCACACGTCGCAGCCGTGGATCAGGGTGCGGGCAACGGCCATGTCGTAGTCCTGCAAGAACACGACGCGATTGCCGACCTCGATCTGGCGGGCAAACATCTCGATCTCGCGGATCATGTCCTTGCCGGGCTGGTCTGCAGGGTGGGCCTTTCCGGCAAACACGAACTGCACCGGCCGATTGGCATCGAGCAGTAGGCGGCGCAGTCGGTCGGGTTGCGAGAGCAGGAGAGTCGCCCGCTTGTAGGTGGCGAAGCGCCGGGCGAAACCGATGGTCAATGCCTGCGGATCGAGCAGCGCCTCGCCAAAGTTGGAGCGGACGAAAGAGACCAGGTCGGCGCGACCTTTGGCCCTGGTGGCCCAGACCTCGCTGGGTGACAGTTTGGCGACCCCGGCCCACGACGCCGCGTCGGCGCCATCCCAAACGGGCCCGACGCTGTTGGCCAGCAGGTCGGCGATGCCGTCGCTGACCCAGGTATGAGCATGCACGCCGTTGGTGATGGCGCCGATCGGCACCTCCTCGACGGTGACGTCGGGCCACATTCCCCGGAACATCTCGCGGCTGACGGCGCCGTGCAGCTTGGCGACACCGTTGCTGCGACCGGCAAGACGCAACCCCATCACGGCCATGTTGAAGCGATCGTCGTCGGGCTCGTCGGGTCGCCGACCGACGGCCATCAACTCGTCGAAGCCGACGCCGATCGACGTCGCAAGTGTTCCGAAGTACTTCTCCATCAGGTCGCGAGGAAAGCGGTCGATGCCTGCAGGCACGGGAGTGTGCGTGGTGAAAACGCCGCCGGCGCGCACAACCTCGATTGCCTCGGCGAACGCCATGCCGGTCTCGACCAACTCGCGGATCCGCTCCAGCGATAGGAACCCGGCGTGCCCCTCGTTGGTGTGGAAGACCTGCGGTTGCAGCCCGAGGGCGCGCAGGGTACGCACGCCGCCGATGCCGAGCACGATCTCCTGGCGCAGACGGTGCTCGATGTCGCCGCCGTACAGCCGGTTGGTGATTGCCGCCACCTCGGGACTGTTGGTGTCGACAGCGGCGTCGAGCAGGTACAGGTTGACGCGTCCGACCTTGACCTGCCACACGTTGAGCCGGGCGGCGTCGCCGGCTATGTCGACCGACACTTGCACACCGGCCGGAGTGAGTGCCAGACCGTGGGGGTCGAGGCGCGGGAACCGCTCCTCCTGGAAGCCGTCGGCGTTGAGCCGTTGGCGGAAGTAGCCCTCGGCGTACAGCAGCCCGATGCCCACCAGCGGCAAACCGAGATCGGAGGCCGCCTTGAGATGGTCGCCGGCCAACACACCGAGGCCACCCGAGTACTGCGGAAGCGTCTCGGTGAGGCCGAATTCGGGTGAGAAGTAGGCGATGAGTTCTAGCGGAGTGTGCGCTCGGCCCTGAAACCAGCGCGGCTCGGTGATGGCCAGGGCCAGACGTTCGGCGGCCGCGTCGGTGAGAGACACGATGTCGGCGTCGGCAGCAAGCTGCTCCCAGCGACTGGCAGAGATGCCGGCGATCAGCCGCAGCGGGTCGTGGGCGCTCGTCTCCCACAACGCCGGGTCGAGCCTGGAGAACAGGTCCTGCGTCTGGCGGTCCCAGGTCCAGTGAATGTTGTTGGTCAGCGAACCCAGTGCGGCGAGCGGCGGGGGGATGGCGGGAATGACGTTGAACTGGCGGACGGCGCGCATTCGGGCGAGTTTACTCTGGCTGCGATCGCGGCCGGCCTGCGCTGTACTGCTCAGCCCCGCTTGGCCTTGCCGTACACGCCGAGTGTTGTCGCGGCAATCGCATCCCACGTGTACCGCCTGGCCAGCAGCGAGGCAGCCTTGCTGCGCATGCCTTCGGCGACGTCGGGATGATCGAGCACATCGGCGATGCAGTTGGCAAGGGCGATGTGGTTGCCGGGCTCGAACAGCACTCCGGCGCCGGTGCCTTCGACGATCTCGGCCAGGCCGCCCGTGCGGGCGACGATGGTCGGCGCGCCGGCCGCCATGCCTTCCAGGGCGACGATGCCGAACGGCTCGTAGAGCGATGGGATCACCACGCAGCCGGCGCGCTGCAGCAACCCGCGCAGCTCGTCGTCGGGTACGAAACCGGCGAGGTGAACCAGGTCGCCGACGCCCTCCATGTCGATCTGGGTCTGCAATTCGGCGAGATACGTGCCGCGGCCGGCGATGACGCAGCGGATATCGGGGATGCGATGTCGCAGGCGGCCGATTGCCCTGGTGAGCACCTGGAACCCCTTCTCGTACTGGATCCGCCCCCACGCCATCACCAGGTGCTCGCGTCGATACCCGGCAGGCGTCGACGGCGGCAGCCACTGGCCGATGTCGATGCCGTTGGGCACCAGGTTGACCTTCTCCGAAGGCAGTTCGAATCCGTCGGTGATCTCGCGGACCATGAACCTCGAGCAGGCAATCACCTGCTGGGCCTGGAACGTCAGCCACCACTCCACGGCGTTGATCGCCGCCGGCATCCCCTGCGGCACGTGGCCGCCATGGCGGCCCCGCTCGGTGGCATGGATCGTGGCGACCAGCGGCACGCCCCACAGCGTCTTCAAGGTGTCGGCCGACCAGGCCACCAGCCAATCATGGGCGTGAATCACCTGCGGCCGCCACGAACCGAGATGCGCCGCCAACTGGGTCAGATGATGGTTGGCTGACGCCATCCGGGCCACCAGATAATCGTCGGGTAGCCACGGCAGGTCGTCGTTGGCCCGCAGCACGCGGACACCCTCGATCATCTCGTCGCCGCCGACCCGGGGATGATCCAGGCTGAACACGACGACGTCGTGGCCGGCGCGGGCCATAGCCCTGGCGAGACCATCGACGTGCGCAGCAATGCCACCAACGATCCGCGGCGGGTACTCCCACGACAGCACCAGGATGCGCATCAGTGGTTGACCGTACTCGGCGTCGGAGTCGCGTACGCTTCCGTCGTGCTGCTTGGTGAACAAGACCTCCACTTCTTCGGCGAGGGTACTCATCGTCGACTGTGGCAATGGCTCGGCGCCCATCCAATACCTAACGGTGGCGTGCAGTTCGCGGTGTGGGCGCCGAATGCCAGATCGGTGCGAGTCGTCGGCGACTGGGACGCCTGGGTTGGCGGCGACGTGTTGGCACCGCAGAGCAGGTCCGGCGTATGGGCCGGTGTCGCCCGATCGGCGGATGTCGGCTACCGCTACAAGTTCGTGGTCGAATCAAAAAGCGGCGACGTGATGATGAAGGCCGATCCGATGGCATACGCGACGGAGTGCCCACCGGCCACGGCCAGCGTGGTGGCCTCGCCGGCGGCGCACACGTGGGGCGACGAGTCGTGGATGTCGACCCGCGGCCACGGCCCCGGCCATCCGTTGCGGATTTACGAGATGCATCTCGCTTCGTGGCGGCACGGTGTGTCGTCGTATCGCGAGCTGGCCCACCAGGTCGCCGATCACGTCAGCGCCCTCGGGTTCACCCATGTCGAACTGCTGCCTGTTGCCGAGCATCCGTTCGGCGGCTCGTGGGGGTATCAGGTCACCGGCTACTACGCGCCGACGGCACGGTTCGGAGCGCCCGACGACTTCCGGGCCTTCGTCGACGAACTTCACCAACGCAACATCGGTGTGATCCTCGACTGGGTTCCGGCCCACTTCCCCCGCGACGAGTGGAGCCTGGCCCGATTCGACGGCACCAAGCTCTACGAGCACTCCGACCCGCGTCAGGGCGAGCATCCCGATTGGGGCACGCTGGTGTTCAACTACGGGCGTCACGAGGTTCGCAACTTTCTGATCGCCATCGCGCTCTATTGGTTGCACGAGTTCCACATCGACGGGTTGCGTGTCGATGCCGTGGCCAGCATGTTGTATCTCGACTACTCACGCGGACCCGGTGGCTGGGTGCCCAACCGGCTCGGTGGCCGCGAGAACCTCGACGCGATTGGTTTCCTCCAGCAACTGAACACGACCATCGTCGACGATGTGCCGACGGCGATGATGATCGCCGAGGAGAGCACTGCCTGGCCGAAAGTCACTCATGCCGTCGAGCACGGCGGTCTCGGGTTCACCCACAAGTGGAACATGGGCTGGATGCACGACACGCTCGGGTATGCCAGCACCGACCCCGTGCATCGCCGCTGGCACCATCGTGAGCTGTCGTTCGGATTGCTGTACGCCTTCAGCGAACGGTTCGTGCTGCCGATCAGCCACGACGAGGTCGTGCACGGCAAGGGCAGCCTGCTCGGCAAGATGCCCGGCGACGACTGGCAGAAGTTCGCCAACCTCCGTGCCCTGCTGGCCTGGATGTGGGCGATGCCCGGGGCACCGTTGGTGTTCATGGGCGCCGAACTGGCGCCGTGGACGGAATGGAACGACGCCGGCGGGTTGCCGTGGCATCTGCTCGAGCATGCCCCGCATCGCGGCGTGCGCGATCTGCTCACCGAGCTCAATCGAGTGGCAACGCAATGGCGGTCGCTGTGGGAGCGCGATCACGAGCCGACCGGCTTCCAGTGGCTCGATGCCGACGACGCCTTGCACTCGGTGTTCACCTTCCTGCGCTGGGGTCACGCCGGGGGTCAGGCCGTGGCCTGCATCGCCAATTTCACGCCGGTTCCTCGCCCCGGACATCGGGTTGGGCTGCCGTGGCCGGGCGAATGGGAGGTACTGCTCGACTCCGACGGCGGGCAGTTCGGCGGCTCCGGGTATCGAGGTGCGGCGGCGACGGTTTCGTCGACCGTCGAGTACACCTGGCAGGGTCAGCCGGCTTCGGCGCAGATCGACCTGCCGCCACTCGGAGTCGTGTTGCTCGGTGCGGCACGCCCGTGATGGGGGCGAATTGACAGCAGCATGGCGCGACCCGCGCATGCGTCCAGTCATCACCGCAAGTGTCACCCTCGGCTTGGCGGTTGGAGTATTCGCCATCTCGTTCGGGGTCGGTGCCGTCAGCGCCGGCGCGTCGGTTGTGCAGACCTGCGCGATGTCGCTGCTGGTGTTCACCGGCGCAAGCCAGTTCTCGGCGATCAGCGTGATCGGTGCCGGAGGTTCGACGGCGTCGGCTCTGGGCGGCGCTCTGCTGCTGGCGGCGCGCAACGGCGTTTACGGGTTGACGATGGCCCCGCGCCTGCCTGGTTCGCTGGGCCGACGGTTGGTCGCCGCGCACCTGACGCTCGACGAATCGACGGCGATGTCGGCTGCGCAGACCGATCCCGTTGCCCAACGCGCCGCGTTCTGGATCACAGGTTACAGCGTGTACCTGTTCTGGAACCTCGGCACGCTGGTGGGTGCCTTGGCCGGTACGGCCATTGATCCGCAGACCTTCGGGCTCGACGCCGCCTTTCCGGCCGCGTATGTCGCCATGGTGTGGCCACTGTTGCGTAGCGTGCGAGGCCGCGCCGCGGCGATGTGTGGCGCGCTGATCTGCGTGGCATTGATCCCGTTCGTGCCGGTGGGCGTTCCGATCCTCTGCGCGGCGTTGGCGGTTCTGATTGGTGTGCGCCGATGAGCTGGACTCTCGTCGTGGTGCTCGCTGCCGGAGCCTTCGGGTTCAAGGTGCTCGGGCTGGTGATCGTCGGTGACCGCGCCCTTCCGCCGGTGCTGGAACGATGCCTCGGCCTGATCCCTGCGGCGTTGATCGCAGCCCTCGTTGTCAAGGACACATTCAGCATCGGACAGCACTTGCAGATCGACGCTCGCGCCGCCGGCGTCGGCGCGGCCGTTGTAGCCGCGTGGAGAAAAGCACCGCTGATCGTGGTCATCGTGCTCGGTGCAGCCATCACCGCCGCGCTGCGCGCCGTTTCCGGATAGTCCCGTCCCCTACCCGAGCCCCGTTTCGACGATCCGTTTCAAGTTGCGCAGGTTGCGCTTCCAGATCGAGCGCAGGACCACGCGCCCGCCTATCAGTGCGCCGGCAGGGCCACCCAGCCACCACGGGAAGACCAACGATTCGTCCCAGCGGAAGCGAGTGCGACGGCCGAGGTCGATCGGCGTCAGCGTGAACCGGCCGCTGCCGGCGACCACGCCGACGTGGCGCACACCCATCGCCGAGTCGGGCACCCACTCGGTGATTTCCATGCGGTCGACGAGCTTGATCGGCCCGACCTTGGTGTCGCAAAGCAGCTTCGTGCCGATGCCGCGATGCTGGTCGGTCTGGAATCGGATCGCCACGGCGTCGTGCATCCACTCGACGTGGCTTTCGACCGGCTCGACGACCTTCCAAACCTGCTCGGGCGTGGCCGAGATGTCGATGGCCACGCTGAGGCGTGACACGGCGCGGCGATCAGGCCTTGACGGACAGGCGGCGAAGGTGGGCGGCCGCCGCCTCGGGCGACACGATGTTGATCATCACGCCGGTGCCGCGCTCGAAACCTGCGGTAGTGACCAGCTTCGGCCACAGATGAACGTGCCAGTGGAATGCACCGTTGTAATGGTGGGGAGCGGTGTGGAACCCGACGTTGTACGACACGTCGCCGTGGGTGTCGCGCAACACCTCGATGGCATCACGGATCGAGCGGCCGATCGCACCAAGCGTGGCGTCGCTGGAGTCGGCGAGATGGAGGTCGTGGGTGCGCGGGATGAGCAGCAGTTCGTACGGTGCGCCGCTCCAGTACGGGCAGACGCAGACCACTTCGTCGTTGGCGAACAGCACCCGCTCGGCTTCGTCGAGTTCGGTCTCGATCGTCGCGCAGAGGATACAACCGCCTTCGAAGCGGCTGAAGGCTCGTTGCTCTTCGAGCAGTTCGCCCGGCACGAACGGCAGCCCGAGCAATTGCCCGTGCGGATGGGCAATCGATGCACCGGCCTCGCGGCCGTGGTTGATGATCGCCTGCGTGTAGCGCACGTTGGGGGTGGCCGCGTGCTCGAGGAAGCGGCGCTTGAGCATGAGCATCATCTCGGTAGCGTCGGCGTCGCTGATCAAATGAATGCCGCCGTTGTGTTCGCGGGTCAAGACCAGCACCTCGTGCGTTCCGCTGGCTTCGGCCGAGACGTGCACGGGCCCACGATGATGCACGGCGAACGGTTCGTCGCCGTCGAATGCCGGGTACAGGTTGGGGATGACACGCATCCGCCAGGTTCCGCCCTTGTCGACGGTCTCCAGCGCCGGCAGGGTTACTTCTTCATTGCCGGGGCAGAACGGGCAGGGGCGATCGGGGTCGGCTTCGACCTGGGCGACGCGGGGCGCGAAATCGGTCGGACGCTCAGCACGCTCGGCCACGATCGTGACCCACCGCCCGGTGAGTGGATTGAGACGCAGTTGACTCACAGCGACTTTCAGCTTACGACGCTCATCCCCGTTCTGCGTGGACGGGGAGTGTGATTTCTGCGATACACGGAGAAGTGCCGTGCGCTGTCGACGCCGAATGGCCGCCGCGACGGGTCCTCCCATCGGTCGGCCACCCGCAAGTCGGCGGCAACCGCCATCGCATCGAGTTGCTCGACGGTTGCGTAGCGGATCGCCCACGGACGCATCCGCACCCCGGCGGATTCGCTGAGTTCGATGTACTGTCCGTGCGCGGTCTGGGTGGCATCGTTGTGGGTCGTGACACTCAACACCACCGAGTCGACGGTCATCGACCGCACGGCAACCGACGATCCGGGCTGTGGCTCGGGCACGAACGCCTCGATCACGAAAGCGCCTCCCGGTGCCAACCGTTCGGCCACCGACGAGAAACACGCCCGCTGGCGGCCCTCGCTGAGCAGGTTGAAGAAGGTGTTGTAGGCCACGAACACCAAGGCGAAGGGACCTGCCGGCTGGTCGTCGACCATGTCGCCGATACGGCTCACCACCGACCCGGCGGGGTCGTTCTCGGCCAGCTTGGCCAGCATCGCCGCGCTGGAATCAAGCCCGACGACCGGTAGCCCGCGGCCGGCCAACGGGATCGCGAGACGGCCGGTGCCGACACCGAGTTCGAGCACCGGAAGGGGAGCGAATTCGGCAGCCAACTCGGCGAGCATGTCGACCGTCGTCTCGACATCGCTCATCCCCCGATACCAGTCGTCGTAGACGTCGGCGAAGGCGTCGCCGTATGTCGAGTGGGTGTAGCCATCCATCGCCCCCCATCTTCGACCACAACGGCCGTCGTCGGCCAATGGGCGGGCCGCCATTAGCCTGGGCGCCGTGCACGACGGCTACACCTACCTCGACCACGCGGCGACGACACCAATGCGTGCCGACGCGGTCGAGGCGATGCTGCCGTACCTCACTGAACAGTTCGCCAATCCGTCGGGTTCGCATCGCTTCGCCCGGCAGGTCCGCAAGTCGATCGACGAGGCTCGCGACGATGTCGCCGACGTGCTCGGTTGCCGGCCCGGCGAGGTGATCTTTACCAGCGGCGGCACCGAGGCCGACAACACGGCGATCTTCGGAACGCTCGATCGCTGCGGCGGCTCGGCGCTGTGTCCTGCGGTCGAGCATCACGCTGTGCTGCACTCCGTCGAAGCTCGAGGTGGCCGCGTTGTCGGTGTCGACGCGTCGGGACGAGTCGATCTCGATGCCCTTGCCGATGCCCTCGCCGATGCCCTCGCCGATTCGCCCGCCAATTCGGGAGCAGCGGTGTCGATAGTCAGCGTAATGGCGGTCAACAACGAGGTGGGCACCATCACCGATCTCGCCGATGTGGCGGCGGTCGTCAACCGCTTCGCTCCGCAGGCGGTGCTGCACACCGACGCCGTGCAGGCGGCGTGCTGGCTCGATCTCCGCGCCATCACGCCGCACGTCGACCTCATGTCTTTGTCGGCGCACAAGTTCGGCGGTCCGAAGGGTACGGGTCTGCTGATGGCTCGCGGCCGTTCGGCGTTCTCGCCGTTGCTTGTCGGGGGAGGTCAGGAACGCGAGCGGCGCAGTGGCACCCACAATGTCGCCGGAATCATCGCCATGGCGGTTGCATTGCGGGCCACCGACGGCGAGCGGGCCGCCGAGAACGCCAGGATCGCCGGGCTGCGCGACGCCCTGGTCGACGGGTTGCTAACCGAACTCGACGACATCCACGAGACCGTCGATCGGGCGCGCAAAGTCGCTGGATCCGCTCATGTGTGTATCGATGGCATCGAGAACGAGGCGCTGCTGTATCTCCTCGACGAGGCGGACGTGTGCGCCAGCGCGGCCTCGGCATGCGCCAGCGGGGCGATGGAGCCGTCGCATGTTCTGGCGGCGATGGGTGTGCCGGCCGACCGTGCCCGCGGGGCGCTGCGGTTGAGTCTTGGTCGCACCACGACCGCGGCCGACGTTGATCGGGCGACGATGGTGATCGTCGAGTCGGTGCGCCGGCTGCGCAAGGGGCGAGAATCGTGCCTTCGCCCGGGGCGAGAATTGTGAGGGTTCTTGTCGCTCTCAGCGGCGGCGTCGATTCGTCGGTCGCCGCCGCCGAATTGATCGATGCGGGCCATCACGTCGTCGGAATCACGATGCGGTTGTGGGGCGGCGAAAGTGATACCGGCTGCTGCTCGGTGGCCGATGTCGACGATGCCCGCCGCGTCGCCCAGCAGCTAGGCATCGATCACCTCGTGTTCAACTTCACCGACGACTTCCATACCCACGTCGTCGAGCCGTACGTGCGTGCCCACAGCCAAGGTCTCACGCCGAATCCGTGCATCGAATGCAATCGACACCTGAAGTTCGATCGGCTCAGCGAGCGCGCCGACCTGCTCGGTTTCGACGCCATCGCCACCGGTCACCACGCCCGTATCGAAGCCGTCGGCGATCGCCGCTTCGTGCACCGCGGCGCCGATCCGGCCAAAGACCAGAGTTACGTCGTGCACATGTTGCCGCAGCGCGAACTGCGCCGCACGATGTTCCCGGTGGGCACCTCACCAAGGCCGAGGTCCGCGAACGGGCTACCGTCCTCGGCCTGCGCACCGCAGCAAAGCCCGACAGCCAGGATGTGTGCTTCATCACCCAGACCGGCGGGCGCGAAACCTTCCTCGGCACACGGATTCCATTCACAAGAGCGACCGTCGTCGACGCTGCTGGAACGGTGCTCGGTGATGTGCCGGCGATCGAAATGGTCACCTTGGGGCAGCGTCGCGGCATCGGTCTGCCGGGTGGGGGTCCGAAGCGCTACGTCACCGCGATCGACCAGGCAACGGCGACTGTGGTCGTCGGCGACGAGGCCGATCTGCTCGACCGCGAGCTGCTGGTCGGCAACGTCGTGTGGGCCGATCAGGTGTATGCCGGCGAGGTGATGGTGCAATGCAGTGCCCACGGCGCGGCGCTGCCGGCGTGGCTGCAAGACGGCACCGTGAGTTGGCACAGCCCTCAACGCCGCGTCGCCCCCGGCCAAAGCGTGGTCTTCTTCGATCACAGCGACCGTTACGTCCTCGGCGGCGGCATCGCCAAATAACCCAGTGTGGAGTGTCTCGGGCCCACCTGGGCGCCTCCAAACACTCCACCAGGGCGGTGTGGAGTGTCTCGGGCCTACCTGGGCGCCTCCAAACACTCCACGGTCATGGTCGACGGCGAGCGGCGGCCAGGACGGCGCCCGGTCTCGTGGGGGCGACGATGAACGATTGCACGTGCAGCGCGGTGCCCTTCGGCTCGGCCTTGGTCGGTGCGAGCAGTGCTGTGATCATCGACCTCATGCCGATCTCGACGGCGTGACCGGCTGCCGGCCCGGTGAAGTCGGCGGCCTCGGTGCCCGCCAGGGCGAGGTCGATCCCGAGTACGTCGGGCCGCGGCACCATCAACGTCTCGGCGAGTACCACCTGGTCGTGCACCACCACGCCGGCAGGTACCAGTACCAGCCAGCGTCGCGACAGCACATTGAATCGAGGAAGCAGTAGCCAGGTCAGTAGCACGCCCAGCAGCGCGACAACGCCACCGATCCACAGCCCCGACGCCAACAGCAGTGGCGCGGCGAGTACTGCCGCCACCCACATCAGACCGGCGACTGCGACCGGCAACAGAAACGCTGCAGGCGGGCGAAGCAAGAAGCGCTGCTCGTCGCCGTATGCCGAGGACTGCACGCACCGCTGGCCGAAATCTGCTCCACCGACCAGCAGTGCGCAGACCAGCGTGCAGGCGACGAACACGCCACCGGGCGCCGGTGACGCGCCGCCGGCCCAGCTGACACCGGCGGCGCCACATGCCAGAGCGCTGAGCATACGCATCACCGTGAGCCCGAGTGTCGATGGCACCGCGAGGGCAACGACCCCGATGCCCCATACCAGCCAGGCACCGACGCTGACCGTCGTGCGCAATGCGCCGGATCGACCCTCGAGTGCCTCACCGATCGACCACACGCCACCGATGCCGACGGCGAGCCAGAGGACTCGCGGCCCCCACAACCCGGTCAGCCCGGATAGCAGACGTGACCCGACGGAGTGCATGGCTCAACACTTGCCGATTCGAGGACGGCTTGGCCAACGAGTCGCTCGATCTGGCTCCGTTCGTGCGCCGCCCATCGCGAGTGGAACGATGTCGCCGAGGAAGTGACCAGGGGTGAATCGTGCTCAGCTACCAAGTGGCATAGCCACAGGGATCGGCAGCCTGCCTCATCGCGACGCCGATGCTGCCGCAGCATTCGCACTGGCGAGCCTCGAGCTACCGGCGATTCCGACATTGCCGAAGCGTTCGCCCGCCGAAGACATGATCCCGCAAGCTCTGGTCGGGCTGGCCGGTATCACCGTCGGTCAATACGGCAGCATCGCTTTCGATGCCACCAGCTTCGACCCC
Source organism: Ilumatobacteraceae bacterium (assembly GCA_031404635.1). Classification (GTDB taxonomy): domain Bacteria; phylum Actinomycetota; class Acidimicrobiia; order Acidimicrobiales; family Ilumatobacteraceae; genus JAENVT01. Next base: position 26,830 of record JANNHY010000045.1, read on the forward strand.
GACGCTCCGGTCGTCACCGATCTCCACCACGACGCCTTCGGTGGATGGCGAGCGTTCATCGCTGCCGCCGCTGGTCGCAGCGGTCCGGTGAAATGGCAGTTCGTCGGCCCGGTCACGCTCGGCCTGGCCCTCGTCCGCGCCGGGCTGAGCAGCGATGTGGCCTTCCAGGTCTCGGGGCGCGCTGTTCGCTGCCGCATCCGCCAGCTCGTCGACCACGTTGCTGAGGTGTTGCCAGGGTGCCGCCAGGTTGTGTTCATCGACGAGCCGACGCTCGACGAGCTGATGGGTGCGAAGTTCCCGATCGCTCCCGATACAGCCATCGATCTGGTCTCCGCTGCCCTCGCCGCGATCGAGCCGGTGGCAGTCACCGGTCTGCACGTGTACGCCACCGCCGACATCGCCTCGATCGTGGCGATCGGCCCCGACGTGCTATCCGTCCCTGTCGATCTGCGATTGCTCGAATCGGCCGGTTACTTGGCGGGATTCCTCAACGACGGTGGCACCATCGCCTGGGGCGCGGTCTCCACAGACGGCCCGATCCCGACGTCGGCAGAACGGCCGTGGCGCAAACTCAGTGAGTTGTGGTGCGAGCTGGTGCAGCGCGGCGCCGACCCTGCGCAGCTTCGCCGCCAGTCGATCATCACGCCCGGGTGCGGTCTCGGAATGCACACTCCCGCTGTCGCCGAGCGAGTTCACCGACTCGCCGCCGAAATCAGCGGTCGGGTCAGGGATCAGGCGGCGGCGACGCGCTTCTCACTCGGCGCCTAGCTGTCGCCTGGCTGCTTACACTCGCACGTATGACCGAGTCTGTCGAGCTTGCGGCCCGCGCCACCGAGCTCCGCCGGCAGATCGCTTACCACAACGAGCGATACCACACCCTCGACAGCCCCGAGATCGCCGATGCCGACTACGACCTGCTGGTTCGGGAGTTGCTCAAACTCGAGAGCGATCATCCCGAACTCGCCTCGGCGGAGTCGCCGACAGCGCTGGTTGGCGCCGCGCCGCTGTCGGCGACGTTTGCTCCGGTAATCCACCGCGTGCCGATGACCAGCCTCGACAACGCCATGGATGAGGCCGAGCTGACGCAATGGGGCGAGCGTGTCGCCCGTGGGCTCAGTGGCGCGCCGGCCAGATTCGTGTGCGAGCTGAAGATCGACGGGCTGGCGATGAGCCTGCGCTACGAGCTCGGCAAATTCGTGCAAGCGGCGACTCGGGGCGACGGCCGTGTTGGTGAAGACGTCACGGCCAACGTGGCGACGATTGCCGCGCTACCCAAGCGGCTACCCGGCGGCGCCCCCGAGGTGGTCGAGGTGCGCGGCGAGGTGTACATGCCGATCGCCAGCTTCGAGGCGCTCAACGAGCGAGCAGCGCTGGCCGGTCAACCGCGGTTCGCCAACCCACGCAACGCCGGTGCAGGCAGCCTGCGACAGAAGGACCCGCGGGTCACGGCCAGTCGTGAACTGAGCTTCTGGTGCTACCAACTCGGTGAGGTGATCGGAGGCCCCGAGTTCGCCAGCCATCAGCAGACACTGGCGTTTCTCGAGGGGCTCGGGTTGCCGGTGAACCCCGAGGTACGTGTGGTCGACGACCTCGCCGCCGTCTATGCGTTCGCGAGGCACTGGCAGGAGCATCGCCACGACTTGCCGTACGAGATCGACGGTGTAGTCGCCAAGGTCGACCAGCTGGCGCAGCGCGAGCTGCTCGGCTTCACATCGCGAGCGCCGCGGTGGGCGATTGCCTTCAAGTTCCCGCCTGAGGAAAGGACCACGATCCTGCGTGACATCCAGGTCTCGGTCGGCCGCACGGGGCGCACCACCCCATTCGCCGTGCTCGACGCGGTGTTCGTCGGTGGCTCAACGGTGCGCATGGCAACGCTGCACAACGAGGACCAGGTCCGTGCCAAGGACGTGCGCCCCGGCGACACGGTGATCGTCCGCAAAGCCGGTGACGTGATCCCCGAGGTCGTCGGCCCGGTACTGTCGCTGCGGCCGGATGGCAGTGAGCCGTGGCAGTTCCCGAAGATCTGTCCGTGCCCTCTGGCCACCGAACTGGTGCGACCGCAAGGCGAGTCGGACACCCGATGTGTCGAGCCGGCCTGCCCGTTCCAGCGAGACCAGCGGGTGATCTACTTCGGGTCGCGCGGGGCGATGGATATCGAGGGTCTCGGGGAACGTACCGTCTTCCAACTCAGCGATGCCGGATTGATAACCGATCCCGCCGACATCTACTCACTCACGCTCGACCAGCTGCTCGGCCTCGACGGATTTGCCCAGATCAGCGCCGAAAAGCTGCTCGCCGCGATCGAGGGATCGAAAACTCGGCCACTTCCGAAGTTACTGACGGCGCTCGGGATCAAGGGACTCGGACCATCGGCGAGCGAGTCGTTGAGCGTCGCCTTTGGCACCCTCGACGCGATCCTGGGTGCCGATGAGGCCGCGCTGGCGACGACCGACGGCGTCGGACCGGTGATTGCCGGCTCGATCCGCGGCTGGTTCGCCATCGATGCCAACCGATCCTTCGTCGACAAGCTTCGACGTGCCGGCGTCGAGTTCGGCAAGGTCGAGGTCAGCCGCTTGGCGCCGGTGCTGGCCGGCAAGGCTGTCGTCGTCACCGGGACACTCGAACGGTATTCGCGTGAGGAAGCCGAACTGGCGATCAAAGCACGTGGTGGCAAGAGCCCGGGCAGCGTCAGTGCCAAGACCTTCGCGGTGGTGGTCGGCGACGCACCAGGTGCGAGCAAGATCGCCAAGGCGCAAGAGCTTGGGTTGCCGATCCTCGACGACGCCGGCTTCGAACACTTGCTGGCCACCGGCAACCTGCCCGACTGACCGCTCAGAAGACCGAGAACGTCCAGGTGTACGACTGGGAGCGATCGCGGGATTCGAGGACCTTCCAGAAGACCACCTTGGCGGTGTGCGTGCCCTGCGAGAAAGACTCGATCGCTGCGCCCTCGGCCGGCACGAACGTGAGTGTGGCGTTGCCCCTCTCGTAGATGGTCGAAGCTGGTAGCGACACCTGCTGCCCAGGGACCTGGTTTGGTGTGCCGAGATTGCTGCGATCGACGGTCTCCAACTCGATGTCGTCGATGATCAGCACGCCGGTGTACCCGGGAAGCAGGTCGACGAACACCTCGGTCTGTGCCGGAACGCGCACGGCACCGCGAACCGGATCGATGTTCTCGATGGTCGACGGAAGCGCCAACGCCTTGCGGCCGGTCACGGACGACATGAAACCGAGGATCACCATCACCAGACCGCCGGCAATGACGAAACTGCAGGCCAGCAGTACCCACTGCTGACGGTTCATGCGTGGCGGATTCATACGCCCCATTCTTTCGTCATTGTTCCGGCATTCTCCCCTCGCAGCCCCGATTTCGCACCTGCATGCCCACCGCGCCCGGGTCGCGGTAGCGTTCAGTTCCCCATGACAGTGATCGACCCACAGTTCAACGGTCGGATCGTGGCGGGTCGCTACCAACTCGGACCCCGCCGCGGCAGCGGCGTCGACGCCGCCGTCTTCGACGCTTTTGACCTCGTCGAACAATCCGTCGTTGCGATCAAGGTTGTCCACCCCGATCTCAGTTCGGGTGAGGGCTTCGAGCGCGCCTTCCGCCTCGCCGCCGAGCAGGGAGCATCCATCAAGCATCCCAACATCGCCGAAATCTATGACTGGGGCGCCGATATCTGGAACGACCGCAAGGCGATGTACGTGATCGTCGAACATCTCGGTGGCGGAAGTCTCCGCGAGTTCCTCGACCGCGGGCGTACTCTCTCGCCGTCGCAGGCGTTGATGGTCGGCCTCGAGGCATGCAAGGCCCTCGACGTCGTCCATCGCCGGGGTCTGGTGCATGGCGACATCCGCCCGTCGACGTTGGTGTTCGGCGACGACCAGCGTCTGCGAATCACCGACGTCGGCCTGGCCAACGTGGTCGGCGAGGCCTTGTGGACCGACCGCACCCACGTCAGCAATGCGCTGGCAATGTACGCCGCGCCGGAGCTGGCCGAATCCGGTCGGCGCGGCCCGAAGGGCGACGTGTATTCGTTGTGCTTGACGATGCTCGAATCGATGAGCGGTTCTGTGCCGTTCGCCGGCGACTCGACGGTGGCCACGCTCTCGAATCGGATCGGCCGGTTGATGCCTGTGTCAGCAGACCTCGGCCCGCTGGCCGCGGTGCTCGAACGCGCCGGGCGTCCACTGCCGGAGGATCGGTACTCGGCCGCCGAGTTCGGGCGGGCCCTGGTGCAGGCCGCCGAGAAGCTGCCGCGCCCGGCGCCGATCAATTTGCCGAATTCGGGGATGTTCGCCGACTCCTCGGGTGCGATGGCCCGTCCGTCGTCGCCGCCCGTCGTGCCGGCGACCGGGCCGACGGAGCCACCGCCGCCGGTCACGGCCGCGAACGTGCCGACAGTGGGGGAGAGCAATCCAGATGACGCCCGGCCCCCAACAGCGGAGCCCGTCGGCGAGGTGCCGGGCCGCCGTCGCAGCTGGGTCAGGTGGGCGATTGCGTTGTTGCTCGTAGTTGGCGCGGCGGGCGCCGGCGGCGTCGCCTATCTCGTCACCCGCACCACCATCAACACCCATGAAGTTCCCCGTCTCGTCGGGCTGGCCGAGGCCGAAGCACTCAACCAGATCTCCGGTTTCGAATGGGACACCGTCGTCACCCGCGAACCCAGTGACGACATCGCCGCTGGCTTGGTCATCCGCACGCAGCCGGCCGAGGCCACCGCTGTCGAGGAGGGCAAGGCCTTTCAGCTCGTGGTCAGTACTGGCCCGGCACCGCGGCCGCTGCCTGAGCTCGTCGGTTCGACGCTCGACCAGGCAACCGCCAACCTGGCGCGGCTCGGCTTGGTGTTGCAACAGGCGGATCCAGCATTCGACGAGGTGGTCCCGGCCGGCTTGGTGATCAGTTGGATGGTTCCCGAGCAGCCAGGGTTGAGGGCGGGCGACACCGTCACCCTCGGTACGACTGTTGCTGTCGTGTTGTCTGCGGGGCCACAGCCACGAGTGGTCCCCAACCTGACCGGGCTGACCATCGACCAGGCCACGGCGGCACTTGTCGCCCAGGGCCTGGTGCTGGCCCAGTTCGAGCCGGAGTTCAGCGACGCCGTCGCCCCCGGGCTGATCGTGCGTCAAGACCTACCCACCGACAGTACGGTCGATCGAGGGGCGGCGATCAGCGTGGCGGTCTCGAAGGGCCCCGATCTCGTCGCCATGCCGCCGTTGGCCAATCTCACACTGCAGCAGGTCACCGAGACCTTGTCGGCGGCCGGCTATGTCGTCGGCGTCGTCAGCGGCAATCCCGATGGCGTCCTCGTCGCCGCCCAGTATCAAGGTGCCGACCCAGGTGTCATCGGTGCGCTGCTGGGCCGTCTCCGCGAGCTCCCGCGGGGTGAGCCGTTTTCTCCCATCGATCAACCGCATCGTGGTGCCCACCACCCAGGTGCAGTCCTCAATCGCCTCAGAGAACGTGTCCACC
>JANNHY010000046.1:0-8825 GCA_031404635.1 Ilumatobacteraceae bacterium
GACCCTTGCCGCCGCCCAGACTGTCACCTTGTCGTCTCGGCGAGGACACGCAATTCGTCCCCGCATTGCCGAGAACGGCCGAGTTCTGGTGGAGTCGTACCGCGTCCTGGCCCGGGCGATCAAGGACGAACGTTCGATCACCCCGGCAGCCGAATGGCTCGTCGACAACTTTCCCATCGTCGACGAGCAGCTCCGCGAGATCCGCGACGACCTGCCCCCTGACTACTACCGCGAGCTCCCCAAGCTGGCCGACGGCCATCTCGCCGGCTACCCGCGGGTCCTCGGTCTCGCCTGGGCCTACGTCGCCCACACCGACAGCCGTTTCGACCCGGAGAGCCTTCGGCGAATGGTCCGCGCCTACCAGGAGGTGAATCCCCTGACGATCGGCGAGCTATGGGCGGTCGCGATCAGCATGCGGATCATCCTCGTCGAAAATCTCCGCCGACTCTCGGAGCAGATCGTGCGCAGCCGCACGGCGCGCCAGACGGCGGACGATCTCGCCGACGGCCTGCTCGGCCTGGGCAAGGACAGCGCGGAGGATGCGGCAGCGTCGCTGCGTCGGCTCTCGCGTGCTACGCACCCGACGGCCGCCCGCGTCCAGCTCTTCCAGCGCCTACGCGATCAGGATCCTGCGGTCACCCCTGGCCTTCGCTGGCTGGAGGAACTCCTCGCGGCTCAGGGCACCAATGCCGAGGAGATGGTCCGCCTCGAGCACCAGCGCCAGGCGACGATGAACGTGACGGTGCGAAACGTGATCACGAGCATGCGTCTCATCTCGTGGTTCGACTGGGCGCAGTTCGTCGAGAGCGTCTGCCTGGTCGATGAGATCCTTGGAGCCAGGAGTGCGTTCGGCGACATGGATTTCGCGACACGAGACAGCTACCGGAAAGCCGTCGAGGAGTTGGCACGGGGTTCGGGCCTCACCGAGATCGAGATCGCTCGGAAGGCTGCCGAGATGGCCGAGGCGGCGCGGTCTGACGACGATGACGAACCGTCTCGGTCAGCGCGAAGCCGGGATCCCGGCTACTACCTGATCTCCGATGGCCGCTCGGCGCTCGAGCGCGACCTCCATGTTCGGATGCCCTTGGCACACCGGCTGCAGCGCGCCTATTTGCGGTTCCCGGCGACCGGCTACCTCGGCACACTCGCCGTCGCCACGGCGGTCGTCGTGGCTGTGCCACTTCTGCTGTCCAGGGATCGAGGCGCCTTCGGCGCCGGCATCGTCGTGGTAGCGATCCTCGCCCTCGCCCCTGCTTCCGACCTCGCGGTCGCCCTTGTCAACCGGATGGTCACTCAGGTGCTGGGGCCGAAATCGCTGCCCCGGTTGGATCTCGATGACGGCGTGCCATCACGGTTACGCACACTTGTCGTAGTGCCAATGCTCCTGACCAGCGAGGACGACGTCGAGGCGCTGGTCAGTGGCCTGGAGGTTCATTACCTGGGCAACCGCGAGGGCGATCTTCGGTTCGCCCTGCTGTCGGACTGGCTCGACGCTCCCAGCGAGTATGTCCCCGGCGACGACGAACTGCTCGCCGCTGCGGCGGCGGCGATCGACCGGCTCAACAAGCGCCACGGTGACGCCCCCGGAGGAGGCGCCAGGTTCCTGCTCTTCCACCGCAGGCGAAGCTGGAACGAGGCCGAGGGCTGCTGGATGGGCTGGGAGCGCAAGCGCGGCAAGCTCCACGAACTGAATGCCCTCCTGCGCGGGTCGGCGACGACGGGCATCTTGACAACGGGGCGGGCCGAGTCGACCCCGCCGGCAGACGTGCGCTTCGTCGTCACACTCGATGCCGATACGCGGCTGCCGCGCGGCGCGGTCGGGCGACTCGTCGGGACGATGGCCCATCCGCTTAACCGGCCGACCTTCGACTCGGCGTCCGGCCGGGTTACCCAGGGCTACGGCGTGCTCCAGCCCCGGATCACCCCAACGCTGCCGGCCGAGCATGGGGGATCGATATTTCAGCGGATCTTCGCCGGATCGGCCGGAATCGACCCGTATGCATCCGCGGTCTCCGACGTTTATCAGGACCTCTTCCAGGAGGGGAGCTTCACCGGAAAGGGGATCTACGACCTCGACGCCTTCGACGCGGCGATGAAAGACCGAGTACCCGAGAACACGCTCTTGAGCCACGACCTGTTCGAGGGCGTGTTCGCCCGCGCCGGGTTGGTGACCGACGTCGAGCTGTTCGATGAATTCCCCTCGAACTACCTCGTCTCGTCGACACGCCAGCACCGCTGGGCTCGCGGCGACTGGCAACTCCTGCCATGGATCCTTGGCCGGGCAAAGGACGCCAACGGCCACAGAAGCCGGAGGTCCATTCCCGGCATCGCCCTGTGGAAAATGGTCGACAACCTTCGCCGAACGATGTTCGCCCCGTTCACGCTGGCGACGCTCGTCGCCGCCTGGACGCTGCCGGGGGTCTCGGCGGGTCTGTGGACCGCGTTCGTCATAGCCTCGGTGATCGCCCCGGCCGCGCTGCCGGTCCTCGCCGGACTGCTGCCGCGGCGGCAGGGCATCTCCAAGCGCAGCCACGTGCGAGCCGTCGGCGCCGACATCGCCGTCGCCACTGCCCACGTGGTGCTTGGCTTCACGTTCCTCGCCCACCAGGCGTGGCTGATGGTCGACGCGATCGTGCGCACCCTGGCCCGGGTGTACGCCACCCGGCGGAACCTGCTCGAGTGGATGACCGCCGCCCAGGCCAAGGCAGCCCATCACCTCGAACTCGCTGGTTTCTACCGGCAGATGGCCGGCGGCGTCGCCATCGCCACGACCACTGGCGTCGTCGTCTTCGCCGTCAAGCCGGGCGCGGTGTGGGTTGCGGCACCCTTCGTGGTCTTGTGGCTGCTCTCACCGGTCGTCGCCCGCTGGGTGAGCCTGCCAGCCGTCGAATCGGCCAATGAGCAGCTATCGCCCGCCGACGTCGAGACACTCCGCCTCACCGCCCGACGGACGTGGCTGTTCTTCGAGACCTTCGTCGGTCCGCAGGACCATGGGCTGCCGCCCGACAACTTCCAAGACGATCCGAAGCCGGTAGTCGAGCATCGCACCTCGCCCACGAACATCGGGATGTACCTACTGGCAACGGTGACGGCTCGCGACTTTGGTTGGATCGGGACCGTCGAGATGGTGGAACGTCTGGAAGAGACGATGGCGACCATCGGTAACCTCGAACAGTTCCGAGGACACCTTTACAATTGGTACGACACGCGCGACCTGCGCCGGCTGGAGCCGGCGTACGTGTCGTCGGTCGACAGTGGCAATCTCGCCGGCCACCTCCTCACGCTGTCCAACGCCTGCCGGCAGATGATCGACCAGCCGCTTCCGGTCGCGGCCGCGCTGACCGGGATCGGTGACGGGATCGCATTGACCCGCGAGGCGGCCGGGGCGATCAGCGACGAACGGAGAAGCCAGACGCTGACCCGGCAGCACCTCGACGAAGCCCTCGAGTTGCCCGCTGGGACCGGTACGGTCGTACCAACGACGCCCCAGGCTTGGGCCGACCGATTGGGCGAGCTCTCCGCCTACGCCCGAACGTTGTCGGACGTTGCCGCGGCCCTCACCGCGGACCGAGGCGAGGGTCCGGAAAGCGAGCTCGTCACCTGGGCCGAGGTGGCCCGCCTGACCGTCAACAGCCATGTTCGCGACCTCGCTGTGCTGCAACCCCATCCGCAGGCGACGGCGTTTTCGACAATCGCCGAGCTCTCCGATCCGCCGGTGCGGGGAGCCGGAGACGGATCGTCGGCCGCGGCGACACTCGTTCGACGACTCCAGGCGATCGCCCACCAGGCCGATCAGGTCTTCCGGGAGATGGACTTCAGCTTTCTGTTCGACCCGACCCGCAAGCTGTTCTCGATCGGGTTCAGAGTCCTCGACGGCTCTTTGGATACGAGCTACTACGACCTTCTCGCCTCCGAGGCTCGCCTCGCCAGCTTCCTGGCGATCGCCAAGGGCGACGTCGCCCCGGATCACTGGTTCCGGCTCGGCCGATCGCTGACGCCAATCGGTCGCGGCTCGGCGCTGATCTCGTGGTCCGGGTCCATGTTCGAATACCTCATGCCCGCCCTGGTGATGCGCGCTCCCGCCAACAGCCTGCTGGAACAAACCAACCGGCTGGTCGTGGCTCGCCAGATGCGTTACGCGGCCGACCTCGGCGTGCCCTGGGGAATCTCAGAATCAGGGTTCAACGCCCGTGACATCGCCCAGACCTACCAATACTCGAGCTTCGGCGTGCCCGGGCTCGGCCTGAAGCGAGGACTGAGCGAGGATGTCGTCGTGGCGCCGTACGCGACGGCCCTGGCGGCGATGATCGAGCCCGAGGCCGCTGTGCGCAACCTCGCCCGGTTGAGCAAAGCTGGGGCGAGCGGACGGTACGGTTTTCGGGAGGCGCTCGACTACACGGCGCGCCGGCTCCCCGAGGGGGCCTCGGTCGCGATCGTCAAGAGCTACATGGCCCATCACCAGGGGATGGCGCTGGTGGCCATCGGCAACGTCCTCAACGACCGCGTGATGGTCGAGCGCTTCCACGCCGACCCGATCGTCGAGGCGACAGAACTGCTGCTGCAGGAGCGGATGCCGCGCAACGTGCTCGTGACCCGGCCACGTGCCGAAGAGGTGAAGAGCGCCGCCGATGTGCGCGATCTCGTGCCACCGATCCTGCGTCGTTTCAACTCGCCGCACGACGCGATCCCACGTACGCACCTGCTGTCGAACGGTAGGTACGTGGTCATGGTGACGGCCGCGGGTTCGGGCTACAGCCGCTGGCGCGACGTGGCCGTGACCCGCTGGCGCGAGGACGTGACCTGTGACTCGTGGGGCACCTTCCTGTTCGTGCGTGACATGTACACCGGCTCGGTGCGGTCGGTGGGTCACCAGCCCAGCGGCCAGGAGGCAGACAGCTACGAGGTCATTTACTCCGAAGACCACGCCGAGTTCACCCGTCGCGACGGCTCGATCGTGACCAACATGACCGTCGTCGTGTCGGCGGAGGACGACGCCGAGATCCGCCGCGTGTCGCTGACCAATCTCAGCTCGCATCATCGCGACATCGAGTTGACGTCGTACGCCGAGATCGCTCTCGCGTCGCAGGCCGACGATATGGCTCACCCGGCCTTCCAGAACCTGTTCGTGCAGACCGAGTTCGTACCAGAAATCGGTGCCCTCCTGGCCACGCGCCGTCCACGATCCCGTGACGACAAGCCGATCTGGGCGGCACATGTTGCCGTGGTCGAGGAGGAAACCCGTGGCGTCATCCAGTACGAGACGGATCGCGCCCGCTTCCTCGGCCGGGGGCGCTCGGTCCGCTCGCCGGTCTCGGTCATCGATGGGCGTCCGCTCTCGAACACGGTCGGCGCGGTGCTGGATCCGATCTTCAGCCTCCGCTGCCGGGTCAGGCTCGCCCCTGGCGCGACCGCCCACGCGATCTTCTCCACGGTCGTCGCCGAGTCGCGCGAGGAGGTCCTTGACATAGCCGACAAGTACCGGGAGGTGGCCACGTTCGAGCGGGCCGCGATCCTGGCCTGGACCCAGGCCCAGGTCCAGCTCAACCACCTCGGGATCAACTCCGATGAGGCCCACCTCTTCCAACGCCTGGCCAACCGGATCCTCTACTCGGACCCCACGCTGCGGCCGTCGGCCGGCCTGCTGGCCACCAACGAGCAAGGGGCGCCGGGCCTGTGGGCCCACGGCATCTCCGGCGACCTGCCCATCGTCGTGGTGCGGATCGATGAGGTCGAAGACCTCGACATAGTTCGGCAACTGCTGCGCGCCCACGAGTACTGGCGACTGAAACTCCTCGACGTCGACCTGGTGATCCTCAACGAGCATGGCGCCACGTACGCCGAAAGCCTCCACGATTCGCTCGAGGCGCTGGTGCGGACGAGCCAGTCGATCATGGGCCACGACAGCCATCCGGGCCACGGCGGGGTGTACATCCTGCGCGGCGACCAGCTCGCTGACGAAGACCGCACCCTGCTCCAGACGGCGGCTCGGGCCGTCGTGCTGAGCCGCCGGGGCAGTCTTGCCGATCAGGTCATCCGCCTCGACCGCCCCGAAAAAGCCGCTTTGCCCGCAGTGCTGCCCGGTTCGCGGAAGACCTTGATCGAGGCGGTAGCGCCGCGTCCGGAGCTGGAGTTCTTCAACGGGCTCGGTGGTTTTTCCGATGGCGGGCGTGAGTACGTCACCATCCTCGGCCCAGGACAATCCACCCCCGCGCCGTGGTTGAACGTGATCGCCAACGAGTCGTTCGGGTTCCAGGTGTCCGAGTCCGGGTCGGGCTATACCTGGTCAGGCAACAGCCGCGAGAATCAGCTCACACCGTGGTCCAACGACCCTGTCAGCGACCCGATCAGCGAGGCGATCTACGTCCGCGACGACGACAGCGGTGAGCTGTGGGGTCCGACCGCTCAGCCGATCCGCTGCGAGAAATCGACCTACGTCACCCGCCACGGTGCCGGATACAGCCGGTTCGAGCACCTGCACGATGGCATCGACCTCAACCTGGTCCAGTTCGTGCCGCTCGACGACCCGCTGAAGATCTCGGTGCTGACCATCGAGAACCGATCCGGACGCTCGAGGCGACTTTCCGTGACCGCCTATGCCGAGTGGGTGCTGGGCAGCTCGCGCGGGGCCAACGCACCGCGGATCGTCACGGCACTGGATCTCGAGACTCGAGCGCTGCTGGTGCGCAACCCGTGGAATACCGAGTTCTGCGGCCGGGTCGCATTCCTCGACCTCGGCGGGCGGCAGACGGCGTGGACGGCCGATCGGACCGAGTTCCTCGGCCGCAACGGCGCCGCAGACCGACCCGCCGGCTTGGACCGCGGGTACCGGCTACAGGGGGCTGCCGGCGCCGGCATGGATCCGTGCGCCGCCTTGCAGACCAGCTTCGAGCTCGCCAACGGAGCGCGCACCGAGGTCCTCGTACTGCTCGGTGAGGCGGAAGGGCCCACGGCGGCGGCCGACCTCATCCGGCGCGGGCGAATGGCCGACCACCGGGCAACGCTGCGAGGCGTGGCGAGCTACTGGGACGATGCCCAGGGGACTATCCAGGTGCGCACGCCCGACCGATCGATGGACATCATGCTCAACCGCTGGCTGATCTATCAGACCCTCGCCTGTCGACTGTGGGCGAGGTCGGCGTTCTACCAGGCCGGCGGAGCCTACGGTTTCCGTGACCAACTCCAAGACGTCATCGCCTTGGTGACCTCCAAGCGCGAACTGGCCCGCGAACATCTCTTGAGAGCAGCGGCTCAGCAATTCGTCGAGGGCGACGTTCAGCACTGGTGGCATCCGCCGTCGGGTCGGGGTGTGCGAACCCGAATCTCCGACGATCGCGTCTGGCTGCCGTACGCGGTCGATCGCTACCTCGCTGTCACGGGCGACTCGGCGGTCCTCGACGAGACCATCCCATACCTCGCCGGCCCGATCCTGCGACCGGATCAGACGAACGCGTACTTCCAGCCGGAACGCTCACCGGAGTCTGGCTCGCTGTTCGACCACTGCGCCGCTGCGCTCGACCGGAGCCTCGCTGTCGGCGAGCATGGGTTGCCGCTCATCGGGTCGGGTGACTGGAACGACGGCATGGACCGCGTGGGGCACGAGGGCCGGGGCGAGAGCGTTTGGTTGGGCTGGTTCCTGCACATCGCCCTGGCGGCGTTCGCTCCAATTGCCGAGTCTCGCGGTCAGCGCCCTCGCGCCGAGCGCTGGCGGGCCCACATGCAAGCGCTGCAGCTGGCGCTCGAGCGCCACGGCTGGGACGGCGACTGGTACCGCCGAGCATTCTTCGACGATGGAACCCCGCTCGGCTCGGCGATGAACGCCGAGTGCCGGATCGACTCGATCGCCCAATCGTGGGCTGTCCTGTCGGGGGCGGCCCGACAGTCCCACGCCGAGCAGGCGATGGCCGCTGTCGATGAGTACCTCATCCGCCTCGGCGACGGTCTCGTCCTGCTGTTCACCCCGCCATTCGACCGCTCCGACGTCGATCCGGGCTACGTCAAGGGGTACCTGCCGGGTATCCGCGAGAACGGCGGCCAGTACACCCACGGAGCCATCTGGTCGGTCCTCGCCTTTGCCGCGCTCGGCGACGGCGACAAGGCCGGCGAGCTGTTCTCCGTGCTCAACCCCATCAACCATGCCAGCACCAGGGCGGGGGTCCATCGCTACAAGGTGGAGCCGTACGTCATGGCGGCCGACGTCTACGCCGAACCGCCGCACGTCGGGCGCGGCGGTTGGACCTGGTACACGGGGTCGGCTGGCTGGATGTACCAGGCCGGTGTCGAGTGGATCCTGGGATTCCGCTTACGCGGAACGGTGCTCCTACTGGATCCGTGCATCCCCCGCGCCTGGCCGGGCTTCGAGATCGACTTCCGTTATCACAGCGCCAGATACGAGATCGTCGTCGAGAACCCACAGGGGGTCAGTCGCGGCGTGATATCGGCGGAGCTCGATGGACGCTCGCTGCCAGCCCGCGCTGCGGCGATCCCGCTCGCCGACGATGGCGTCACTCACCAGGTCAGGGTCGTCCTCGGCTAGTACTTCGTGCGTTTCACCAATAGTGTGCTCGGCCGCCGACTTGGCGACCTGTTCGGCCCAGCAGCATGAGCACGCAACCGACGATGAGCACGAGGATGCCCACCGACGAGAGGATGCCGATCTTGAGAACAAGGCCGACGAGCAGGAGAACAAGTCCGACAACAATCATGCTCATCGAGTACCCCGCACGGCGCTGATTCAAACTTTCGGCGCGGCGCAGCTACCGGGCCCGCACGACCGACTGAAGGGGACTACTGGAGGCCGGCGATCTCGTCGCGGCGCCGTCGGAGGT
>JANNHY010000047.1:0-5525 GCA_031404635.1 Ilumatobacteraceae bacterium
CCTTCGTGGGCGTAGTGGTGGTGGCGGATACAGAGGGGTAAAAGGTTGTCGATGTCGGTGGGTTCGCCGTTCTGGAAGTAGTTGATGTGGTGGATGACGAGTTTGTCCCAAGCGACGCACAAGCCGAGCTTTGGCGGCTAGACCCTGTTTCGCTACAGCCGCCCTGGACGAGCGCTGGCATCGTCGGGTCTCGTCGCCATCGACGAGTTCCATCGGGCCCCGGAGATCCTGTCCGTCGTCAAACGCGTCGTCGATCGGGAGGGCGGCGCCGGCCGATTTCTGCTTGCGGGGTCCGTCAGCTCGCACCTTCTGCCGTCAGGCACCGAGACCCTCACGGGGCGCGCCCATCGCCTACCTCTCATGCCACTGTCGGCGGCGGAGGTGTTCGGGGCGACGAACCGTTGGCTCGCCGAGCTGCTCCGCCAAGGTGAGCCCGGGAACTTCCGAACCACACTCGAACGCCAGAACGTGTTCGATATCGTCGTCGCCGGCGGCTACCCGGCGGCGCTCCGACGATCGACGGCGGCACTTCGGACACGTTGGTTCTCGAGCTACTTGGCGACTGTGGCCGATCGTGACGTACCCGAACTGATCGACGTGCGCCACCCAGGTGCCCTCTCGAAGCTCTACCGACTCGTCGCCCAACGAACTTCGGCGACCGCGGTCAACACCGAGCTGGCGCAAGTGCTCGAAGTCTCGCACCCCACGCTTGCCTCATATCGCCGCCTGCTCGAGCGCCTCTACCTGACCACCGAGCTACCGGGTTGGACCGTCGGCATCTCCGCCAAGGCCGGCCATCGACCGAAGCTTCATGTGACCGACACCGGTCTTGCCGCCGGAGCACTCTCGCTCTCCGCCGCGCGCCTCGCGACATCGACGACAGGCGGCGCGTTCCTCGAGTCGTTCGTTCTCAACGAGCTCATGCGCCAAGCGACGACGGTCGACGAGGCGATAAGGTTCGCGCACTTCCGTGACCGCTCAGGCGTCGAGGTCGACATCATCATCGAACGGCCCGACGGGCGGGCATTCGCTGTCGAGGTGAAGTCGGCGAGATCTGTCAACGCCGGCGACGCCCGCGGTCTCACATTCCTGCGCGATCGCCTCGGCGATCGGTTCGAGTGTGGCGTCGTGCTACATACCGGCCCGATCACGGCGCGCCTCAGCGAAAGGATTTGGGCGGTCCCTGTCGCTGCGCTTTGGAACGGGTCCACCGGCTCCGCTGCGGCGACCGTCGCGACCCAACCTTCTTAGAGGAGCTGCGGAGTTTCTGCGAACTCGGCCACGCTACTGACCTGCAGCGTCGCCGGTCAGAAGCCGTGAATCAGACCCTCTGCGACGTTCTACTTCATCGTTTCGAGGAACATGACGACGCCATCGGAGTCGGCCGAGTTCTCGCCGAATGGCCGCTCGAGAGGCAATCCGCCAGTACCTCAAGGTCAGCTGACGATGACGCCCGGCCCCATTATCGGACGGCGCGTGGCTCGCCGCGAAGCGTTCGCAGTTGAGGCCGTGCAAGAACGGGAACTGCCCCCCACACGTCTCGCGTGAGACTCGACGTCAACTTGTCGATTCATCCGGCGAGTGGTTCGGGTGGGCCAGTGGTCATGGGGGTGCCGTCGGGGAGGGTGATGGTCAGGTTGCGGTCGGGGTCGAGTTGGAATTGCCATCGGCCTTCGTGGGCGTAGTGGTGATGGCGGATACATACCGGGAGCAGGTTTTCGATGTCGGTCGGGCCGCAATGGCGGATCCGTTTGACGTGGTGGATGACGAGCTTGTCCCAGGTGACGCAGCACCCGGGCAGCGGGGCGAGCCGCCACGCCGGTGGGCGCGTATAACGGGGCTGTCGGGTCAGCCTGCGAGTCGCCGGCGTACCTCGGCGACGTCGGTGGCGAGCCGATCGGCGAGAGCGCGTCCGTGCTGGGCGTCGTCCGGGCCAGCCCGTCACCTCGGGCGACCGAATCAGGCGTCGATCAACTCTTCAGCTTCGACGCGCGTGCACTCGATCCGAATGTACGGAGGCGTCGTTTCCCATGCCCTCGTGCCGATCCCCGCCGCGTGGAGGGCCGATCGCATCGCCACGTCTGCGGTGCTAACGGCTTCGCCGTAGTTATTCGCATCGACGACAGCAGCGAGGACGATCTCGCCTGACGTGACGCTCCCAGTCGCGCTTGGATCATGGAGGTCAGCAAGCTTCAACATCTCGCGCATAGTGAAGTCGAATGCTTCCTCGAGCATCTCATCATGGTTCCGCTCATTGTTCGCGGCCTCGATGACGAGAGTGCCGCGGATGGTGACTTCATACTTCATGGTTCCTCCTTCCAGCACGGGAAGCTCCTAAATCTCGCTCTTGTATTCTCCAGTGTGCGCCTGCTCGACGGTGTGAGCACGACCGTGTTGATGTGCTTCTCGGCGCATGGACACCTGCACTTGAAGTATCCTTCGTCACGAAACACTACCCAGCCTCGCTGCTCCGCAAGACAAAGTAGTTTCTCGTAGTCTGGTTTCGTATGTCGGGGTCGCTTCGCGGCTTTTGCTTCTGTAGCAGCTACTCGCGCCTCGTTGCGTCGCTTGCGATCCGCCTCAGCTCGCGCTTTCCTGCGAGCTTTGTCGACAACCTGTTCGGGGAAGATCGCCGGCGACTCCAAGGCCAGCGCGGCCAGACGTTGGGCGACAGCGAGCTTGCGTGTTTCGGACCAGGCAACGACGCGGGACAGACCTTGTAGCACCTGTTTGCAAGAATCGACCGAGGCGCCGGAGAGGTCGATAGCGGCCAGTTGTTCGACGAGTTCGACGACCTCCGCTTCCTTCATAAATCGAACTCTAGTACCGCGTATCCGGTTGGCTCCAGTGGCGGTTACGCTGTGTGGTGATGGACGAATCGTGGCCTCGGGCCGGCGTTGACTATCCCGGGACGTGGCAGTCGTTCGAAGCGTGGTTCCCTGACGACGTGGCATGCGTCGAGTACCTAGCCAAGCTTCGGTGGCCTGATGGGTTCCGCTGCCCGGTGTGCTCGGCCGCTGACGCGTGGCGGACCAATCGGGGTTTGTGGATGTGTAGGTCGTGTGGCCGTCAGACGTCGGTGACTGCCGGGACGATCTTTCATCGCAGCCGGTATCCGTTGCGGACCTGGTTCGCAGCGATGTGGTTCGTGTGCGCTCAAAAGACCGGAGTCTCTGCGCTCGGGCTGCAACGCGTGCTCGGGTTCGGATCGTATGAGACAGCGTGGACCTGGATGCACAAGCTGCGCCGAGCGATGGTCCGACCCGACCGCGAGCTGCTCGGCGGCACAGGTGCGACTGTGGAGATGGACGCGACCTTCATCAGGGGGCGCACGCTGGGCAGACGCGGCCCGCGCTATGTGAACCAGACCGAAGTAGTCATCGCCGTTGAACGGGCCTACCCCGGCGGGCTCGGTCGTGTCCGGCTCCGCCAGATCGACATGGCCAACCGCAAAGAAGAACTGTTCAACTTCACCCGTGACGTCGTCGCCCACGGATCGATCCTGTGCACCGACGGCGAAACCTCCTACCCCGACATCGCCAAACGGCTGCAGATCGTGCACTACCCGATCGTCGTGCACCGCACCACCGACGCCGCCCACGATCTCCTCCCAGCGGTCCACCAAGTCGCCTCACTCGTCAAACGATGGCTGGCCGGCACGATGCACGACGGCCAATCCGACACCCACCTGGCCTACTACCTCGACGAGTACACGTTCCGCTTCAACCGACGCAAAAGCCGCTCACGCGGCATGCTCTGGTATCGGCTCGTGCAACAAGCAGTGAACACCGACCCGCACCCGCTCCAGAGCCTCAAATACCACCCAGAGTAGACCACTGGAGCTAACCGGATACGCAGTACTCTAGTTCGTTTTCAAGTCGCTGTCAACATTAGAACAAGGAAATCTTATGATTCGATCATGTCTAATAGCGACTAGATATCGGATCCGACCTCACGCATCCGGCGGATGAACTCCATGATCGCCACAGCCACCTTCTCGGGCGGCCGGCTCAGTTGACGTTCGGCCGATGCGGTGGTGCTCAGCTCCCATCAGCGCCCGCTTGTCAGCGACCGTCGCCGCCGGCGACCTGCACCCACCGCTGTCCGTACCGTTGGTGGGCGAAGGCGTGGACCCGCAAGCGGCGTCCACCGTTTCGGGCGCCGACACGGAACAGGGCCAGGGTGTGACACAGGGCGATTACGGTGGAGTCGAGGTCAGTGGCGGATGGTTGGAGAACTCCGCGATCCGTGTCGAGCGCTCAACTGGCGTCACCGTCACCGCCGAGACTCTGCCTGTCCGGCTCGAATCGGTCGGCCAGAAACCCATGCGGGTTTACGACTGCCGACACGCCGCGGCGACCACATGGCTCCGCGCCGGCATGCCACTCGGTGAGACAGCCAGACGCCTCGGGCACAGCGTCGAGACGCTCGTGCCAACCTACGTCGGCACCCTCGACGACGAAGAACAAGTCGGCAACCAGAGAATCGGCTCGATCCTCGGATAGGCGCCAGTCAGCTATAGCGGAGGCCGAGCAATGGCACGGGCTGAGTGACCGAGATGGCGCCAACGGCCAGCGCGAGTCAGCGTGCTGCGACGCTCGATCCACTGTGCGGCCGCGGGGTTCGCCCATGAAATCATCTCAATCGCGTCCGTGAGCGTGCGGCGAGCATCGATTGGTCCGCCTGCATGGCCGGGGATGGTGAGGGTTCGTAAATTGGCTCGTGGTGCGCGACGCGGTTGCGCAGATAGTTCATTCGTTCGACGGCCGAGTACACCGCCTTGCGACTGTCTGAACCGGACAGGTGGCTGAGGCCTTGAAAGCTGCCGCGGATCGAAGGGTTCCAGAGACTGTGCTCGTATCTGCTGACCAACAAGTATCGCCAGAACCCGAACGTCAACTCGGCTACTACCCTCCCCTCGGGAGGGCGGGGAGCTCCAGTCGGGCCAGGGTCACCCACGCGACCCATAGCGGTCGCAATCGAACGCAGCGTCTCCGACGTGAACCACTTCTGACCGCTCGTGAACCACGACGGATCGTCATACCAGCGATGGTTCACGCTGCCTCGTGTCGCCGCATGGTGGGCTGCCATCGAGTCGGCGACGATGTTTCGCAGAATTATCTCAATGTCAGAGGTGACCGCCCACGCTGCGGCCGAGATTTCAACGTTGAGCTCGTACAGTTGCACGGCAGCGTTTGGGTCGGGCTGCCCTGTCACCGGGCTGATTGTGGAGCGAAGGTAGCGACTTGCTCGCCCGGCTGAGATCGCTTGTTCCAACTCGCTGTACGTGAACGACCCCATCACACCTCCCCGATCGCCGTTGCCCTCCAGCGCAAACATGGGTATGCTTGCTCTCGAAAGCCCTGGGATGGCTCGTCGCAAGACGGCCACCAGGGCTTAGCACGTTCCAGGCTGCCACTTCTCGTTCGGACGAACACGCACCACCAAGAGCGGGCTGGCCGTGCGCAATGGGACAATCGTGAAGCCCAAACTGAACGGTATTGAGCAACTCTGCCCGCAGTGAT
>JANNHY010000048.1:0-2251 GCA_031404635.1 Ilumatobacteraceae bacterium
GTCGAGCAAATGCATCGTGGCGGAGTTCCGAATGATGTCGTGCAATTCGTCGCCTGCCCCGACGACGAGGTCGGTCGACGATTGATCAGCCATCCCGACGTCGACTCGGTGATATTGACCGGTGCATACGAGACGGCCGAAATGTTCCGATCGTGGAAACCGGCGATGCATCTGCTCGCCGAGACCAGTGGCAAGAACGCAATCGTCATCACTCAGGCCGCCGACCTCGACGTGGCGATCCGCGATCTTGTCAAATCGGCGTTCGGCCACGCCGGGCAGAAGTGTTCGGCGGCGAGCCTGGCAATCGTCGAGGCGGCGTTGTACGACGACGGATCGTTCATGGAACGGTTGGCCGACGCCACCCGCAGCATGGTGGTCGGCCCACCGACCGACCCTGGCAGCGTCGTCGGACCGCTGATCGGCGAACCATCGGCGAAGCTGCGACGTGGCCTGACCGAACTCGGAGATGGCGAGCGCTGGCTGGTCGAGCCCCGCCAGGTCGGTGACTCGCTGTGGTCGCCCGGCGTTCGGGTCGGGGTTCGCCCGGGTTCGTGGTTCCACGTCACCGAATGCTTCGGGCCGGTGCTCGGCGTGATGCGCGCCGATGACCTCGATCAGGCGATCGAACTGCAGAACGCCACGCCGTACGGCCTCACCGGTGGTATCCACTCGCTCGACGATGCCGAGGTCGACCGCTGGCTCGAACGAGTGCAGGTCGGCAACGCCTACATCAATCGCGGTATCACCGGGGCGATCGTGCAACGTCAGCCCTTCGGTGGATGGAAGCGGTCGTCGGTGGGGTGCGGCCCCAAGGCCGGTGGGCCTGACTATGTCGCCGAACTGGTCACCGCCGAGCCGTCGGTGATCGATCGTGACGCTGCCGACCGGTCGTATCGCCACGCCTGGGCGGAATGGTTCAGCCGCAGCCATGATCCCACCGGCTTGGTGAGTGAACGCAACGAACTGCGTTACCGACATCTCGCCGGCGAAGGCATCAGCAGTGTGCTGATTCGCGTCGGTGCCGACACGCCGGAGGGGGCGCTGCCGGCTGCGCTGCGTGCCGCCGAGATCTGCGGCACACGCCCGATCGTCTCCGATGCGGCGAGCGAGTCCGACGCGGCATTGGTCGAGCGACTGCCCGGACTGGGCGTCGGCCGCCTACGCCTGCTGACCGCAGCGAGTGATCTGCTGCGAGCCGGTTGCTACGCGCAAGGCATCGAGATCGACACAGAAGCGGTGTCGGTCAGCGGTCGGCGGGAACTGCGCCGCTGGTTGCGCGAGCAGGCGATCAGCCGGACAACGCACCGTCACGGGCGCGTCGCCCCGTGAGCCACGGCTGCTCGGCCTCGGCCATGGGGGTGCTCGGCGGACCCTGCACGAACGGCCACAGCTCCTCGGCGATTCGACGGTAGTTGCCAGTTGCGCGCAGCTCGCCGAGCAACGCATACAGGCCGAGGTTGATCCGCTGGATGAACACGAAGGCGCGGGGCACCGTGGCGTATTGCGAGATCGGGCTGCTGCGGTCGAAGGTGTGACGGACGATCCTGCTGGCATACTCCGACGACCAGGTGACAACCTTGTCGTCCCTGACGCTCTCGTAGAACTGGCTGAAGTAGTCGCCGATTGCCTCGTCGTCGGCAGGGGCGCCGCGCTTGAGCATGCCGGCGTCTTCGACGATGCGTCGAAACGTCGGCACGTCGTGGTCGTAGGCGGCGGCCTTGACCATCCCGACGAACGTGGCCATCTCGGCGTCGGTGAACCGCTTGACCAGTCCGAAGTCCAAGAAGGTGATTCGCCCACCGCCGTGGAACAGATAATTGCCCGGGTGCGGGTCGCCATTGAACCTGTGCATGCCGTACAGACTGCGGAAGACGAATCGGAACAGTCCTTCGCCGGCCAGGTTGCGCTCGTCCTGCGGCCATTGGGTCATCTCCTGCCAGGTGGCACCGCTGACCAGATCGTTGGTCAACACCCGCGCCGTCGACAGCGTTGGCAGCACGTCGGGAACGTGAATGAACGGAT
This sequence comes from Ilumatobacteraceae bacterium, assembly GCA_031404635.1. GTDB lineage: Bacteria > Actinomycetota > Acidimicrobiia > Acidimicrobiales > Ilumatobacteraceae > JAENVT01. The sequence goes on from JANNHY010000048.1 coordinate 2,023, forward strand.
GGCCACGATAGAAATCGGCGAACGCCTGCTGGTTGGTGGCTTCGAGCGTGTAGTCGAGTTCTTCGATCAAGCGCTCGCGGATCTCGGCGACCATGTCGTCGGGGTCGAGCCCGCCGAACCCTTGCTTGAGCACCGCCCCGAGTACATTGATGTGGAAGGCCTTGATCTGGAAATTTCTGCCGTTTCCATGGGCAATCCGCATGCGGTGCTGCTCGTCGATGATGTCGAC
>JANNHY010000049.1:0-4276 GCA_031404635.1 Ilumatobacteraceae bacterium
CCGATCAACTTCGAAGCACACGCCATCCATGGGACCGGGTTCGAGCAACCGTGGGAAGTGGTCGATCGGGATGCGTGCAGTGTGGCGCTGGCCTGCCGGCTCGGATGGGTGTTGGGCGGAGAGTCGGAGCAACTGATCAAGTTGGCCGACGAATCGTTGACGTGCACGCTCACCGTTCGGGCCGGCGACCGGCCGATGCCGGCCACGATCGGTTGGCATCCGTGGTTCGTCAAACCGGGGTCGGTCGACTTGCGGTTCGAGCAGATGTACCTCCGCGACGACGAGTACATAACCGACGGGCGAGTGGTTGCTCCGCCACCCCCACCGCCGTGGGACGACTGTTTCTACGGCCCGCTGGCCACTCCGCGCCTGTGGATTGGTGGGTTCGAGGTGTCGATCAGCAGCGACTGCGACCACTGGGTCGTCTACGACATGCCGGCCCACGCCACATGCGTCGAACCGCAGACGGCACCACCCGACGCCTTCAACATCGGGCGAGCGACGCGTCTCGAGCCCGGCGAAGAACTCCGCCGCACCATGGCGATCAGTTGGACGCCGGCGTGACCGGCGGCACGCCACGTTGCAACCCTGTGTCGGCTACCAGTCGGTAACAACGCTCCGATAGCGTTACGGACATATGTCTGCCGTGTTCTCGGCCGGGTCGGCGGCATTCTCGCCGGACGCCCCCCTCTCGATCGCCTACCTCACCTACCGCGGCAAGCCGCACATCGGTGGGCAAGGCGTGTACACGCGCCATCTCACCAAGGCGCTGGTCGACCTCGGTCACACGGTCGAAGTCTTCGCCGGCCAGCCGTATCCGATCCTCGACGAGCGCATCGCGCTGCACCAGCTGCCCAGCCTCGACCTGTGGAACGACTACTTCCCCGGTCGATTCCCCGGCTACTGGGAGCTGAAGAGCAAGGCCGACTGGGCCGAGGCACTCACCCACCTGCGCGGCACCTTCGGCGAGCCATTGGCATTCAGTATCCGCGCCCGCGAGGCGTTGAAGAAGCGCCTGGGCGACTTCGATCTGGTTCACGACAACCAGTGCCTCGGCTACAGCATCCTGGGCATCGAGAAGATGATCCCGACCATCGTAACGCTGCACCATCCGATCACCCGCGATCGGGCACTGGAGATGGCTCACACCATCACATGGGGCAAGCGTTATTCGATCGGTCGCTGGTACAACTTCGTGAAGATGCAGGGCCGCGTGGCCAGCCGCATGCCACGAATCGTCGTGGTCAGCGAGAACTCGATCAAAGACATTCACGCCGACATGGGTGTCAGCCTCGACCGCATGCGCCTGGTGCCCGTCGGCGTCGACCCTGAGTTGTTCACGCCTTTGCCGCACGTCGCCCGCACGCCGGGTCGCCTGATCACCACAGCCTCCGCCGACGTCGCACTGAAGGGTCTCTCCTATCTCCTCGAAGCGATGGCCAAGTTGCGCACCGAGCGCGATGTCACCCTGACCATCATCGGCACCCCGCGAGAGGGCGCCAGCAACGATCTGATCGACCGACTCGGTGTGCGCTCGAACATCGAGTTCGTCAGCGGTGTACCCGACGAGCGCATCGTCGAGCTATATGCCGAGGCCGAACTCGCCGTTGTGCCCAGCTTGTACGAAGGGTTCAGCCTGCCGGCCATCGAGGCGATGTCGACGGGCATCTGCCTGGTCGCCACCGACGGTGGGGCGCTGCCCGAGGTCACCGGCCGCGACGGCGAGACGGTTCTGCAATGCAGGGCAGGCGATGTCGACGAACTGGTGGCCGTCATCCGGCGCGGGCTCGACGACGCCGAGTTGCGGGCCAGAGTCGGCGAAGCCGGTCGCCGGCGAGTCGTCGAGCGATGGAGTTGGAAGCATTGCGCCCAGCTGACCGTCGACCAGTACCGCGAGGTGCTGGCCATGCCACACAACATCGACAAGCTGCGCAGGAACGGGCGGCTGTAATTGCTGACGATCCGCTTCGATCAACTCGGAGTGCAGCCGGGCGACCTGGTGCTCGACGCCGGTGCCGGGTTCGGCCGTCACGCCTTCGCGCTCGCCCGTCAGGGAGCCAACGTCGTTGCCCTCGACTATGCGCCTCAAGAACTCGAAGGCACGCGGGTCACGTTCGAGGCCATGGCCGAGGCAGGCGAAGTCGCCGAGGCGCGTTTCGTAGGTGGCTTGCAGGGCGACGCCACACGGTTGCCGTTCGCTGACGGCAGCTTCGACCGGGTGATCACCAGCGAAGTACTCGAGCACATCCAGGCCGACACGGTGGCCATCACCGAATTCGTGCGGGTCCTACGCCCGGGTGGCACGTTTGCGGCAACGGTGCCGGCATGGCTGCCCGAGAAGATCAACTGGATGCTCAGTGACGACTACTACGCTCCGAAAAGCGTCGGCGGCCACCTGCGCATCTACACAGCAACCGAATTGAAGGCCAAGCTGCGCAGCGCCGGCCTGGCGATCACCGGCAGCCACCACGCGCATGCACTGCACTCACCGTACTGGTGGTTGAAATGCGCGGTCGGTGTGCGCCGCGACGATCACCGGCTCGTCAACGCCTACAAGCGCCTGCTGGAATGGGAGATCATCAAGCAGCCGCGCAGCATGAATATGGTCGAGCGTGCCGCTTCGCCCGTGCTCGGGAAGAGTTATATCGTCTACGCCCGAAAGGGTGCCCGAACAGTTGACGGCCATGTCGCCGCTGCCTGACATCGACGGCGTGATCTCCGCCGACGAGATCGTCCAGACCGCCGAGTGGATCGCCTCGCTGCAGCTCGGCACCGGGATGATCCCATGGTTCCCCGGCGGCCACTGCGATCCCTGGAATCACGTCGAGACCACGATGGCGCTCGACGTCGCCGGTTTCCACGCTGCTGCCGAACGCGGCTACGAATGGCTGGTCGACATCCAGCGCGACGACGGCAGCTGGTGGAACTACTACCTCCCTGACGGCACTGTCGAGGAAGCCAAACTCGACACCAACGTCTGCGCGTACATCGCCACCGGCGTGTGGCACCACTGGCTGTGCACGTGGGATCGGGCTTTTGTCGACCATCTCTGGCCGACCGTGCAGCGGGCCCTCGACTGGGTGCTGTCGATGCGCCGCGACGATGGCACGGTGCTGTGGGCCTGTACCGCCGACGGGCGCCCGTGGAACTACGCCTTGCTCACCGGGTCGTCGTCGATCGCCCACGCTTTGCGCTGCGGCGCCAACCTCGCCGCGCTGATCGCCGAACCGCGACCCGACTGGATCGCCGCCGCTGACCGCTTGTGCCTACTGATCAACGAGCACCCACGAGTCTTCGAACCAAAGGATCGATGGGCGATGGACTGGTACTACCCGGTGCTGACAGGGTGCCTCACGGGTGAGCGGGCCAAGATCCGCCTCACCGACAGTTGGCAGGAATTCGCGATGGAACCGCGGGGAATCCGTTGCGTCGCCGACGAACCGTGGGTCACGGCGTCCGAGACTGCCGAGTGCGCCATCGCCCACGCCGCGATCGGTGACCTGACCACGGCCACCGACCTCATCGGTTGGACGCGCCCTCACCGCCGCGGCGACGGCGCCTACTACACGGGCATCGTCTACCCCTCCGAGGTCCGCTTTCCCTTCGACGAGGTCTCGGCGTACACCGGCGCGGCCGTCATCCTGGCTGCCGACGCCATCGATGGCGCGTCACCGGCAAATGGCGTCTTCGTGCCGCGCAGCTACGACTAGTGATCAGGGTCGGGGCTCGCCCACAGTCCAGCCGCGACGGCGCAGCTCGTCGGCCAATACCTCGGCAGGAAATCCGCGGATCAACAGCGCCTGCGCCGACTCCAACGTCTCCGGTTCCTCGCTGACCGAGACCGTCGGATTGTCGTCGTCGGTCGAGGTCAAGCGATCGATCAGCGCCGAAGCCTCCGCCTTGGTGAACTTGCCCCGCGCCTGGCGAGGCGTCAGCCGGTACTCGGTGCGGGCCGTGCGGAAGTCGTCGTAGCCGGCCTTGCGCAACAGCGCCTGGATATAGGCGAGTTGTTTGGCCGACGCCGGCGGACCCTGTTGAGCGAAACTCACCACGCCACCGTACCCACGCCCCCCCAACCTCTCGAGGCGATGAGAGTGGGTAGCCGCTGGCGCGGCACCGTGGGTGATGAGAGTCCCTCCGGGACGACGGTCGCGTCGTGCCTGCTCAGAAGGTTGGCGCCGCGCATGCCAAGCGAATGCAGCGCTTCCGAATTGCGTCGGCTTTCATCGGTCATGATCGTTGATTTGACCATCGCGGAATTGGCTTCCGCCAGTGG
>JANNHY010000050.1:0-17828 GCA_031404635.1 Ilumatobacteraceae bacterium
CGGCTGAAGCCTCGGCCAGCAGGGTCTTGCCTGTGCCTGGCGGCCCCCACAGCAAGATGCCGCCGGGCACGTAGCCGCCGCGCTCTTCGATCTCCTTCGGTCGCTCCAGGAAGTCGAGGTTCTCCTTGACCCGCCGCACGACGTGATCCTGACCCCAGATGTCGCTGAATCGCGTGCGGATCTCGCCCGGCTTGAAGGTCTCGACACCACCGATGAAAAAGATGCCGAAGAAGAACACGATGTAAACCAGCCCGCCGAGCGTGCTGAGGGCGATCGTCAACCCGACCGGCAGGCCGAGCGCGGGATTGATGAAAACGTTGCGGAAGATCCTCGCCGGCGCCTCGGCCAGCGCCTGAAACAAGGACATGCCCCACATCCACGAGAACACCGTGCCGACCAGGGCGAGGAAGGCGAGACGCTTCATCAGTCGGGAGAGGCGGAACCGTTGGAATGGATTCATCCGGCTCATCATCCGCTCCCAGCCACCGAAGACCTTCTTCTGCCAGAACCGGTGGTATCCCTCCGAATGCTCGGAGATCAGGTTGTGGATCTGCCGGACGACTTCCAACCCGGCGAGGATCAACACCCATCGCTTGGCGTTGAGCTGGTCGCGCAGGGCCTCGCCCCAGCTCATCAGCGGGATCTCGGTCTTCTCGTGAGATGTCGTCAGCCCGATGAAGATGGAAAGCAGAACGAAGACCTTGATCCGGTCGTAGAAGAACATCCTGCGCCGCAGCGGTGGATCGCGGTTGTCGATGACCGGCTGATGCACCGACACCGAGGTTGGCGATACATCGGTGATATCAGTACTCATGATCCGATCCTCCACGAGTTGACGATCCTGTCGATCTCGCCCACCGCCTGGTCGTAGCACTTCGGGCTGCAAATCACTTCCAGGGCATAGAGTCGCGACTCCGACGGGTCGAAGTACGTAGACAGGTTAACGGTCAGCGCCCAGTCACTGCTCGTGTCACCACGCACCCGGTACACCACACGCGAGCCGCTGACGTTGGCGTTGGTCGGGTTGGGGTCGAAGTCGATGACCTCGGCCAGGCCTTGGTTCTCGGCAGACGGCAGCAACGGATCGAACGAAACCAATCCGGCCTTGCGCGCCAGCGACGCTGAAAGGGTTTGATTGAACACGCCTGTGGTTTCATAGACGGTCATCGTTGCGATCGGCGACTCGCCATCGAGGTCTTTTTGTTCGACGGCGCCCTTCTGTGTCGAGACAACCGACTTGGAGATGACCCTGGCGTCGCTGGTGGATTGCAGCAGGGGATCCTGAACGGTGTCGGAGAGCAGGACGTCGTGCCAACTCGTCGGTACGCGCAGATATACCTTCTCGTCGCGGTTGGCGAGGTAGCGATGACCGGAGGGCCCGCAGGCCGTCAAAACCATGAGCGCTGCCACGGCCGAACCCCTACGCCGTCCGTTTGAAATGATACGCAAGTCTCCCTCATTCGAGATCGGATGCACAACCTTGAGGGGCCTAAAATGAGTCGGATTGCCCACTCACGTCGCCATTCTGTCCCACGCAACGGGTCAATTGTTGTCAGGTGGCGCCATCCAGTGTGTCGAAGCCGCGGTGCACGTCGACGATGTGGTGCATTGGATCGTGAAGGAAGTAGCGGCCGAACGACTCGACCGTGAACGGTGAGCCGTCGCTGCGCATCCCCGGGCGGCGCCATTGATCTCCCCGGACGGTGTCGTACAGATCGGCGAGGGCAGCGGCCGCGGCCAACACTTGGTCGGCGACGGCGGGCGGATCCTGCAGGTCGTACCGTTCGGTGACTGCCGTCTCGTCCTGGTCCCAATTGTCGAACTGCGGATCATCCTCCTGCAACATCCGCTGCACCCGATAACGCCCGAGCCTGAACACATCGCGCACGTGGCATCCGTACTCGAGCGCCGACCAGTAGCCATCGTTGGGCCTCACGCCTACCAGCGGATGTGCCAGCAACGCCGGCCATGGTTCGGCGGCCTGGCGCGACAACCGGCCGATCTCTTCAGGTGCGCACGACCGGGTGTCGAACCCGCACTCCTCGCACCGCCGCTCCAGTACCCAAGTCCAACTCTTCGTCTCCGCTTGAATCGTCACCGCTGAAACCTATATCGCCATGCGACACTGGTGCGATGGCTTATAACTCGACGGGATTGGTGGTGCACGACGCCGACGCTCACGTGATGGAGACGCCGAACTGGTTACGCGACCACGCCGACGTGGCCATCCGCGATCGGATCGCCGCGCTGACCTACTCCGGGGGCAACGAGCTTCGCCAGACAGGTGATCCTCGTGAACAGCTCGGCGACATCGACGAGGCGTTCAATCGGCTCGCCGCCCGGCATCGGTCGTCGGAGTACCTCGACGCCGAGGCGGCAGAGATCATGACGCGCAAGAATTTCGCCGCCACGGGAGGTTTCATCGCCGCACGTCGACCTCGACGCGGTCTGGGCTGTGGCCAGCGACGCCCGCATCCCGATCATGTTCCACGTCGGTGGCACGGGCGAGCTGATCGACCCCAACTACTTCCGCAACGGGTTGCCCATCCCGCCCGACTTCCACGGCGGCGACGAGAACTTCCGCTCCGTCGACTACATGGGCATCCCCGGGCCACCCGCCCAGACGCTGGCGACGATGATCTTCGACGGTGTGTTCGAACGCTTCCCTGGTCTTCGCGTCGGCGTCATCGAGCAAGGCGCCGTGTGGGTGCCGTCGTGGATGCGGCAGATGGAGGCCGCCTTCGACGCCTTCTACCGCCACGAGGAACGCCTGCGGGCCTTGTCGATGCGGCCGATCGAGTATGTCCGCCGTCAGATCCGCTTCACGCCGTACCCCACCGAGGATGTCGGCTGGACCATCGACCAGACCGGCCCGGAGGTCTGCATGTTCTCGTCCGACTACCCCCATGTGGAGGGCGGGCGGCGGCCGATCGAGCGGTTCGAGGCCAGCTTGTCGCACACGCCCGGATCAGCTCGCAAGGCCTTCTACCACGACAACTTCGTCAACTTGATGGGCGCCGGTCTCGGCGCTCTTCGCTCCTCAGCCTGACGTCTCGATCGGGTCACCGAGCAGATAGCGAGCACCGGCCCCGCGCCGCGCGGCACGGTCGCCGAGGTTGTAGAGCTCGCACGTGTCGAGTGACAGGCATCCACAGCCGATGCACCCGTCGAGTCGAGCGCGCAGCAGTTCCAACGCCGCGATCTGCTCGTCGATGCGCGGCAACCACCGGCTCGACAACTCGTTCCAGTCGTGGCGTGTCGGTGTTCGCTGTGATGGCAGCGAATCGAGGGCCTCGGTGATCTCGCCGAGCGACAACCCGATCCGTTGGGCGACACGAATGAAGGCGACACGCCGCAACACGTCGGGGCGGTAGCGACGATGACCCGACACATTCCGCTCGGATTGGATCAAGCCGTTCGCCTCGTAGAACCGCAGCCAACTCGCCGACAGAGAAGCGCTTGACTTCAACCATGGTTGAAGTTCTACCGTGACCGCCGATGAACGCCTCGTCACCGACCACCAATTTCAGCGCTCCCGTCGCCCAGATCGACGACATACCGATCGGCTCGATGAAGATGGTCCGCGTCGATGGCCATCGCCTGTGCCTGGTCAGAACGTCCGACGGGGTGTTTGCCCTCGACCACGCCTGCCCCCACGAAGGCTACGGAATGACACAGGGCTCGCTCGACGGCAACCTGATCACCTGCGCTTGGCACAACTGGAAGTTCCGCGTCGACGACGGCGCCTGCCTGGTCGGCGAGGAAGACATCGCGACCCACCAGGCGACGATCGACGACGACGGCACCGTGATGGTCACGTTGAACCAGCCTGACGTCGCGACGATGCGGCCCCGCCTGCTGGCCAGTCTGCGCCGCGGCGTCGAGCGCGACTACATCGGTCAGGTCAGTCGCGACGTGGTGCGCCTCCTGCGGGCCGAAGCCAACCCGGGCGAACTGGTCTGGGAGGCGGTGCACCACGGCGCGCCGCGGGCAGAGTTCGGATGGGGACATTCGATCGCCTCGGCCACCGATTGCCTGGCGATGGTCGACCTCTACGAAGGTGACCAACGAGCCCTACCGATCGTGCAGGCGATCGCCGGGGTCGCCGAGACCGAACGCGATCGGCCGGTCAACCCGCTTCCGGAGCCGGCCGGCCGGCTCCCCGCCGACCCGCTGACCGAGTTCCGCAGCGCGGTCGAGTCCGAGCAACTCGAGCAGGCCCAGGCCCTGGTGCGGGGAGCGATCCACACCGGCTACACCGCACACGACCTCCGGCCGTGGTTCACCGCCGTGGCCAGTGATCATCTGCTCTCGTACGGCCACGGCGCGATCTACTGCCAGAAGGCATTCGAGTTATTGGAGATGATCGGGTGGGAACGCGCCGACACCGTCTTGCCGTACCTGGTGCCGACGATCGTCTACGGCACCCGCGAAGACGCGCTGCCCTACACCCGTCCGTTCATGCGCACGCTCGCCGGCGCAGATCTCGATGCACTGGCGGCGCTGCCCACCGACGCCGGGTGGCGCGACGACGGCACTTTGCTCGCCACGTTGCTCGGCAACGATCGGAAGGCCATAGTTCCCGCCGTCGCCGAATCGATGCGCAGCGGCGCCGGAGTCGACGGTGTGCTCGATGTCGTCGTCCAGACCGTCGGCGAGCGGATGATGCGCTACGAGGTCGACGGTGAGCACGATCTGCTCGACGACTTCAGCTGGCTCGACATCACCCACGGGCTGACCTACGCGCACGCGGCGAGGTGGCATCACCGCATGACCGCCAACCAGACCGTCACACTGGTCGGCGCCGGCGCCGACACCGTCCGCTTGACGATGTACACCGCCTTCCTCGCTCAGTGGACCGGTCGTCACGAGTGGCACACGACGGTCGCGCCGCGTGACGAAGGGCGTCGCCTTGCCGGGTCTGTCGCCGAGGCCGGCGAAGCCCTGCAGCGTGAGGCGTTACTCGACAAGACGTCGGCGTTCATCGTCTACGCCCACGGAATCAAGACCAGCCGCGCCGCGGCGATCGAAGCCGCCCGCACCGGCTCGATGCTGCCGTTGCAAGCGGTTGCCCGGTTCTTCGATTCGCCCCGCCTGGAGCGATTCGTCGCCGCAAACGTGGCCCGATCGATCGAATTCCTGGCCGGTCGGGCCCCGCACGACGAGTGAGGCGAAAAGTTTTTGCCGCTCTGAGCTGGTACTTCACAAGAATCGTCAAGAATTCGTTAAGGTTCTTGGGTCATCGCGCCGAAACAAACGGCATGTCTCGGATTCATCGAGCGCTCTTGGCTGCATCCCTTTCAGCCGTCTCGCTCAGCACCCTGACCCTGCCCGCCACGGCGTTCGCCGCTGACCCGGCTCCGGCCGCGCCAACCGAGTACGTCGTCAAGCCTGGAGACTCTCTCGCCGGCATCGCCCGCAAGGTCGGTGTCGCCTTGCCAGAGTTGTTGAGCGTCAACAACTTGACGGTGAAGAGCCTGATACTGCCGGGCGACAAGCTTGTGGTTCCTGTGGACGCAACCGCACCCACACCAGCAGCGGCGACCCCAACCGCCCCCGCTGCCGGGGCGATCGTCTACACGGTCAAGGCCGGTGACTATCTCGCCGGAATTGCGGCGTCGAACAAGGTCTCGCTGGCCGATCTGCTGGCCGTGAACAACATCACGGCGAAGACCGTGATCCTCCCGGGAAGGCAACTGGCCCTGCCGGCAAACGCAGTTGCCCCGCAGGCGGATCAACCGGCGGCGACCCCGGCCGCTGCGCCGGCCACCGGCCTCGCCTACACGGTGAAGTCCGGCGACTACCTGGCCGGGATCGCGTCCAAGCACAAGGTCAAGCTCAGCGATCTCCTGGCCGTCAACAAGTTGAAGGCCACCAGTCTGATCCTTCCTGGGGCCACGCTGGCAATGCCCGCCGGCGCTGTGGAACCCGGCGTGATCTCGGCCGCCGTCGAGACGACGGCCGGCGCCAGCGGTGTCGTGGTCGCCTACGCCTACGCGCAGGTCGGCAAACCGTATCGGTTCTTCACAGCCGGACCGAGCACCTTCGATTGCTCCGGCTTGGTCAAGGCGGCGTACGCCAACATCGGAATGGACCTGGTGCATCACAGCGCTTCGCAGGTCGGCTACGGCACACCGGTCAACTTCTGGAGCGATCCGATCAAGGCTGGCGATCTGATCTTCATGGCTACCCGCGCCGGTTCACCAGAGATCAGCCACGTCGGCATTGCCGTCGATGCCACACAATGGGTTCACGCCACCAGACCCGGCGACACTGTCCGCTTGTCGCGGATCCCGGCCAAGGGAGTCATCACCGCCGTGCGACGGCTGATTCCATAACATAGGTTTCAGTGCTGGCTCGTTGGGCTAGAGACGAGCCGATTGAGGTGCGTCGATGTCTTGGACGATGGCTGGGTCGAATGGCGCACGACTGAAGATCTCGCGGAGCATCGGCTCGAAGGTTTCGATCGGCTCCGTCGGGTAGTCGGGGTCGAACGATTCCTGATCCCAGCGCTCGCAGAAGTTGGCGCAGCTGTCGAACCACTGGTGATCGCGGTAGGCCTCGCGCAGATCGGGATCGAGATCGATGTGGTCGGCGTAGTACTTCATCTGGAAGATGCCGTGCATGTTGACCACCCACGTCACCTCGGCACGAACGTATGGGCGGATGATTGCCGCGGCGACCTGGGAGTGATTCTCCGGCGACAGGTCGTCACCGATGTCGTGCAGCAGCGCACCGACGATCATCTCCACATCCGCGCCGTCGACCATCGCCCGGGTAGCTGTCTGCAACGAATGTTGATAGCGGGTGACCTGGTAGCCGGCGAGGCCGTCGTCGAGACGGCGCATGGCCTGGATCAGACGTTCCGGCAGCTCGGAGATGTACTCACGTTCCAGACCGTGCAGGTATTGGTACTCGTCACGGGAACCGTCAGCCATTCGGGTGAATTGCACCGCAGTTGTCATGGGTCTCAGCGTAGAGCCTTGCGGGTGCCGACGAGCACGACGAAGCGACTCGGACGGCGACGCCGGCGCAGGCGCGCCTTCCACGGTCGCCAAGCCCACTGCCATCCGTACCAGGTTCGATGCCGCGCCCATCGGATGCCGAGCCGCCGCTCGATCTCGTCGAGCATCGCCCCCGTCAGGTACTCGATCGAGGCGACGCTGTCGGACCGGGTGCCGAATCGGCGCTCGAAATCGGCGTGACGCTCGGCCACCATATGCTTGCCCGAGGCATCGTGACGGTAGATCGGCGAGTCCATCACGATGATGCTCCCCCCGGGTCGCAAAACACGCAGGGCCTCACCGATCGTGCGCAGGTAGTCGGTCGAATAGTGCAAGCTGGCGTTGAACACCACCACATCCGCTTGCGAATCGGCAAAGGGGAGCGCATCCATCTCGGCCTGATAGCGCGGCCACGGCGGACCGAAGTGACGGGCGGCGCCGAGCCCATCGTCGTCGTCGACCGTGAGATCGATGGCATGTGGCAGGTGGCCGAGTTCGTGCAGTCGATTGCACAGCCACCCGACGCCTGCGCCGACGTCGAGCACGGTGAGCTCCCGACCGAGCGGTGGAAGCACCCGATCGCGCACGGTCGCCCAGGTGCGACGGCGGAGTTTCCACTGCCACTCGATCGGGCCGCCGGGAGCGGGTTCCGGGAGATGCTGGAAATAGTCGGTGTCGGCGCTCGCCCTCCCCTCTGCCAACCTGACCGAGGTGTAGTCACGCAGGAAGGGCTCATAGTGAGCGAGACGATCGGCGGGAAGCAGGCGGCGGATCCCGTCGACGATGGGATAGGCCTCACCGCACGACCTGCATCCCGTGACGCCGAGCGGTGCCCGACATCGCGGGCAGGCCAACCGAATCATCGGCGAGTGACCTCGAGCACGTAGTGATCGGCGAGCTGCGCCACGCCGGGCCATCGTTCGATCCGACGTTCGGCGCCCGCCAACCGGGCCAGCAGTCGCGGGTGACGTTGCGCCCAGGCTTCGGCATACGGCGGCGGGATCAGTGCGCCGAGCGCCCAGACCCGGCGGACAACGAATGACTCAGCCAGCAAGCGGCGCATCGCTCGAATCGACGGGTAGCGAATGGGCATGCCCCGCCACCAGGTGACCCGAGCGAAGCGCCGAAACGCCTTGCGCGGCTGACCGTGCAGCACATACCACACCCACTCCCACGGAACGACGGGGCCCATGACGCACAGCACCGCCGTCCCGCTTGAGCGCACACAGGTCGCCAACCCATCGACCACGGCGCGCAGATCAGCGACACAGTTCAAGCCGCCGAAGTTCGACAACGCCCCGTCGAACGGGCCGAGTGACGACAGTCCGGCGACCGACTCGGCGTTCATCTGCCGAGCGTCGATGCCACGTCGGCGGGCAACGTCGACCATTCCGGCGGCCGCATCGGTCGCTAGGACCTGCACTCCGCGCTCGCTCAACCAGGCGGCGTCGACGCCTGTTCCACAGCCCAACTCGACGATGCGGCTGCCCGCCGGCCACAACTGCCCCATCCTGCGCCACACCGCCTGCCGCATCAGCGAGCCGATCGCACTGTCGGTGAATGTGTCGTCGTATGCGCCGGCCAGAGCATCGAAGGGCGACGGCGATCCTGACGGGCTCAGACATCCACCTCGTCGGCGCAGGCCAGCAGGCTGAGGCGAGCCTGCGCCGCAGCATCGGCCTTGACCGCAGCGGCCGTTGGATCTGTATCGCCGAGTCGATGGGCGTCGACGGCATTGGAGAGCCAGGCATCGGCGTGCTTGTAGTACTGGCGGGTGTGCCGGCCGGCGACGCGCAGTTCGCGATCGGATCCGTTGGTCCAGTCGGACGAGAAGATCAGCTTCTGCTTGACCTTCTCGTAGTACCCGGTGTTCTTGATCGGATAGGCGACGGTGGTGAAGAAGATGTCGGGATTCGCTTCCTTGACGTGGTCGATGGTGGCTTCGATGTCCGACAATTCTTCACCCTCGTAACCCCACATCAAGAACATGCCGACCTCGATGCCGTACTTTCTGGCCATCTTCGTCGCGTACTGCACTTCTTCAACCTTGACGCCACGTTGCATGGCATCGAGAATGCGCTGGCTGCCGCTCTCCGAGCCGATCCAGATGCGGTAACACCCGAGGTCGGCGAGCGTCGCCAGTACTTCTTCCTTCTTCATCCTGTCGGCGCGGGAGATCGTCTCGAACGGGATACGCATGTTGCGGCGCTTCATCTCGTCGGCGTACTCGAACAACCACTTGTGGCTGATCGTGAAGACGTCATCGGCGTACCAGACCTGCTCGGGGCGGTACGCGTCGACGATGTGGGCGACCTCGTCGACACAGTCGATGGGGTTGCGACGACGGTGGGAGTAGCCGAACACGGCGTGGCTGCACCAGTTGCACTTGTACGGGCAGCCGCGGGCGGTGATGAGGTTGACCGAGCCCATGCCGTGATGGGTACGCCACGTGTCGACATACTGCGACATGTCGATCGCCTGGCGATCAGGCCACGGCAGCGAGTCGATGTCGGCGACCTTGTCGCGGGGAAGGTTGTGAACGATGACCCCGTCGTCATCGCGGAATACAGTGCCGGCGACACCGTGCAGGCGATGGGGACCTCGGTCGCGCATGACCGGCAGCAGTTCTTCGAGCGTCGCCTCGCCCTCGCCCAGCACAACGACGTCGGCACCGCGCTCGATGTAGTCGTCGGGATAGTTGGCGCTCTCGGGGCCGCCGAAGATCACCGTCCAACCGTGTAGATGCGCCTGCTCGGCGACCCACAACACGTTGGCGCGGGTCATCAAGTTGGTGTACACACCGAGCACACCGCCTGGTGTCGCGGCCAGCCTGGCCACCAGGCTGTCGCGGTCGGAGAACGTGGTGTCGAAGGTTTCGACGTCGAAACCGGCACGCTTCAGGTAAGCGCTGATGTACAGCAAACCGAGCGGCGCGTAGGGCTTCATGATCTCGCGCTCCTTGTCGTCCTCCGACAAGAAATAGCCATGAGTCAGCAGAAGATCCGTCACCGACGTGCACAGTACCCCACCACCCTGGGGAACGGTCCCGTCCGGTCCGTCCCCAGGTGGGGGATTTTTCGAAGCCACGCTGCTTCGGTTGGCCGGCCAACCCGTCCCGGTGGCCTGACGTGTATTAGTAGAGCACCCAGCGGTCGATTCTGACAGCGGATCGGGACTCAATGGGCCGTTCGGCCTACGCGATACCGTTCTGGGCATGTCCGCGCCCGCCTTTCCCCAGCCGCTCGGGGGCAATGAGATGCCCCGATTCGGTGGAATCGCCACGTTCATGCGGTTGCCTGGAACGAGTTCGTCGCAACAACTCGATGCAGCGGTGATCGGCGTGCCGTTCGACATCGGCACGTCCAACCGGCCCGGTGCCCGTTTTGGGCCGCGAGGAATCCGCAACGAATCGGTGCTGCTGCGCCCGTACAACATGGCCACCCGCGCGGCGCCGTTCGACAGCCTGCGGATCGACGACCTCGGCGACGTCGCCACCAACCCGTACAACGTCGCCGATTCGATGCAGCGCATCGAGGCCCACTACGGCTCGCTGCTCGACCACGATCTCGTGACAGTGTCGATGGGTGGCGATCACACGATCGTCTTGCCGATCCTGCGGGCGATGGCAAAGCGGCATGGCCCGGTCGGGCTGGTGCACGTCGATGCCCACACCGACATCAACGATTCGATGTTCGGCGAGCGCATCACCCACGGCACACCGTTTCGTCGGGCCGTCGAAGAAGGCCTGCTCGACTGCGCCCGGGTCGCCCAGATAGGTGTGCGCGGCACCGGGTACCAAGCCGACGATTTCGACTGGTCACGGCAGCAGGGATTCCGCGTCGTGCAGGTCGAGGAATGCTGGCACCGCAGCCTCGAGCCATTGATGGTCGAGATCCGTGATCGGCTCGGGGATGGACCGGTGTACCTCAGCTTCGACATCGATGGCCTCGACCCGTCATTCGCCCCTGGCACGGGTACGCCCGAGATCGGCGGGCTGACGATCTGGCAGGGCATCGAGATCATCCGCGGCTGCCGCGGCCTGAAGATCGTTGGTTGCGATGTCGTCGAGGTCGCCCCGATCTACGACGTGTCGGGCACGACATCGCTGGTCGCCGCCAACTTGCTGTACGAGATGTTGTGCGTGCTTCCAGGCGTCGAACACCGCTGACTCGGGCGTCAGCTGAGGCGGAGGGTCAACCGGCTCCAGGCCCCGACGTAGACCCGGTCGCCGTCGTGCAGCACCGTCGGCAGACCAGCCACCACCGCCGCTGTGTCGTCGTTGGGCTCGCTGCCTGCCTGCCGGCACGACATAGGTGCCATTCGTCGACGACAGATCGATCACCACAAGTTCGTCGCCATCACGCACCAGTTGGGCATGCCGTCGGGAGACACCTGTGTCGCCGTCGAGGGCGACCTCCGGGTGGATGCCGCGCGACTGGCTCGATCTGCCGACGAGCGCCGTGTGTTGGGTAAGCGCAACGGTCGACGACGATGCCGATGGACACGGCTGATCGGCCAGCGAACCCTTCAGCCCGTACCACGCCCGATCGACCTCGACAACCACGACCCATTTCACTGTCGAGTCAGGAGTCGATTCCGGTTCCACAGGCGTCGCCTCAGCATGCGGTTGCAGCGGCGCCTGACCGGTTGTGAAGTCGTAGCCGCATTGCTCGCAGAACAAGTTCGCAGAGTCATTCGACGATCCACAGTGAGGGCAATCGCTGTGGGGTTGCGCGGCCGGTGCAACCGGAGGCACAGAGACCTTGCCGGACTCGGTCGACGGTGGGACAGGAGCCGCGGCGGGCGAGCCGCCGATCCGGGCGCCGCAGGTGTCACACCACTCGTGGTCGCCGCTGCTGTGGCCATTCGGACAGACGACGGTGGTCATGGATCTTGGCGAATTCGCGTGGTCTTGGTGCTGCGCGTGTCGAGTGCCATCTCGTCTGTGCGCTCGACGTTGCCCTTCAGGCGCACGGTACCCGCCTCGGCGTCGACGACATCGACCACCTTGGCGAGCAGCCGCGTCGTGTCTTCGTTGCCGCTCTCGTGGGCGATCTTGGCGGCCTCACCGAGCAACACGGTCGCAGTGCGGTCGTCACCGGCCGCCTTGGCGGCCAAGCCCTTCTGGATGGCGTCGGCCAGATGCGCTTGTCCGGTGTAGTGGGCAACGGCCGGGTCGATTCGGGTGGTCAGGTTTGTGTCGGCGCTCCAGGTTGCCTTGACCAGGCTCTTGGCGACGACCTCGTCGTTGATGACAATCTCGACCCGTGCCGCCAAACGCTCGTTGCCGAGTGGCGCGAACGGTACTCGCACCGCCACGTGGTAGTCGCGGCTCTCATCGCTCCACGCCCCGGTCGGGAACTCACGGATCAGCGAACCAACCTGCACCGCCTTGCCCGTCAGATCTTCGACCGATGGGGCGACCTGGCGAACGAAGAGCACGGAACTGCCCTGCGGGGCCCACACTCGCAACCGGGCGTCGGCGACGCCGCGGCTCATCGAGGTGCGCATCATTGCCTCGAAGTCGGCCTCGAGATCCTCCGGCTTGGCGATGATGTCGACCGTGCCGAGCAAGGTGTTGGCGATAGCGCGTAGTTCCTCGACCACCCAGTCGGCGCCGATGCCACGGCAATCGCACTGGAACTGACCCTGTGCTGCCGCCAACGCCTGGGGCAGCGCCTCGGCCGGCTCACCTTCGATCTTGCCGTCGGTCAACAGGATTGCGTGGCGCTGTGCTGTAGGCACCTGCGAGAACAATTCGGTCGCAGCGGCGATCCAAGCGCCGATCGCGGTGGCGCCGCCGGCGCGCAGCTGGTCGATCAGGTGCGTCGCCTCGCGGCGGGTGACATCGGTCATCTTGGCCATTCCCGGATGTGTCGGGTACACCATCTGGGCCACGCTGTGACCGCTGACGACGGCGAACCAGGTGCCGTCGAGGATCTCGCCCAATGCCACCTTGGCGGCCCTACGGGCGGCAACGATCTTCGATGCCGGCATGTCCATCGAGCCGGACGTGTCGACGATCACGATCTCCGCCGCCTCACCCTGTCCCGATTGGCCGGCGGTGCCTGCGCCCGAACATGTCACCGACACCACAGCGTGCACATCGGTGGCTCCTTCCGCCAGGAACTCGTTCTGAAAGACCGCTGCGGTGAACTCAGCCACGTGGTGCCCCCTCCTGTTGCAAGCGTAGCGATGGCCCGCAGCGTGCAAGAGCGACGGTGATGTTGTCGTGACCACCGGCGGTGTTGGCCCAATCGACGAGCGCCTCGGCCAGCGGAAGCGGGTCGGTGCCGGCGTCGGAGCGCAGTTCGCGCAACAGCGTCGCCATCTCTTCGAGTGCCGAGGCGTAGTTCCACAGTCCGTCGCTGCACACCAGGAGCCAGCCGGGTACGTCGATCGATTGCGAGGCGATCTCGGCCGTGTGATCGACCGAGTCGGCGCCCAGCCAGCGAGTGATCGTGTGGAATGTCGGATCCGACTCTGCTTCGGCACGCGATCGTCCGGCAGCCATCAGTTCGGTGCCGAGTGAATGATCGGTGGTCAGCTGCCTCGACTCGCCCGTGTCGGGCAGCCAGTAAGCCCGCGAGTCGCCGCACCATGCCACGGTGACCAACGAATCGGCGACGACGGCAGCCACGAACGTGCACGACGGAGGTTCGGCTGGATCGCCGAGAGTATGCGCAACCCCAACAGCGGCTGCATGTCCCTCCGAGGCGGCGCCGTGCAGTGCATCAGTCCAATAGCTGACCGAGGCGGCGACACTGCCAGGCAACGACTCCGCCGGAAACGGCGCAGAAAGCGAACTGAGATGGCTGCAGGCCGCTAGCGCCGCGGCGAGACTTGCGCGATCACTGTTCGGGGCACTGGTGACACCGTCGCATACGACAAGCACGGCGAACGGCCGGTCGACGGTGGCGGCCAGGGCCATGGCGTCTTCATTGCCGGCGTGAACGACGCCCTTGTCGCAGACTCCGGCAACCCACGGCGCTGGCTGCTCGGACCAGTGGTCGCGGGCCGTTCGGGCCTTCTGGCCGCAGGTGCCACAGAAGCCGTCGTCGAGGATCGGTCCGCCGCATTGCGCACAAGCGATCGACGTGACGAGGGTTCGCGGGATCGGCGCGGTGTCGTCGTCGATGGCAGCGGGAGGCGGCGACGGTGATTGCCCAAGCAGTTCAGCGCCGCAGGCCTCGCAGAACGTGTCACCGGCCGCGATCGGCGCATCGCACGCTGGGCAGTTCAATTCGCTGTCGGTCATGTCAACGAGCGCACCCGAACGAAGTTGGCCTGATCGACAAGGTTGACTCTGGCAACCGGATCGTCGGCCAGGCGCGCCGCGTCGCGGTAGGCCCGTTCGAGGCCTGAACGTAGTGACGGCTCGGTTGCACTCGAACCGGCGATCAGGAGCTGCGGTGAAGCGCCCTGATCACGAACATGGTCGAGTGCCGCTGACAGGATCTGGATCCGCAGATCGGCGCGGCCCTTGGGGTCGAGCGCGGCTTGATCAAGCTCGTTGGCAGCCGCAGAAAGGTCGTCGAGGCGATGGGCGGACCCGTCACCGGATGACAGCAGCAACGCACGCTGGCGACGGGCGTCGCCGTAGGCACGGCTGGTCGCCGGAATGCGGTCGAACGCCGCCAGCGCTTCGTCGCGGCGACCCGATGCCGCAGCGAGACGTGCCAGCCCGAACTGGGCGGGCGCCACGTAGGCGGCGTCGGTCTTCGCGCACTGCGTATACATCTGGGCGGCAACGTCGACCTCGCCGCCTAGCTCGCAAGCCCTGGCCAGCGCCAGTTTCGGCGCCAACTCGCCCGGCAGTTGACCGTAGACGCTGTTGAACGCCGAGATCGCCGCCGCATGGTCGCCGGCATCCAACGCCACGAGCCCGTGCAGCCACACCCCGCGCCATTCCCACGGATCGCCGTTGAGGATTCCAGCGGAAATCGTCGACGCCTGCTGGAGCTGACCCGCGGCCAAGGCTGCGTATCCACGTGCAATCGCCACGCCAACGGTCTGCTCGGGCGCCGAGGTCAAGGCCTGCAGGCGGTCGGCTGGATTCTCGGCGGTGACCGATGCCAACCATGACACCATCGGGTCGTGCTGATCGACAGCTACGACAGGCAGGTCTGCCCAGCCGAGCCGGTCGTCGGCCACCGCCGGAGTGTCGAACAGCCGCGATGGCGTACTACGAGTGACCGCTCCCCCGCTGACGGATGCCGCTGTCACTTCACGCAGCACCCCGAGGAGTTGATCGCGCATCTCCTCGGCACTCTGGAACCGATCCTCCGGCTGCGGCGCCGTGCCCTTCAATAGCCAGCGATACAGCGAATCATGCTGGGCGAACACCGGCACGTCGGTTGGCGTCGGAAGGGTGGTCTCGTAATGGCTCTGATATCCCTTGAACTCGAAGATCAGCACCGCCAGGGTTCGCGCCACCGTGTACAGGTCGCTCGACACCGATGTGCCGTCCTTGGCTACCTCGGGCGCCTGAAACCCAACTGTGCCGTAGATCGGTGACTGGTCGTCGTTGACCCGGCGCACCCCGCCGAGGTCGATCAGCTTCACGCCGTCGCCGACCTGGATGACATTGGCGGGCTTGAAGTCGCAATACAACAAGCCGAGCAGGTGCAGATACGAGAACGCAGGCAGGATCTCGACGATGTAGGCAATCGCCTGATCGACCGGGATCGGCGAGAACCTGCCGGTGGCCTTCATCCGCTCCTTGAGCAGGGCGTTGAGCGAACGTCCGCCGACGTACTCCATGACTATGTACGACGCGCCATCGGCGGCGGTGACGAAATTGTAGATCTCGACGATCAGCGGATGCTCGACCTCGGCGAGGTATTGCTTCTCGGCTACTGCGGCCCGTGCCGCGTCGGGGTCGCCGCTGTTGAGCAAGCCCTTCAACACGACCCAGCGATCGTTGACGTTGCGATCGTTGGCGAGATAGATCCAGCCCATGCCACCGTGGGCCAAGCCGCCGACCACCTCGTACTGTCCACCGACGAGCGCACCGGGCTGCAGCTTCGGATCGAAGTCGAACGGGGTGCGGCATTTCGGGCAGAACCCCTTGGAGCGACCGGAGGCGCCTTCGCGGGAACGACCAACCGGCGCTTGGCACACCGAGCAAAAACGCTTGTCCTCGGTGACGGTCGGAGGATTCATCAATGCTTGGCGCGGGTCGGTGACGGGTACCGACGGAACCTGGGTGAGCCCGGCTCCGAGCCGCGAGGTCTGCGGACCGGTGGTGAGCTGTCGCGTCGGGCGGCTACCGCCACTCGTTCGCGCCGATCCGAGCGGCACCAGACCGAGGCGGGTGGAACCGGAGTGCGCCGTGGGCACGCTCGGGCCGTCGCCGGACTCTGGTGTCGCCGCTTCACGGCCGCCCGCCGCCGCCGGTGCCAGGCCGCAGACGTCGCAGTAGCCGTCGACGACGTTGCCACCGCAGCCGGGTTGAGCGCACTTCACGAGCCGACCCCGTCGGATGAAACTGCCGAGGCGATCCTCAGGTTCACTGCCGCGACGTAACGATCGACCAGCGCACGGGCAGCGGAGACATCGCACGGCGCGGCCCACAAGTACGATTCGGCCTGCCGATACAACGGTTCGAGATCGCCACTTTCCGCGAACCCATGGGCGTCGGCCTTGTCGCGGAAGGCCTGCAGCAGGCCGCGCAGGTCGTCACGGTCATCGAGCGGGAGTTGGTAACGGCGGCGGGCCTCGGTGAGAGCGTCGTCCAGTCGTTCGATCTTGTCGAGGATGGGAGCCATCATCGTGCGTGCCGCCGCCCACGGCATCGCCGCCAGTTCGTCGCTCGAGACGAGATCGCCAAGGGCGTCAACTGAGGGAACCGCCAGCGTCGGTGCCTGCACAACCTTCTCGCGGCATCGCTCGGCCAGCTGCCGGACCGACGCCTCATCGTCGGCGAGGCTGTTCAGCCGATCGGCCAGAGCCCTCCATTTGTCGAAGATTTGGCGGCGTTCGGCATCGGCTCGCTCGAGTTCGCTGCGCAGTTCGGCGGCACGGGAGGCGATGGCCGCCAGACCCCGGCGGGCGGAAAGGTCGCCGCGCAACTGCGCGGCCTGGTTGACGTGGCTACCAAGTTGATTGGCCAGCCGCTCGGCTACAGACAGGTCGCTATCAGCCCGCGTCGCCAGTATGACCTCGCCGGCCGCTTCAGCTTCGACGGTCGACACGTGCAACTCGACGCGCCGGACGATGGCGTCGACGAGGGCGGCGGCATCGGCCAGGTTTTGTCCGACGGGGCCGCCGAGGTTGTCGACCAGCGGCTGGGTGGCAAGACTCGCTGCCTCGACGCGATCGCGCTCGGCGAGATCGGCGATCGCTTGCAGGCGATCACCGACGGCCTTGCGGGCCACGAATGCCGCAGCCAGGTCTGCCCGATCCGCATCGGACCCGGCAGTGCGGACACGATCCTCCAGCGACAGCATCGCGTCGGTACGACCGGCCAACCAGTCGCTCCACTGGGCGAGCAACGCTTCCATGTGCTCGGCAGTCGGCGAGGCGGCCATTAGCCCTCCCGCCCGTAGACGGCCGGCGGCGGATCGATGACGCTGTCGCTCAACACCCCGACCAGCCACTTCTGGTAGATGGCCGCCCAGCGACCATCGGTACGCATCGCTTCGATCACGCCGTTGACGAAGCGCACGAAGTCGACTTTGTCCTTGGCCATGCCGAGACCGTACGGCTCTTCGGTGAACTTGTCGCCGACGACTTCGGTGTTCGGGTCCTGGGCGGCAAGCCCGGCCAGCACGGTGTCGTCGCCGGTCGCGGCGTCGGCCTCGCCTTGTTGCATCGCGACCA
>JANNHY010000051.1:0-5372 GCA_031404635.1 Ilumatobacteraceae bacterium
CAGTTGTGGGATGTGCCGGCACCGGATGTGGTCGCGGTGGCGATCGGTGACACGCTCTCGGGCGCGATCGAGTCACCGGGACGCGCCGACGTGTACACGTTCACGGCGACCGCCGGGCAGGGGTTGTTCTTCGATGTCGAAGGAGCCGAGTGTGTGTTCGATATCGGCGCCCGCCTCGAGGACCCCGATGGTGTCGTCGTGTTCACCAATGCGCCGGTGCGCTGCGGTGACGCCGGCGACCGGGGACCGTTCACGCTGGCTCAAGCGGGGACCTACACGCTGGTGGTCGAGGACGGCCCAGGCGGCGATGCCACCGGTTCGTCTTCGTTGCAGGTGTGGGATGTGCCGGCACCGGATGTGTCGCGGTGGCGATCGGTGACACGCTCTCGGGCGCGATCGAGTCACCGGGACGCGCCGACGTGTACACGTTCACGGCGACCGCCGGGCAGGTCGTGCTCGTCGATGCACAACAAGGCTCCTTCTTCGACTTCGACTGGTCGTTGACGGGTCCGTCGGGGACGGTGCGTCCGTTCGGATTCTTCGATGACGTCCAGGTGACGTTGCCGGACACCGGCACGTACACGTTGCGGGTCGACCCCAACGATGACGCCACCGGCGCCTACCGCATGCAGCTCGTGGCGATCTAGCGATGCCCGACGAGTGGGCAACGAGCCGGCTGTCCCGGCGCCGTTTCGTCGGCGGGGCCCTAGCCACGGGCGTGCTCGCGGCGTGTACAGACACCGGCAATGACGCACCGTCGTCGTCACCGAACGATCCACCACCGAGCGACCCCGGCACTCGCAGCCAGGTCGCCCGCCGCGTAAAGGTGAGTGCCGCCGACCGCCAGGCAGAGCGTGGCGAACCCGCACACCGTTCCAACGGTGACCCGGATCTCGATCCACCAGGGGTTCTCGCCTACTCGAAGGGCTTGCCCCACGACGGCGACGGCCTCCCCGATCCAGACGTCTACCGCGCTCTCGACCGCGCCGTGCAGGCACGCGACTTCGCGGCAATCGAGCGCCTGGCGACTACGGGCGAACGGCGCTTCGTCAACCCGTTGGGTGCGTGGTCGATCGGACTGATGGGACCCGACCCCGCGCAGCTCGAGCTGGTGCCCGCCCCGGCGGTGATGAGCGACGCTGGAGCCGCCGAGATGGCCGAGCTCTACTGGATGGCCGAACTGCGCGATGTGCCCTTCACCCAATGGCCCACCGACGACACCGTGGGTCTGGCCGCCGCCGAGCTTGGGTCCTTCGAGCTCTTCGACGGAATCGACGCCGGCAGGCTGTTTCGCGGGCCGACGCCAGGTGACATCGGCGGGCCCTACATCTCGCAGTTCCTCTACCACCGGATTCCCGCCGCCACCCTCCCGGTTGAACAGCGGATCCGTGCCTACCTCCCGGGGTTCGACTTCCTGACGACGGCGGACGACTGGCTGCGTTCGCAGAACGGCGGCCTGTCGCAGCGCCCGTCGCCGGCCACCCCCCGCTTCGTTCACACGCTTCGCGACCTGGCGAGCTACGTGCACCAGGACTATGCGTTCCAGCTTCCGCTGCACGCCGCGCTGATCCTGCTGGCCGAAGGCGACGACAACGACGCCGTCGGCGTCAGCGTGCCCTACGCGCCGACCAACCCGTACGTGAACGCCCGTGTCCAAGGCCCGTTCACCACGCTCGGGCAGCCGTTCGTGATGGAGTTGCTCGGGCTGGCCGCCAACGCCGCCCTACGCGCCGCGTGGTACCAGAAGTGGCTCGTGCACCGCCGCATCAGGCCCGAGGAAGTGGGTGGTCGGGTCCATCACGCCCTCGTCGGTGGTGTCGACGTTCCTGCACCGCCGCGGTTGCTCGAGACATCGGTGCTCGAACGCGTTCGCGCCCGCCACGGCTCGTTCCTGCTGCCGCAGGCCTACCCGGATGGGTGCCCTCTGCACACGTCGTATCCGTCGGGCCATGCCACGATCGCCGGTGCCTGTGTGACCGTGCTCAAGGCGCTGTTCGACGGGTCGCCGGAGATCGACGAGCCCGTTGTCGCCACCGACGACGGGCTCGGGTTGGCGCACTGGGACGGCGAGGCGCTGACGGTCGGCGGTGAACTCGACAAGCTCGCTACCAACATCGGATACGGTCGCAACGCCGCTGGCATCCATTACCGCTCAGACGGCGACGGCGGTATGCGTCTCGGTGAGCAGGTGGCGATCGGTCTGCTGGAGGACATCGTCGGCACACTGCCGGAACCGGGGATACGCTTCGCTCTCACCTCGTTCGACGGCGCGCGACTCTCCATCCCCTGAGCCGCGCCAGCAGAGGGCGGGTTCAAGCGGTCGGGCCGGCAGCGGTGCGTTGTGCTGTCATGCGGCGCGCCGCCGGGACGGCAGCGAGCAATGCTGCGGCTTTGTTGCGGCACTCGAGGTCTTCGTCGTCGGGGTCCGAGTCGGCCACGATGCCTGCACCGGCCTGAAACGACGCGCCGTGGGCCCCGACGAACATGGTGCGAATCGCGATTGCCGTGTCGAGGTTGCCGCTGAAGTCGACGTAGCCGACGACCCCCGCGTACGGTCCGCGCTTCACCGGTTCGAGGGCGTCGATGATCTCCATCGCCCGCACCTTCGGCGCACCACTGACGGTGCCGGCGGGAAGGGTGGCGCGCAGCACGTCGATCGGCGTCTTGCCATCGACCAACTCGCCGCTGACCTGCGACGTGAGGTGCATGACATGGCTGTAGCGCTCCAGGGTCATCAACTCATCGACGTGTACGGTGCCGAACTTGGCAATCCGGCCGACGTCGTTGCGGGCCAGGTCGACGAGCATGATGTGCTCGGCAACCTCCTTGGGGTTCTCCTTCAACTCACCGGCCATGCGCCGGTCGTGGTCGTCGTCGCGACCGCGGCGGCGAGTGCCGGCGATCGGGCGACTGATCACCTTGCGGCCGAGCACCTGCACCATCGGCTCCGGCGAGCTACCGACAATGGTGATGTCGGGGTGCCGTAGGAAGTACATATATGGGCTCGGATTCACCTGGCGCAGCACTCGATAGAAGTCGTACGGGTCGGCGCCGAGGTCGATGTCGTAGCGCTGTGACAGCACGACTTGAAAGATGTCGCCGGCGACGATGAGTTCCTTGGCCACCTCCACAGCCTGTTGGTAGACGCCATCGGCCATCGAGCTGCGGACCTCGGGCAGTTCGTCGTCGCTCTGCGGCGGGGCGACTGGCACGTAGGCCAGCGGGCGGGCAAGATCGGCAACCGCCCGTTCGACTCGGGAGATGGCTTCGTCGTAGGCCCGATCGAGATCTTCGCCATCAAGCCCGAGCACCGGAACGCTCTCGATCAGGGAGACACGTTGGCGCCAGTGATCGAACGCCGCCAACGATCCGATCACACTCATCGCCGCATCCGGGAGTTGACGGTCGTCGGGAGGCACGTCGGGCAACCGCTCGACCTCACGTACGATGTCGTAGCCGAGGTAGCCCATCACTCCGCTCTGCAGCGGTGGCAGATCAGGGATGATCGGTGCCCTGTAGACGCGCAGCAGTTCGTCGAGGGCGGCAAGCATGCCACGATCGAGGGGCACGGATGGCGGAACCGTACCGAAGGTCGTGATCCGCCCATCGCGTAATTCGAGCGTCGCCACCGGGTCGCGGCCAACGAAGCTGTAGCGGCTCCAGCGTTCGCCGTGCTCGACGGATTCGAGCAGGAACCCCGAACCGGCGCCGACCAGCTTGGCATAGGCGGCGACCGGTGTTTCCAGATCGGCAAGCACGTCGGTCCACACCGGAATCACCGTGTGCTCGCTGGCCAGGGCGCGGAACTCGTCGCGGCTCGGCCGCATGCGTAGGGCGCTCATTCACCGAACCGGTGGAAGAAGCACGAGTAGGCACCGGTGTGGCAGGCCCCTTTGCCCTGCTGCTCGACCATGAACAGCAGCGCATCGGCGTCGCAGTCGTAGTACGCCTCACGTACGAACTGGCAGTCGCCGCTGGTATCGCCCTTGCGCCACACCTCCTGGCGGCTGCGACTCCAGTAGACCATGCGGCCACCTTCCAGTGTCGCTTTCAATGTTGCCGCGTTCATCCAGGCCACCATCAACACCGCCTTGGTTTCGACGTCCTGGGCGATCGCGGCCACCAAACCCGACGCGTCGTACTTGATGGTCGAGAGTTGCTCGGGAGTTGCTTCGATCTTCACGCCGCTCGGCATGGTCGACATGCTACGGCGCGGCAAGCGACCGCAGCCCCGGAGATACCGCAGCGCTACAGATAGAGGCCCGTGCTGGCTTCGATGCGACTCGCGGCAACGGCGTGGAGGTCGCGTTCGCGCAACATGATGTAGTCGCTGCCGCCGACTTCGACCTCGTAGCGGTCTTCCGGGCTGAACAGCACTCGGTCGCCGACCTCGGCAGAGCGCACGTTCTGGCCGAGGGCGACTACCTCGGCCCACACCAGCCGCTTGGAGATCTGTGCCGTCGCAGGAATCACGATGCCGCCAGAGGAACGACGTTCGCCGTCCTTGTCGGGGATGCGCACCAGCAGCCGATCGTTGAGCATTTTGATCGGCAGCTTCTCATCTTGCAGGGCCACGGCGGCAGGGTACCGCCGCGGGCAAACTTATGCCACTGCTTCGCCGATCCTGGCCATGACCTCCGGTGTCAGCAGCGGAACAACGTCGATGGCGGCAAAGTTCTCGACGACTTGGCTGGGCCGACTTGCGCCGGTGATCACGCTCGACACGTTGGGGTTGGCCGCGCACCACGCCAGACACATCTGGGCGAGTGAGCAGCCGAGATCCGCAGCAATCGGGCGGAGTCGTTCGACCTTGCCGAGCGCCACGCCGTCGGACAGTTGCTTGGCAAGCCACTCGTAGCCGGCCAGCGCGCCTCGGCTATCGACGGGGATGCCGTCTTTGTACTTGCCGGTCAGCAAACCCGATGCCAGCGGGCTCCAACTCGTGATACCGAGGCCGATGTCGGTGTACAGCCTGCTGTATTCCTCCTCGACCCGCTGGCGATCGAGCAGGTTGTACTGCGGCTGCTCCATCACCGGCTTGTGCAGGTGATGACGTTCGGCGATTTCCCATGCGGCCCGGATCTCGTCGGCCTTCCACTCGCTCGTACCCCAGTACAAGGCTTTGCCCGACGCGACCATGTCGTGCATCGCCCATACCGTCTCTTCGATCGGCGTGTTCGGATCGGCCCGATGGCAGTAGACGAGATCGAGGAAGTCGAGTTGCATGCGCTCGAGTGACCCGTCGATCGCCTGGGTGAGATATTTGCGATTCAACGTGTTGCGCATGTTGCGTACGCCCGAGATCGCTCCGCACGGCCGGTTCAGGGATCCGGACGGCGAAGCCGCGCTGTTCGTGTAGGAGCCCTAGCCGG
>JANNHY010000052.1:0-6938 GCA_031404635.1 Ilumatobacteraceae bacterium
GGGCCGATACTACGAAAGTGCTTTCACTGTCTCGGCGAGCGGTAGGCGATAGTCTCGAAGCAGCGCTACGCCCGACATCCGCAATACCGCGTTGTCGAGCACGCTGTTGGCGGGACGCAACGCCGGGCGCGGGGGTTGCAGCTCCGCTGTCGTGATGGGACGCACCATGTCGGGGTTCTTGCCCATCGCCGCGACGACGTCGCAGGCAAAGCCGTACCAGCTCGTCGGAGTCTGATTGGTGATGTGATGGATGCCACTGCGTCGTTCGACGGCGAGCCGGCGCACCATCGGCGCCAAGTCGGCCGTGAAGGTCGGATGGCCGATCTGGTCGACGACGAACGCCAACTCGGGGTGCTGACCGGCCAGTCGCATGATCGTGGTGACCATGTTGGCGCCGTGCTGCCCGCACAGCCACGAGGTGCGGGCAACCGCCGCCGACGCTCCGAGCACCAGCGCTTCGCGCTCGCCGAGCAGCTTGGTCATGCCGTAGACACATTGCGGGGCAGTGTCGTCCCATTCGTGATAAGGGCGATGCAGCAAGCCGTCGAAGACGTAGTCGGTGCTGACCTGCACGAGTCGAGCCTGGGAGCGATCGCAGCCCTCGGCGAGCCACCGAACAGCCAACCCGTTCACCGCCAGCGCCCGATCGGGATCGCCTTCGCACGCGTCGACGGCGGTCCAGGCAGCACAGTTGATGACAGCATCGGGTCGAAGCGACGAAATTGCTCCGTGCACCGCGTCGCGATCGGTGATGTCGAGAACAGCGTGATTTGCAGCCGTCACATCGTCGCCGGCGATCTCGCAACAGCGCACCAGATCGATGCCGAGCTGTCCACCCGCACCGGTGATCAGCACCCGCATCCTAAAAGCCGGCCCTGGCCTTCAACGGCTCCCACCATGCACGGTTGTTGCGATACCACTCGACCGTTGCTGCCAACCCGTCGACCAAGTTGTGCTCGGTCTTCCATCCGAGCGCACTGACCTTGTGATGGGTGATCGAGTAACGGCGGTCATGACCGAGACGGTCGGTCACCGGCGTGATGAAGCTCTCGTCGCGTCCGGTGAGCTCGAGCAAACGATGGGTGAGTTCTTTGTTGGTGATCTCGTTGCCGGCGCCGATGTTGTAGATCTCGCCCACTGCGCCCATACGCAGAACGAGATCGGCGGCGGTGTTGTGATCGTCGACGTGAATCCAGTCGCGCACGTTGCCGCCGTCACCGTACAGCGGCACGCTCTGGCCATCGAGCAGATTGGTGGTGAACAGCGGAACCACCTTCTCGGGGAACTGGTACGGACCGAAGTTGTTGCTGCATCTCGAGACCAGCACCGGCAGACCGTGAGTGGAGTAGTAGCTCAGGGCGATCAAGTCGCTGCCGGCTTTCGCAGCGGAATAGGGCGAGCGCGGCGAAAGCACGTCGGTCTCGCTGAACGAGCCGTGCTCGATCGAGCCGTAGACCTCGTCGGTGGAGATGTGCAGAAATCGCTGCACCCCGACTCGCCGAGCCACATCGCAGAGCACGTTGGTGCCGAAGCAATTCGTGCGCACGAACGAGAAACCGTCCTTGATCGATCGATCGACATGTGTCTCCGCCGCAAAATGCACGACTGCGTCGTGGCCGTCCATCGCCTTCAGAACGTCTTCCTCGTCGCAGATGTCGGCGTGCACGAACGAGAACCGTCGATCGTCGAGCACGTCACGGATGCTCTCGAGGTTGCCGGCGTAGGTGAGGGCATCGTAGATCGTCACCTCGTCGTCGCTGTTCGATTGCAGCCAACGGACGAAGTTTGACCCGATGAATCCGGCAGCGCCGGTCACGAAGAGTTTCATCTCACACCCTCATCGGAAAGTACGGGCGGCGACCATCGGGCAGATCGGCGCGCAGGGGGTTGCTCTGATCGCGTGCAGACAGGATCGGGTCGGCGATACCCCAGTCGGCGCCGACGACGGGATCGCTCCACAACACTCCGAGTTCGTCGGCGGGGTTGTAGTAGCCATCGACGAGGTAGGTGATGACCGCGTCGGTGATCGCCGCAAACCCGTGGGCCACACCCGGAGGGATGAACACGCCCATGTGATTGTCACCGTTGAGATCGAGTTCGAGGGTCGACCCGTCGGTCGGACCGCCCTCGCGAAGGTCGTGGAGCACGACTCGCGCCTGCCCGAAGGGCACGTACCAGTAGTCGGCCTGATGGAGGTGATAGTGCAATCCGACCAGCGCCCCGGCTTGGCGGTTGGCCCGGTTACCCTGCACCATCTCGCGCCCATTGGGAAACCACTCGCGTCGATAAGTCTCGATGAATAGCCCGCGTTGATCGCCATGAATCGACGGCTCGACGATCCACACGCCGGAGATCTGGTCGCTCTCGGTCACTGTCGGCATGTGCTCTCCGTTCTGATTCGATCTCGCCCCACTCGATCTGGTCTCACTCGACATCGATCTGGCAGTGGTCGCCGACCATCAGGCGCAAGGCGCGGGGTCGGAGATGCGAACGGCTCACGACTGCCTCCTTACCGATCAGGCTGTCCTCGAGCCGCTGGATATCGATCACCTTGCTGCGCTCCATGATGACCGAGTGCTCGACCTCGCTGTTGACGATCTCACAGCCGTCCCCAATGGCCGAGAACGGGCCGACGAAGCTGTCGGAAACCACAGCACCTGAACCGATCACCAACGGCCCACGCAGCGTGGAATTGGTAACCGTGGCACCGCTTTCGACGACGACCCTGCCGTCGACGGTTGAGGAGTCGTCGACCTTGCCGTCGATTCGGGTCTCGATCTTTTCGAGCAGCAGTCGGTTGGCTTCGAGTAACGGTGTGAGTTTTCCCGTGTCGATCCACCACCCGGTCAACAGCTCACAACGGACCCGTTTGCCCTGATCGACCAGCCATTGGATCGCATCGGTGATCTCCAGCTCGCCTCTCGGCGACGGAGCGATCGAGCGAACCGCTTCGTTGATGGTCCGATCAAACAGGTAGACACCGACCAGTGCGAGGTCGCTGGGCGGATCGGCAGGCTTCTCGACGAGCCTCACGACGTTGCCGTCGCCGTCGAGCTCGGCGATCCCGAATCGATGGGGGTCGGGAACCTGCTTGAGGAGGATCTGTGCGGTCGGTGGCTCGGCGCCGGCGCGGGCCGCTTCGAAGGCGTGGACGAAAGCGCCGAGGTCCTGCTCGAGAAGATTGTCGCCGAGGTACATGACGAAGTCGTCGTCGCCGAGAAAGTCCTGGGCGATCAGCACGCAGTGGGCGAGACCCAACGGAGCGTCCTGTGGGATGAACGTGATCGCCGCTCCAAAGCGATCCCCGGTGCCGAGCGCCGCCATCACCTCGGCACGGGTGTCGCCGACGATGACACCGATCTCTGTGATGCCGGCGGCGACCATCGCCTCGATCCCATAGAACAGGATCGGCTTGTTGGCGACGGGGACGAGCTGCTTGGCGCTGGTGTGGGTTATCGGCCGCAGCCGAGTGCCGGCGCCGCCGGCGAGGATGAGAGCCTTCATGACAGATTCATAGTATGGCCGAAGCGGCTACGCATCGGCTGCCGGTGCTGGGCCTTCCCCTCGAAAATAGGCCAGCACGGCATCGGAGCCCTCGCCGAGCAGCAGCACAGCGTTGCCTCCGATCGTCTCGCCGAACACCGGCAGCGAGTACGTGGCAATGCCGGAGTCCACGGCTGAGCGCAACGACGCCGCGGCTGTCACCGGGTCGAGTTCGTCGTCGACCCGCAGCGCAGATCCGATCGCGGTCACCAACCGCCCGGCGGCGAAAGGATCGACCTTGATGCGCGCCAACGCGGTCCTCAGGGCGAGATCGACGAATTGCTGCTGGCGCTTGATCCTGCCGATGTCGGATCCGGGGTCCTCGTGCCATTGGTCGTCGCGATACTCCTCGTAGTGGCGACTGCGGGCGTAGGCCAGAGCCTGCACCCCGCCGAGAATGTGGCAACCGGGTTCGGTGATGTTCAGGCCGGTGCTGACGTCTCGAGTGGCGTAGTCGACGCACACCTCGACCCCGCCGAGAGCGTCGACGAGCGATTTGAATCCGAAGAAATCGATCTCCACGTAGTGATGGATCGGAATACCGAGCTCCTGCCGCACAGTGCGGACGAGGATCTCCGGACCGTCGTTGAATGCCGAGTTGATCCGACGCTTGTTGTCGTGACCGGGCACCTGCACCCATAGGTCGCGGGGAATGGACAGCAGCGAGGCATCACCACTCGATTTGTCGCGACGAAGGATCATGATCGTGTCGCTGCGATGCCCCGACACCTCAGCCTCGGTACCGATGCCGGCGGCGTCAACCGAGGCGGGATCGGCACCTGCCCTGCTGTCGGAACCGACGAGAAGAAAATTCTCGATCGCTGCGCCGGCCGGGTTGAGGTCGGTGGCCACACCGGGGATCCGGGAAACCGAGTCGATGGTCTTGCGGGCTGCGATCAAGGTGCCCGTCGCGCCGAGCACGCCCACCACGGCCGCCATGGCCAGCAGGCTCGGAAGCCGCCGACGGCGTCTACGTGGGACAGCGACGAAGGCAGGCACGCTCAGAGGGTAGTTGCGTGCCGCCCCGACGGGAGGGCACCGTTGCGGAAGGCCAACAGGGTGCTATCGAAGGTGCACGACGTCGCCAGAGTCGAGGCGGTGGGTGATGCCGCAATCGTCGAGCACCACCAGGCGGCCGTCGGGCAGCACATCGAGCGCTCTGCCGACTACCGCGGTCCCGGGTAGCTCGACGCGAACCAACTGGCCGATCGTCGCCACAGCGACATGGTATTGATCGGTGACGTCATCGGGGAGCTGGTCGTACGCGCGGAGCATGGCGTCGAGTACCTCGACGGGGTCACAGCCGTCGCCGAGCATGGCGGCGCCATCGGGGGCCCACCCGACGTTGAGACCGATGCCGACCACCACGTACTCCGGCCCGGTGCCGCCCGCCTGCGCCAGCACACCGGCGAGCTTGCGTCCGTCGAGCAACAAGTCGTTGGGCCATTTCAGGGTCGGTGAAACTCCAGCGATTTGGCTGCATGCCCGTGCCGCTGCCAGGGCCACCCGTTGCGTCAGCTGGTGAGGATGCTGCGGCACCTCGCGGAACAACAGCGAGACCAACAAGTTGGCGCCGGGAGGTGCGGTCCATCGACGGTCCAGTCGCCCCCTTCCGGCGGTCTGATGACGAGCCATCAGCACGCTTCGATCGGGGGCGCCTGCCGCTGCAGCCGCCAGAAGATCCACGTTCGTGCTGCCGGTCTCGTCGACGATGGTGATCAGCCAGGTGGCGCTCGGGGTACTCATCGACCAAGATTGGCACTCGTGCTCACCAAGATCCTGATCGCCAACCGTGGAGAGATCGCCGTGCGCGTCATTCGCGCCGCTCGCGACCTCGGAATCGAGACGGTCGCGGTGTACAGCGAACTGGATCGGGACGCTCTCCATGTGCGCCGAGCCGACGAAGCCTACGCCCTCGGTGGACAGACAGCCGCCGAGAGCTACCTCAACACCGAGGCCATTCTCAAAGCCATCGACGACAGCGGCGCCGATGGCGTGCACCCTGGTTACGGATTCTTCAGCGAGAACGCCGACTTCGCCCGGGCCATCTCCAGCAAGGGAGTGACGTTCATCGGTCCGCCGCCGGCAGCCATCGACGAGATGGGCGACAAGGTCAGCTCGCGCCGGGCCGCGCAGCGCGGTGGCGCGCCGATCGTGCCCGGCACCACCGAGTTCGCCACCTCCGCCGATGAGATCCGCGCCTTCGGCGCCGAGCACGGATATCCGCTGGTGATCAAGGCCGCCTACGGCGGCGGCGGCCGCGGCATGAAGGTGGTCCAAAGCGCCGACGGAGTGCAGGAGGCGATGGACAGCGCGCGGCGCGAGGCGAAGGCGTTCTTCGGTCGCGACGAGATATACATCGAGCGATACCTCACCTGGCCCCGTCACGTCGAAGTGCAGATCGTCGGTGACCAGCACGGCCACGTCGTCTGGATCAGTACTCGCGACTGCTCAGCCCAGCGCCGCCACCAGAAGCTGATCGAGGAGGCCCCCGCCGACGACCTGGCCCCGGGTATCGAGGAGGCCATGGGCGAGGCGGCCATCAAGGCGGCCAAGGCTGTCGGCTACTACAACGCGGGCACGGTCGAGTTCATCTACCAGGACAACGAGTTCTTCTTCCTGGAGATGAACACCCGACTCCAGGTGGAACACCCGGTGACCGAGGTGATCACCGGCATCGACCTCGTCGAGTGGCAGATCCGGGTGGCCGGCGGTGAGCCCCTGCCGATGACACAGGAGGAGGTAACGGCCTGCCGGCGCGGCCACGGGATCGAGGTGCGCATCAATGCCGAGAACCCGGCCGACGGCAAGTTCCTGCCCTCCCCCGGCACCTTGACCAAGCTGGTCGCTCCCAACGGGTTCGGCCTCCGCTTCGACGCCGGCTACCAGACCGGCGACACGATCAGTCAGTACTACGACAACCTCATCGGCAAGCTGATCGTATGGGGCAAGGATCGACCCACTGCCATCGCCCGAACCATCCGCGCCCTCGAGGAGTTGGTGGTCGAGGGTGTGGCCACCACGATCCCCGCCGACCTCGCCATCCTCCGCCATCCCGACTTCCAGGCGATGGAACACTCGACGAAGTGGGTCGAGGAGAAGCTCGACCTCTCCGACATCGAGCCGCCGGCGCCACCGGCCGCGGTTGATGACGAGGCCGCCGCGCTGGTGCAGCGCACCACCACCGTCGAAGTCAACGGCAAGCGCTTCGAGGTGAAGATGTGGGTGCCCGACCTACCCGCGGTCGCCGCCGGCCCGGCCAAAGCGGCCAAGAAGAAACGCTCATCGAGCGGCAGCGGTGCTGCTGCGAGCGGATCCGGCAATGTCGAGGTTCCGATGCAGGGCACCATCGTCAAGGTCCTGGTCGAGATCGCACAGGTTGTCGTGGCCGGTCA
>JANNHY010000053.1:0-13427 GCA_031404635.1 Ilumatobacteraceae bacterium
GTGGGGCGCCCATAGCGCTCGATCACGGTGACCTGTCCATTCGCGGCTTGGGCCACGATGTCACTCAGTTGCGCCCTGGCCTCGGCAACTCCAACGACTGTTCTCATACTGACTGATGGCCCCGACAACCCGCCGGCCCGCAACCCCCCGAGGGGAGCGGCGGTCGACCCGCGAAGGCAACCCGTCGCAAAATGCCGCCTCGCAGCAGCGCCAACCAGCACTCATCAACCAGATCGTCCCCCCGATGTCTCATGGCACTATCGGCGGAAGTCGTGGGTGTCACGTACTGGTTCACACCCGCCACCGCGCCCCTAGAGCAGTCTGTGACGCTTCGCTTCACTGGGCGGCGGGCTTGGCGACATTGGTTGCTGTCCTACAGCATGGCGCGGCGGGCGGTGGCTGGTTCGTGGCTGGACTCGCCACGTACACAATCGGTCGCCAGGGGATCCTCCATTGGAGAGTGGAGCGCAAGTCACCACGCGCCCGGCTCATCACGGCCGCGATCGCAGCGGTGATCCTCGTGGTCGACCTCAGCCTCGTCGCTTTCGGCACGATCTAGCGGAAAGCGGGCGCGCGTAGCCGCGTGCGAACGCGGATGTTCGGGCTGCGGGGTTGATCATCAGCGCGGTGTTGACTTGGGCGCAGAACGAGCAGCCGGTGAACTCGTGTTCTTCGTCACATTGCCAGATGGCTTTCATGCCAGCTGCCTGGTAGCGGTCCTTGAAGGCCTGATCGAGGAGGACCAGGGTTCATTATCCATGGTGTCGGTCCCCGACAACGAAGGACGAACGGCTCACTCGTCCAAACACACGCGACCGCCTCGACGTTCGTGCAATCGGACATGAGCGCTAAGCCTGGGTAGTTACGCTGAGGCCCGTGGGCCGCCGTGGCGCAGTGCACGTCTCACCTTGTCCCATGACGTCGCGAACCGCAAGGCGTCCTGGCGTAGCCTCGGCCCGTGCCATGGCGGTCTCGTTGGTCTGGTTGGTCCGCCTCGCTTGTCGGGTTGCTTCCTGGCCTGTCGGTGCTGCGTGGCTATCAGCGGTCGTGGTTCCGCGTCGATGTGGTCGCTGGTCTGACGGTGGGAGCGATGCTCATCCCGCAGTCGATGAGTTACGCGGCCCTTGCTGGCATGCCGCCCGAGTACGGGTTCTACGCCGTCGTCGGCGCGCTCGTGGTCTACGCGCTGTTCGGTTCGAGTCGTCATCTCGGTGTCGGACCCGAGCCCGGCACGGCGATCCTTGCCGCAACCGGTGTCGCTACGGTCGCCGGTGGTGACCCGCGGCGCTACATCACGTTGATGGCTGGGCTGGCCATCGTCGTTGGTGCGGTCTGCGTCCTTGCTGCCGCTGTCCGATTGGGCTACCTCGCGTCCATGTTGTCCAAGCCGGTGCTAGTCGGGTACATCACCGGCGTCGGCCTGATCCTGCTCAGCAGCCAGTTCGCTGCGTTCACCGGTGCCAGCGTGACCGCAGACTCGTTCTTCTCGCGTTGCTGGCAGCTCGCGACCAGTCTCGACGAGGTCCAGGGTGCAACGATCGGGGTCGGAGCGGCAACCTTGGTGTTGATGCTCTCGTTACGATGGGCCGTACCGAACGCCCCGGTTGCGCTGGTCGGCGTGGTGCTGGCCACTGCCGTCACGGCGGTGTTCTCTCTCGACCATCACGGCGTCGCTCTCGTGGGCTTCATCCCGTCAGGGCTCCCCACGCCGGCTCTCCCTGACATCGGTCTACACGACATCGCTCGTCTGCTGCCTGTCGCGGCCGGGATCGCGCTCGTGGGTTTCACCGACAACGTACTCACCGCTCGTGCGATCGCCTCCCGAAAAGGCTACCGGATCGACCCGAACCAGGAGCTCCTCGCTCTCGGCATGATCAACCTCACGGCCGGGATCTCCCGGGGTTTTCCCATCTCGTCGAGTGCCAGTCGCACCGCGGTTCCGGCGTCGCTGGGGTCACGCACCCAGCTCGTATCCGTGATCGGCTCCGGGTTCGTCGTCATCACGCTGCTTGCCGTGCGCCCAGTGCTGTCGCAGATCCCGCGTGCTGCGCTCGCGGCGGTGATCGTCATCGCCGCCATCGCTATCATCGACCTGCGCAGCTTCGCGCGACTCTGGCGGATCAGCCCCGAGGAAGGAGTGCTGGCCGCGGCCGCCACGATCGGGGTCCTCGTCCTGGGAGTCCTCTATGGCATCGTGATCGCAGTCGCGATGTCGATTGCGGTCGCGTTGGCCCGTATCGGACGCCCGCACGACGCCGTGCTCGGTGACTTGCCCGAACACGACGGATGGGTCGATGTGGGCGAGTACCCGAACGCCGTGACAACGGCAGGGTTGGTTGTGTTCCGATTCGACGCGCCCCTGATCTTCATCAACGCAGAGCGGTTCAGCGATCGCATCGATGAGGTGCTCAGCGCCGCATGCGATCCGATCGACTGGCTCGTGATCGACTGCGAAGGCATTGGCACACTCGATGCGTCAGCTGTCGACGTCTTACAGGAGGTGATCGCATCGCTCGAACGGCGTCACATCAGCACGGTGGCCGTGGCCCGGACCAACGACCACGTTCTCGACCGCATGCGACGAGCGCGCCTCACCGAACCCGGCGGACCGATCCGAGTGTTCCCCACGATCAACGCCGCAGTCCGCGCCTTCGGTATCCGGCCGAAATGAGTCGTTCTCGCCAGACGCGACTCGGGTCGACACAGCCCATCCAGTGCCGAACGAACCGCCGGCCATCGAGCGTGCGTGGCCTGCCCGATCCTCATCGTGAACCTCGACCCATGCGTGCCACGATCGGATCGATCGTCCGTGCAGTTCGGCGGCCAGGTTCAACGACTCAGCTACTCGGGGCCTACTCGCCGGCGATCGCTTCCCGTGGACTCCAGGTGTCGCGGCTGAGCGCCCACCAACTCGCCGACACCCTCGAAAGGGCTGGGTGTCACCGATCACTGGCGGGCTCGTCGTTGGTGAGGTGAGACACCGGCGTGACAAGCCACGAAATCGATGCTCTACAAGTATCCGTCCACTACGAATCGGGTCGGTGCCGGAGTGCGGTGAGACGTTGGCGATAATCGTCGGCTTCGATCTCGCCGCGGGCGAATCGTTCGGCGAGACGTTCTTGCGGTGTTGTCTTCAGCGGCGGGGTCGGCGCTCTCGGTGACTGCGGATGTGGGTGTGGTTGCCGCGTTGGAGGAGTGTGACGCCGACCCAGATGAGGCCACCCAACACAACGAACATCGAACGGCATGAGAAGATCGGTACCTTCGATCTCACCGTCGTTAGGTACGTGGACGTTGATCACCGTCGCCGATGGGTCCCCGAGCAACGTCTCGAACTCGGCCGGCGCGGCCAGGCGGTGTGGGCCGGACGAAACGGTCATGTCCATGCCGACCATCGACGAACCTGTCCCGTGATCCATCCCGGGCATCCCGAGGGCGAAGTACAACACCACACCGACCACCAACACGACGAACCCGGCTACGATCGCCTTGCCACTGTGCTCTCGGGAAGACGACGCGGAGACCGTCGCCTCGCTCTCCAGGTCACTTCTCACGATCGAACCACCCGAACCACCGTGTGCTGTAGAGGGCGATGACGACCCCGAGCATGAGGTAGAGCACGCTGTGTCTGCCCGGGAGCAGGCTGATCGAGCCGCCGAGCATGATCTGGTTGAGGATGACGACGGTGATGCCCGAGATAAAAATCACTGCGCCCACGGCCTTGTGCCAACCGGGGCGCAACCTGCCCGATTTGAGCGGCGGGGTGTGTAGCGACTCGATGCGGGTGGTGTGACCGGGCCACGATGCTCGATGTCGCCGGACTTGGCACGACGCTTTTTCGGTGCCATTAGATGTTCCTTTTCGGACGAGCAGAGTGAGCGGAGGAGCAACCACATCTACTACAATATGTCGTAGTAAGTGGCGGGCGCAATGTCAGATGGGCGGCCAACCGGTTTGAGCGAGCCAGCCCTGTAGGTCTGTGAAGATCGTCGACCAGAGGCCGGATAGGTAAGCCAGGCCGATGACGATCATTGCAACGCCACCGACTATCTGAAGCGTGCGAGCGCGTCGAGCGAGCCAGCGTCTGATCCGATCGGATCGTTCGAACCAGACTGCGAGGGCCACGAACGGAATACCGAGGCCAGCCGAGTAGAACAGGAGCAGGATCATGCCTTCGGTCAACGAGGAGTCGGCGGCGGCCTTGGTGAGGATCGTCGCCAGGATCGGCCCGATGCATGGTGTCCAGCCGAGCGCGAAAACGGCCCCGAGCGCGATTGAACGTCGAGGTCCGCCAACGAGCTTGTGCAGTTCGAACGGTCTGCGCTCTGCGGACAGCGTCGGCAGCCGAACAACGCCCAGGGTGTTCAGGCCGAGGACGATGAGGAACACTCCGGCGACCTTGAGCACCGTGTCGAGCCGATCGAACAGCAGCGCCCCGATCGCCGAAGCGGTGGCGCCCAGCACAGTGAAGACAATCGTGAAGCCGGCGACAAAACCGAGTGCACCGCCGACCGACGGGCGCAATCGCCCGCTCCTGCCGGATCGTTCTGTTGACGAGACTGCAGCGAGATAGCCCGGTAGAACCGGCAATACGCATGGGCTGCTCGCGGACACGAGGCCAGCTGCCATTGCGGCGAACGGGAGCAATAGGCCGTTCACTCGACCTCCACTCCGAGCGTCGAGTTGTCGCGGCGAACACGTACGCCGATCAAGGCTGTGAGCGATGCGACAAGGACAGCGATCGACGTGGCGTGCTGGCGGGTCAACCCGATGCCGATGCGTGGTAGCCAGATCGAGGCCACCGACCGAATCGCAGCCACGGCCATCACGGCAACGATGACCACGTAGACGCCCCGCAGACCTCGGCGATGGAACCGATCGAGAGCGAAGGCACTGGCAGCGGCGGCAACGGCGACGCCAAGTCCGACGGGAAACATCCGTGTGACGAGCCCTTCGGGTCGTATCCCGACCGCGCTGACCGGACCGGGGCAGCCGTCACGCAACAAGCAGCTGGCCTCGAAGCACGACCAGGCGATCAACCCGGCCGGGGCGAGCGCTGCGAGCCGGACGGACGCCGAGAGTCCCTCACGGTGGGCGCGATATGCCAGCCAGGCCAGTCCAGCTGCCGCGCCAGGCCAGAACTCGACTCCACTTCGGATGATCATCACGTCGCCGAGGTTCGTCAGCGAACCGACGTCGTCGATGGCCAGCGCAGTGAGCCGACCGACGGCTAGGCCGATGACGAGCGCTCCCAGGGTGGTGTCCAACACCCCTGCCTCGACGGCTGCGGGAGGCCACGGACGAATGAACACGGCGGGCACCGTTACCATGACGGCCATGGACACCAAAAGCCCGATGTCGATCACGCGCGAAGATCTTCGAGTACGGCGGCCAAACGCTGCTCGGTGAGACCACCGACGATGGTCGTGCGCAATTTGCCATCCGAGCCGAACACGTAGGTGGTCGGAAAGCCACGCAGACCGAGGCGAGCTCGAATCCCGCCCGAACTGTCGAACACATTGGGATACGACACGCCGAACTCTTTCATGAACGCGAGCAGGTTGGACGGAACATCCTTGGACCCCACGCCGAGGATGACTACTTCGTCGCCGTGGGTTACCCAGGTTCGCTGGAGGAGCGGCGTTTCAGTTCGGCATGGCGAACACCACGAGGCCCAGATGTTGACGATCACCGGTGTCCCACGTAGTCCGACCAGGACACCTTCGAACTCGTCGGCCGACAACTCAGTCAGCTCGCCGGCAGCCGGAAGAGCGCGCGGGGTCCCGGATGGCTCGAACACGGTCGCATTGGAGGGACGCGTCACCGCGTAGACGACGAGCGCGGCCAACGCGACGATGGCGATCAGCTTCGTTCGAGTGCGAAGTGCGGGCGGCGCCGCCGAACTCGTGACCGTCGTCGGCTCCACCGGCTCAGGCTACTCCTACAACGTGTAGATGAGTTCCTCAACCAGGGCAGAGGGCGGTTACCAGGTTTGCCAAATGGTGTATCTGAAATGCGGCGAGCGCGCCTGTGGCGGCGATCGCCGACCAGAGGCCGATCAGCAGCGTCGAACGCGGCGTTGGCGGGGGCGGTGACAGCAGCGCAGCGACACGCCCGGGTACGCCGAGACCGGCAAAGCTCAACGCCCCAGCGGGGGCCACGTTGTGCAGGGCGACCTTGCCGAGTGTGCGTGCCACGAACCGCCGATCGCCGCACTCCTCGACTGCAGCCTCGTCTGCCCAACGCTCCAGAGAGAACTTCAGCCTCGACGTCAGCGGCCGCAGCATCGGAATGGTGGCTGCGGTCAGTTGGGCGACCAGCAGATAGCGGTCGTGCCGATGCCTGGCATGGGCGCCCTCGTGTGCGAGCACGACGCTCTGCTCATCGTCATCGAGCAGTTCGACCAGACCGCTCGACAACACGACATGACCGCCACGACCCGGCAGCGTGAACGCGAATGGCTGCTCGTGACAGGCGATCTCGACGGATCCGGGGTGATCGTGGCGGAGCCGGCGGTGCGCCCGAACCACTCTAGCGGCCTGCGCTGTGCCGGTGACCGCCAGCAAGAGCGAAGGCAGACCGATCCAGGGGGAGATTCGATCGTGCCCGCCGAACACTTCGACGCACCACCTCAGCCCGGTGCCGAGAAACGGTGCGTGGGCGAAGTATCCGAGACCGATGATCCACAACGTCGGCACAGCCGCACTGGCGACCACGACTACCGTGACGACGACCGCGCGAGCCGCGAGAACCGGTGGCAGCCGACGATGGAACGCCGTCACGGCAACCGCCAGCGCAATGGCCACCAGCAATGGCACGATCGACAGGAACATCAGCGATCGCGCTCGTCGAGTATCT
Source organism: Ilumatobacteraceae bacterium (assembly GCA_031404635.1). Lineage (GTDB taxonomy): Bacteria > Actinomycetota > Acidimicrobiia > Acidimicrobiales > Ilumatobacteraceae > JAENVT01. Next base: position 6,859 of record JANNHY010000053.1, read on the forward strand.
TCCGCAACGCCTTCGTGTCGCGCCTTGACAGACTGCCGATGAAGCTGGCGAGTACCGCCGTGCGATCGCTCGCCGACGACAACACATCGCCGATACGCCGAGCAGCCAGTTCGGACTCGTCGACAATCGCCTCATAGACGAACGCTCGCCCAGCCTCGGTCCGATCGACCAAGCCTTTGTCGTGCAGTCTTCTGAGCACCGTGGCGACGCTGGTGTACGCAAGCTCGTTCGCCAACCGACCCTTGATCTCGCCGGGCTGAAGGGGCCCCGCGGCCGACCACAGCACTGTCATGATGTCGTGCTCGAGTGCACCGTCTGGTCGTTTCGCCATGTCTCCTCCGAAATTTCAGGCTAACCGAGCCCGTCGCCTGACCGTTGTGAACACCGAAGATACATCTACACTCTGTCGTAGCTATTCAAGACCCCCATCTCGAAAGGTCCCCGACCCAATGAAGCTGCGCCACCTCACGATCATTGCTTTATCCGGTGCTGTCGGCCTTGCCGCCTGCGGAAGCAGCGACAGCGCGCCGTCATCGATCTCGGCGCCGCCTGGGACCATCGACAGTGCAGCGTCAGCGTCGGCCGCGTCTGACTTCAAAGCCGCCGATGTCGAGTTCGCCCAGAGCATGATCCTGCACCACCAACAAGCTGTCGACATGGCTGACATCGCTCTCGGTGCAACCGCTGGAGCAAGCGAAACCGTCATCGATCTGGCTACCCGAATCAAGGGCGCGCAGGAGCCTGAGATGGAGATGATGAGCGGCTGGCTGACGGCGTGGGGGCAGCCGATGCAGATGGACACCAGCATGAGTCAAGGCATGCCCATGTCGGATGGAATGATGACCGACGACGAGATGACCAGTCTTCGCGACGTCAAGGGAGCGGAGTTCGACACGATGTGGACGGAGATGATGATTCGCCACCACCGGGGTGCGATCGCGATGGCCGAGGCGGTCAAGACCTCCGGGTCGAACACCGACGTCATAGCCATGGCCGACCAGGTCATCACCGCTCAGCAGGGTGAGATTGCCGAGATGGAGGCAATGCTCGGTAGTTGAACCTGTGCCGGCGCCGCACGAGTCCACCGGCGAGCCCGGCGAGGACGAGGGCTATCCCGGCTACTTCGCGGCCACCTGGCAGCTCGTCGAGAAACACCGCGCTGAAGGCCAGGCCGAACACTGGGGTGAGAAACGTCCAGAGGGCGACGGACGCGAGGGGCGCTCGCCTGAGTTCTTCGAACCACAAGACGAACGCGCCTGCGGTTCCGACCACGGCGAGGAACGCGAGTGCGGCGACGAATCGCTGGGTCCACTGAATGTTCGGCATCCCCTCTCGGACCGTTGCGAGTACTGCCAACGCGACGCCTCCGATGAGGAAATGCCATGCGCTGACGACCACGAGGTCGACTTGGTCGAGTCGACGGGCCAGCAGTGTCCCGATGGTGGTCGCTGCCGCGGCGAGCAGTGCGAGGGCGGCGCCGGTGCTGGTGCCGAGGGATCCGGAAGCGGTGACTGCCAAGCCGAACAATCCGACGGCTGTGGCCGCACAGGTCGATCGCCGGAGGCGCTCGCCGAAGAGCCACCACGCGGGCAGGAGAATGAGTAGTGGCTGCGCGTTCGACAACACGGCGGCGACTCCAGCGGTCAGTCCGGCGGCCGCCGCGAACATCGCTGCGAAGGCGATGGTGACGTTGAACAACGCGAGGGCACTGATCTGTGTCCACGCCTTGGCGCCTTTGGGATGGGGTCGGTGTTGGACGTAGACGACGCCGAGGAGTACGACACCTGCGAGGAGCGCCCGTAGCGCGGCAAACCACAGGATAGAGGCGTCGCGCAGCCCCCAGTCAATGGCAACGAAGCATGCGCCCCATGCAGCGGTGATGGCCAGCATTCGTGCCGGCCTCGGCCGAGCCAGTACGACGTCGTTCATGCTGTAGCGACGCGGGGCTGCTTCTCGGCCGCTGTCGCTGGTAACGGGACCGATGTCGGCGTTTCTGCTGCCGGAAGCGGGAGGCGCTTGAGGAGCAGGGCGTTGACGGCGACGATGAGGCTGGAGCCCGAGATCGACAGTGCCGCGATCTCGGGCCGGAGCACGAGGCCGAAGGCCGGTTGAAACACGCCGGCTATGGGCAGGGCGATGGCGTTGTAGCCGATGGCCCAACCCAGGTTCTGGCGCATCTTGTGAAGGGTCCCGCGTCCGATGCGCAAGGCGATGGCGACGTCGAGGGGGTCGGAACGCATGATGCCAACCACCTCGGGACGCCGTCGCAGGACACTCTCGACGAGGTTCCTCTCGGTGGCCCACTGCATACCGCCAACTTCGATGACGGCGGTCGCCGTGGGCGCAGCGTTGTGCTCGTGTTCGTGGGCCACGTTCATCTCCTCGGGCCGGACAGATTGTCATCGGCGACCCCGGGGACGACGATACGCTCGACTGGTCAGGCCCGCATCCGTAGATCGCCCCCTCTGGCGCCCAGATCTGATGTGGCTAACCCTCGATCGTCGCCAGGCACGACGGTACGTTCGGTCCCGGCATCGGCCGCGAAGGCTCGCTACGGCCCGAGTCGGCCACTCCGCTCCGTAGCCGCCCGCAGCGCGATTCGGTAGTCCCAGCGGATGTCGCCATCCCGCCGAAGGCCGATCAATGTGGCCAGTTGAAGGGAATCGCAACGACCGAGTTTCTAACAATGAACTGGCGCAGGATCGAGCCATCCGCGGCAGTGACGGCCGATCCCAGCACTCAGTCACCATCGCGCCGCGATTGAGCGTCGATTCTGGGGCCTCGACGACCTTCAGCGCGGGCAGACCCGCACGGATGCGCAGACGCGGCTGCTCGTCGGATTCGCGAGCGCGAGCAGCAACGACGAACCGCACGCGCGCTCCTGGGTCGATGCGAATGTCGCGAGGAAGTTGTCGATGAAGTTGGATGAGGTGACGGGGCTGATCCTGTGTGACGAACGGGCGGCGTCGTCGAGTGATCTCGACCTGAATGTGGTGTAGCCGCGCCTCGAGTTCAACGGACGCTGCCGGCGGCCGGCACCGCACCCACGAACGCGTCCTTGATCCTTGCAATGGTTGCGTCGTCGAGGTTGGCGTAGATCAGTTCTGCGCCGGTGAACCTCGCTGCCTCGGCGACGAGCCCGTTTCGGTCAAGGTCCTCGACCAGCAAGGCAACGGTCGCGGTACCAGGCTGGACTGCATCCCTGAACCAGTTGACCCACTTGTCGGGAACGCCGATGTCCATCACTATGGCCGTGACTGCGCCCGTGCCGGCACCCACCGCCGCCCCAGCGATCCAGCCGACTGGACCACCGAGGACCAATCCGATCAGACCGGCCCACACGGCTCCCGACAGGGCCGAGCGCGTTGGTGTGGGATCGATCGTCTCGTGAACAACCGTCTTGCCGGAGTCATCCTTGACCACCGTTACTGCGTCTTTGATCTTCAGTTTTCCAGCGGAGGCGAGGCCTCTCGCGGCGACGAGGAACTCCTGGGCGCGGAAGGCGTTCTCGAATGAGATCCCCACCAATGTTTGCGGGATATTGGACCGGCTCGATTGATGCATGTGCATGGGGACACGATCTGCTGTTGAGCGGCAATGCGCATCCGTGTGCACTGACTGTTGTGTTGCGGGCTTCTACGCGGGATCGGGTGGATGTTGCCGGCGTCTCCTCCCGCCTCCACCTACGGGATCACCGAAGTGCGAATGCGTAGCAGGTGCGGATGCGAAGGGCGACGATCGGGCTCAACATGACAACGCCAAGAAGAAGTCTTGGTCATTGACGAAGGAGCGACACGATGACTGGCGAACACGGCAGCTGCGGCTGCCACCACGACGATCAACACGTCAACCACGATCAACACGACGCAGATGGCCACGCGGAACAAGCTCCGGCGGGTAGTCAATCTGCAGGATGCTGCGGCGGCGGAGCCTCGCATGTCGAGATGTCCCGCTCGAGCCAGCACGTCCAACCCGCCGAGCCCGCTCGGAGGTCATCATGAGCACGCGGCCTCGGGGCGACGCCAGCGCCCGAATTACCGATTCCGGACGCGGTAGCCAAGCCGCGCGGGCCGTCAATATCACGCCGGTCGAGCGAGCAGGCCGAATCGCGATCGGCCTCGCCACCGTCGTCGCCGGCGTGGTGCTGCTCATCTCAGCCGGTTCCGCGCTGGCAGTGGTTCTTGAGTTGCTCCTGGTTGTCGCGGGACTCGATCTCGTGGTCACGGGAGCCCTCGGTCACTGCCCCCTCTATCGGCTTCTCGGCTACATGCCTGCGTCGCTTGCAAGCCGCCATGACTAGCGGCCGCACTCAACCAGCCCTGCCTCCAGCCCCAGGAGGACGGGAACCGCGCCACAGCGGCCACGGTTGGATGATGATGGTTTGCTGCGTTCCAATGCTGGCGCTCGCGATCGTTCTGGTAGCGACGGGAGTCGTCGGTGTCGGCTTCATCTTCGCAGCGGTTGCATGCACCGCAATGATGGCAGTCATGATGCGCGGTATGAACCACGGCGACACAAAGCACAGCGGCGTTGATCACGGTGGCACAGAACACGGCGAGATGCACCACAGCAGGAACCGTCCGGCTGATCCGGCGTCGCACTCGCCCCGCGGCCGCCCCGACAACCGATGAAACCCGGTCACCATGAGCACCTTTCTCCGATCCGAACCGCACTTACAGCGGATGACGCTCTGGGTCCCTGTCCGCCCGAAGGACCAATGGCCCTACTTCCTGTCGGCGACGGCATCCAGGCTGGGCCGGTGACGACCCAACGCGAAGGAAAATCTTCGGCCGGTGTCGCGTCGCCACTGGCCGATGGTGCGGTGGTGCTCGCCGTGCGCGATGTGTCGAAGCGGTTTCACGCCGGCCCGCCATGGCACCGTCGTCGAATCGACGTGCTGAACGGGCTGTCTCTCGAGGTGCATGGTGGAGAACTGGTTGGGCTGGTAGGCGAGAACGGTTCGGGCAAGAGCACCCTGATGCAGGCGATCGTCGGATTGGTCGGCCGCGACGCCGGCAGCATCGACCGGCCGGAGCGCCTGGGCTATTGCCCGCAGCTACCGCTTCTGTGGGACAAGCTCACCGTCGCCGAGCATTTCTCGCTGTTCGCCACCGCCTATTCGATGAGCGAAGCCGAGGGGAAGTCGGCGGCCAGCTCGATGTTGGAGGAACTGCAGTTTTCTCGCTACAGCGGATATCGGGTCGAGCAACTGTCGGGTGGAACCCGCCAGAAGCTCAACTTGGCCCTGTCGATGATGCACGAGCCGCAACTCCTCCTCCTCGACGAGCCGTATTCAGGGTTCGATTGGGAGACCTATTTGAAGTTCTGGGAGATGAGCGTCCGTCGCCGCGAGCAGGGTATGGGGATCCTGATCGTCAGCCACCTGCTGGCCGAGCGCGAACGCCTCGATAGCGTCTACGAGCTGCGGGATGGCAAGGTCGAACTGTTGTGACGCGCACGTTGGCGTTCACGCGTGAGCAGTTGCGGACCCCGTTCACGCTCGTGCTACTCGTCGGCGTGCCCGTTCTGTTCGTCGTCGCGGCTGCCAGTAGTTTGCGCGATTTCGCTCAGGCGCTGGGCGGTTCGCTGGCGGGCGACGCCGCGGCAGGGCTGTCGGCCGGTTGGGCCGCTGCGTTCCTGTCGGGTTCCCTCGGTTTCTTCCAGGCGGCGTCGTCTCGTGGCGCCGATCGCCGCTTGGCGCTCGCTGGACTCGGTTCTGCCAAGGTGGCCATCTCGCGGATCGCCGCTTCGATCGCGCTCTCCACGGTTGCCGCCGGTGCCGCGTTCGTCGCCCTCCAGGTTCGAAGCGGGGTCGCCCACCCGTGGCACGCGGCGGTCGCCGTGCTTGGGTTCGCCTGGCTCTATCTGGGCATCGGCGTCCTCGTCGGCTCGATCGTTTCCGACCCCCTCCAGGGGTCGCTGATGGTGGTGTTCATCTTCATCCTCGACGTGTTCTCCGGACCAGGTATGTCGGCCAGCGCGGCGCCGTGGGCGGTCAGTCGCAAGGCTGCAAACATCCTGATCGCGTCGGGGCTCGGCCGAGGGTCTCCGACGGCGGATTGGGGTGGCGTCGGATTGACTACCGCAGCGGCTCTCGGCGCCGCCTTCTCCGTGTTCGTCTTATCAGCTCGGCGGCGCTCTTGAACGCCCGCATCGCAACTGCCACCCGCCTCGGCTTCATCGAACACGCCCGCCGGCCGTTCCTGGTTGTGCTACTCGTGGCGGTGCCGTTCCTGTTCATCACCCGGGCCATCGCCGCCACGCAGGCGTTGCCACGCCGCATCGGGTTACCCGGTGGCGGCGAGGTTGACACCACGATGCGAGATGTTCACGGCGCGATGATGGCTGCGATCACTGTCGCCTTTCTCGCCGGCCTCTGCGGCGCGTTCATCGTCCGATCGGCCCGCCAAGCGGACCGCCGACTGGTCGCCGCAGGTTTCCGACCGATCGAAGCAGTCGTGCCCCGCCTCGCCGTCCTCGGTGCAGCCACGGTGGTCGTGCTCGCCACTTCGCTGACGGTGACAGCGCTCAGCTTCTCACCTCGTTCTTGGCCGGTATTCGCCACGGGC
>JANNHY010000054.1:0-2088 GCA_031404635.1 Ilumatobacteraceae bacterium
TGGTCACTCACTCACAGATGGAGACACGATGAGCATGGCCGCGAGGACGGGTTCGCAGTCGCCTGTGCTGCACGATGCCGATAGCCACGATCTGATCCGCGTACACGGCGCGCGCGTGAACAACCTCAAGGACATCAGCATCGAGATCCCGAAGCGACGGCTCACGGTGTTCACCGGCGTCTCCGGCTCGGGCAAAAGTTCTCTGGTGTTCGTCACGTTCGCCGCAGAGTCGCAGCGGTTGATCAACGAGACGTACAGCGCCTTCGTGCAGGGCTTCATGCCGACGCTGGCCCGGCCCGAGGTCGACGTTCTCGACGGCCTGACGACGGCGATCATCGTCGACCAGCAGCGGATGGGTGCCAACACCCGCTCGACGGTCGGCACCGCGACCGACGCCAACGCGATGCTGCGGATCCTGTACAGCCGACTCGGCAAGCCTTACATCGGCACGCCCAACGCGTTCTCCTTCAACGTCGCCTCCGTCAAGGCGAGCGGTGCGATCACAGTCGACCGCGGTGGCAGGACCAAAACCGAGAAGGCGACCTTCACCCGCACCGGCGGCATGTGCCCGCGATGTGAGGGCATGGGTTCCGTCACCGACTTCGACCTGTCCGCGTTGTACGACGACAGCCTGTCACTCAACGAAGGTGCGCTCACGATCCCCGGCTACAGCATGGACGGTTGGTACGGCCGAATCTTCCGAGGCTGCGGCTTCTTCGACCCGGACAAGCCGATCCGCAGGTACACCAAGAAAGAGCTCCACGACTTGCTCTATAGGGAGCCGACCAAGATCAAGGTCGACGGGATCAACCTGACGTACGCGGGACTGATCCCACAGATCCAGAAGTCGTTCCTGTCCAAGGACGTCGAGGCGATGCAACCGCACATCCGCGCGTTCGTGGAGCGGGCGATCACGTTCACCGTCTGTCCTGACTGCGGCGGCACCCGGCTCAGCGAGGCGGCTCGATCGTCAACGATCAAGGGAATCAACATCGCCGGGGCCTGCGCGATGCAGATCAGCGACCTGGCCGAGTGGGTGGGCGGCCTCGACGAGCCGCCGGTGGCGACGCTGCTTGCCGCGCTGCGGCACACCCTCGACTCGTTCGTGGAGATCGGTTTGGGCTACCTCTCGCTCGACCGGCCGTCGGGCACGTTGTCGGGCGGCGAGGCGCAGCGCACCAAGATGATCCGCCACCTCGGCTCCTCGCTCACCGACGTCACCTACGTGTTCGACGAGCCCACCATCGGCTTGCACCCCCACGACATCCAGCGGATGAACGACCTGCTGCTGCAGCTGCGCGACAAGGGCAACACCGTACTCGTCGTCGAGCACAAGCCGGAGACGATCTCGATCGCCGACCACGTCGTCGACCTCGGCCCCGGCGCCGGCACTGCCGGCGGCGAGGTGGTGTTCGAAGGCACCGTCGACGGGCTGCGGGCCAGCGGCACGCTGACCGGGCGGCACCTCGACGACCGAGCCCGCTTGAAGGCGTCGGTGCGGACACCGTCGGGAGTGCTGGAGGTGCGCGGCGCCGCCGCCCACAACCTGCAGGACGTCGATGTCGACGTACCGCTCGGCGTGCTGGTGGTGGTGACCGGCGTGGCCGGGTCGGGAAAGAGCTCACTGATCCACGGCTCGGTGTCGGGGCGCGACGGTGTGGTGTCGGTCGATCAGACCACGATCCGTGGCTCGCGGCGGAGCAACCCGGCGACGTACACCGGCCTGCTGGAGCCGATCCGCAAGGCGTTCGCCAAGGCCAACGGCGTGAAGCCGGCGTTGTTCAGCGCCAATTCCGAGGGCGCCTGCCCCACCTGCAACGGCGCCGGGGTGATCTACACCGACCTGGCGATGATGGCCGGCGTCACCACCACCTGCGAGGAGTGCGAGGGGAAGCGGTTCCAGGCGGCGGTGCTGGACTACCGGCTCGGCGGGCTCAACATCGCCGAAGTGCTCGACCTGCCCGTCGAAGACGCAGTCGCCTTCTTCGGCGCCGGCGAGGCGCGCACGCCGGCCGCGCACGCGATCCTGAAGCGCATGATCGACGTCGGGCTCGGCTACCTCAGCCTCGGCCAGCCGCTCCCGACGCT
>JANNHY010000055.1:0-12060 GCA_031404635.1 Ilumatobacteraceae bacterium
GATGGTGCTGATCTCAGCGGGTCGGTGTTAAACGAAGCCATCCTTACGGGTGGCGCGCAGGGCAAGGGCGAGCCGCAGGCCGCGGCCGCCGGCCAGCAGGGCAAGGAAGACACGCCCGGCGACAAGGGCAACAGCCAGATCCTCGACCAGTTCGGTCGCAACCTCACCCAACTCGCCCGCGAGAAGAAGCTCGACCCGGTCATCGGTCGTGCCCGCGAGCTCGAGCGGGTCATGCAGATCCTCAGCCGTCGCACCAAGAACAACCCGGTGCTGATCGGCGAGCCCGGTGTCGGCAAGACGGCGATCGTCGAAGGCCTCGCCCAGAAGATCGTCAGCAACGACATCCCCGACACGTTGCGCAACAAGCAGCTGTACACGCTCGATCTCGGTGCGCTCGTCGCCGGTAGCCGGTACCGCGGCGACTTCGAGGAGCGCCTGAAGAAGGTCCTCAAGGAGATCAAGACCCGAGGCGACATCGTGTTGTTCATCGACGAGATCCACACGCTCGTCGGCGCCGGTGCCGCAGAAGGCGCGATCGACGCGGCGTCGATCCTCAAGCCGATGTTGGCTCGTGGCGAGCTGCAAACCATTGGCGCGACGACCCTCGACGAGTACCGCAAGCACCTCGAGAAGGACGCTGCACTCGAGCGTCGCTTCCAGCCGGTGCGCGTCGAAGAACCGACCCTGGCCATGACGATCGAGATCTTGAAGGGTGTGCGCGAGAAGTACGAGGCCCACCACCGGGTGACGATCACCGACCAGGCGATCGTCGCCGCGGCCAACCTCTCCGACCGCTACATCAGCGACCGTCACCTGCCCGACAAGGCGATCGATCTCATCGACGAGGCCGGTGCCCGTCTACGCATCAAGCGCATGGGCACGCCACCCGATCTCAAAGAGGTCGAGCGCAAGCTCACCGAGGTGCAGGAGGCCAAGAAGCGCGCCGTCGAGGAGCAGCTGTTCGAAGAAGCCGGCCGACTGCGCGATAACGAGAAGGCACTGCTCGACGAGAAGGCCATCAAAGAGGCTGAGGTCAAAGCCAGCGGCGTCGACCTGTTCGACGAGGTCGACGAGGAAGCCATCGCCGAGGTGCTCAGCATCTGGACCGGCATTCCGGTGTACAAGCTCACCGAGGAGGAGACCGCCAAGCTGCTCAACATGGAACGCGAGCTGCACAAGCGGATCATCGGCCAGGAAAACGCCATCAAGGCCGTCAGCCAGAGCGTGCGTCGCACCCGTGCCGGTCTCAAGGATCCGAAGCGCCCCAGCGGCTCGTTCATCTTCCTCGGGCCCACAGGCGTCGGCAAGACCGAGCTGGCCAAGACACTCGCCGAGTTCCTGTTCGGCGACGAGAACTCGTTGATCGCCCTCGACATGAGCGAGTACATGGAGAAGCACACCGTCAGCCGCCTCGTAGGCGCGCCCCCCGGTTACGTCGGCTACGAAGAGGGCGGCCAGCTCACCGAGGCCGTGCGCCGCAAGCCATTCAGCGTCGTGCTGTTCGTCGAGATCGAAAAAGCCCACCCCGACGTGTTCAACACGCTTCTCCAAATTTTGGAAGAGGGTCGTCTCACCGACAGCCAGGGCCGCACGGTCGACTTCCGCAACACCGTTTTGATCATGACCAGCAACCTCGGCACCGCCGACTTGCGCAAGGCCAACGTCGGCTTCACCAAGGTCGATTCGGCGATGAGCTACGAGCGGATGAAGGACAAGGTCAACGAGGCGTTGAAGACCCACTTCCGACCCGAGTTCTTGAACCGCATCGACGAGGTCATCGTCTTCCACGAGCTGGCTCGCGCCGAAGTGATGCAGATGGTCGACTTGATGACCAAGCGCCTCACCGGACAGCTGGAAGGTCAAGGTCTCGGTATCGAGCTGACCCACAGCGCCAAGGAGTTGCTAGCCGAGAGGGGCTACGACCCGCAGCTCGGCGCCCGCCCGCTGCGTCGTGCCATTCAGCGGATGATCGAAGACGTGCTCAGCGAAAAGATTCTTTACAAAGAGTTCCACGCCGGCGAGATAATCGTCGTCGACACCGAGGACGACCCCGACAAGCCGGGCGAGAAGAAACTCAAGTTCACCGCGGTCGAGGGCTTCTTGCCCCCCGCTGTGGTGGAGTTGGCCGCCACCGGCGCCCCCGAGGCACCGGACCCCACGCTGCCGACCGAGTAGTCGCTCAGCCGACCGCGGCGACCAGGGTGACTTCGCCCCCGCCGAGCGGCGTCGGCATCGGCATTTCGTCCAGCAACTGGTGGTCGGGCGAGATCAGCGCCATGCGGCGCGCGCCGACGATCACGATGCTGCCATCGTCCAAGACCGTCAGCGCTTCGATGTCCATGTCCCAGGTCAGTTGCTCGCGTACGGTCAACGTGGCCGGGTCCAGATACCAGATGCGCCCGCCGAGGGCCATCACGACCAGGTCGTTGGAGGCCCCGATGGCGACGCGCGGCGAGACGCCGAGTTCGTCGAGATCGACCGCCGTACGGGCCGCCGGCATCTCTGAAGAGTTGGTGATGTCGGCCACGACGAAGCCGGCAACGCCACCCGTTCCGGAGGCCGCGAACAGTCGCCGACCGTCGGGGCTGACCGCCAAGGCACCTGCATGGTCGGCGAGCCCTATTTCCTCGGGCACGTCGAGGCACCACACACCGTTGAACAACCCGAGAGTGTGGATGAACGCCCCCTCCGGCTCCCCGTTCTCGGTCGCCCCTTGGTACAGCGTGAACAACATCTGCGATATCGGGTCGAACACGGCAGTGCGGCTGACGGCGGTCATCACCTGGTCGACAGCTGTCACCTTGTCGCGCAAGTTGAGTGGAAGACCGAGTTCGCCGCTCGCCGTGTCGATGATTCGGACTCGATACGTCGATGCGTCGAGGTACTCGATCGTGAACACCCCGCCCGGCAGCCCGCTGCCCTCCTCTGTGAAGAAGTTGGCGAATGCCTCCGGCACCAGGGCCGCAAGGAAGGACCAGCGGCGCAGTTCGCCGTGCACGGCGTCAGCGAGCACGATCGTAGTCGACAGGCGGGTGTGATCCGCTGGGTCACCGTCGATGAGTGCCACCACCTTGTCGGTCGCATCAACAGCCACTGGTCGGAGTGTTCCGGCAATGCTGGTCGAAGCGATCACCTCGGCGGTGCGGCTGTCGCGCCATTCGACGACGGTTCCGGCTTCGGACGGCTTGCCGCTGACGACGACCCGCTGCGATGGCGAGATGACGCCGGCGGTACGCACGTCGCCGTGACCCCCGCCGGCCAACGCCACCTCTCCGGCGCTCGACGCCAGCACCATCGCCGGGAATGAAACGCCGGCAGCGGCGACCGTCGTCGGGGTGGCGAAAGTCGTTGCCGGGGATGGCTCGCTCACCGTGGGCACGCTGGCCGGCGACGGTGCGGCGTCGGTGGCCGCGGCCGCCGCGCACGAGGAGAGCAGAAACGTGACGGCGATGGCGATGGCTGACCTCATGCCCCACCGACACCACCGCTCGCCTTGGCGTTCCAACATTGCTTACGATCGTCGCATGAAGCCTTCGGTCAAGGTCACCGGGCTCGATCACATCGTGATGGTCACCGCCGATGTCGAGCGAGCCCTGGCCTTCTACAGCAACGCCCTCGGCCTCGGCGGCGTCAGGGTCGAGGAATGGCGACGCGGCGAGGCCCCGTTTCCGTCGGTGCGCATCGACGCCTCCACCATCATCGACCTCTTCCCGGGCGAGCGATCCGGCCAGAACATCGACCATGTCTGCCTGACGATTGACCCAGTCGATCTAGATCAACTGGCGGGCAGTGGAGCGTTCGAGGTCGTCGACGGACCCATCGACGGACTGTTCGGCGCCCAGGGGTACGCGCGCAGCCTGTACGTGCGCGACCCCGATGGCAACACCGTCGAACTGCGCAGCTACGCGACGGACTCGGCGATGCGCAGCGCCGTCTCTGCTGAAACGTCAGCCTCGAGGCGATAGACCTGGCCATCGCGTTGCCACAGCAACGTGTTCGTGGCCAAGCGCAGCGTATCGATCTGAATCTGGTCGCCGATCTGGAAGAACAGTTGATGCGGCGATCCCTCGATCCAGTAACCAGCGGCTCCGGCCACATCGACGGCTCGCACTGTTGCCTCGTCGCCGAGCATCTTGCCGAAAAGGCCCTCGTCGATCTTGGCCGGCAACACAGAGACGAGCGCACCGACACCGGTGACCGAAGACTGTGGTACCAAATCGGACGGCGGATAGACAACCACGATCTGACCGGCCTGCGGCGGCTGCACGACGTGGACCGACTGCGGATCTCCGAGTAGCGCCGGAGAGGGATCAGCAAGACCGGTCCGCGACATCGCCTCGCCGATGGAAACCGATGCACCGAGATCGAGGCCCGGCTCGGCAACGGTCGCCGTCACTGCTGTGACGATTGTCGGCGGCAGGCTCGTCGGCGGCAGGCTCGTCGTTGGCAGCGTCACCCCTGGTTCGATGCGCACGCTGTCGAATCCCAGCCATCGAGCAACGGCGCGTCGCGGGCCGGGTAAAGCGACCATGGCAACGACTACGGCCGCAGCGAGAGCACCGGCAAAGCGCACCGAGCGGCGACGTGCGGGCCGCTGCGCCGGTTCGCCGATCCGGCGCACGACATCACTGACCAGCCATTCGCCGCCAGGGATCTCCAGTCGCTCGGCGAGCTCGCCAAGTGATCGTTCGAGGTCGATCATCGCCGCTCCATTTCGGCCCGCAGTCGCACCAGGGCGCGACTGGTTCTCGATTTCACCGTGCCGACGGCAACGCCGACGGCAAGCGCCGTCTCGGCCTCCGACAATCCGGCGAAGTAGCGATAGGCGAGCACCTGTCGATCACGCAGGCCGATCCGGCCGAGTGCCAGTCCCAAGTCGCGGGCATCGTCGGCGTCGAGGGCACTGGCCTCGGGATCGGGCACGGCGGCAACCACCCAGGAGCCGTAGCGTTCGTCGCGCTGACGCCGCCGGTCGCGACCGCGGAGGTAGTTCTTGGCCTCGTTGGCGACGATGCGCAGAATCCACGACCGGACCATCGCCGGGTCGGCGAGTCTCGGCAGCGATCGATGAGCTTTCACAAAGGCCTCCTGGGCGATGTCGGCGGCGTCGTCGGCCGAACCACTGATCGCCGCGGCCAGACGCAGTGCGGCCGTCTGGAACCGGCCGACGAGCGCGCCGAAGGCAGCATCGTCACCAGCGCGGGCGCGGGTGACGAGATCATTCTCCGATGGTTCTGTCCGTTCGGTGGTCATGGTCGACGAGTTGCCTCTCTTGACACCTCCGGCGTCCGCGAGGTTCCACCTGCCACAATCGGGACACTATGCGCCGGGCCCTCATCGTGATCGCCGTGATGCTGCTGGCTGCATGCCGGGTCGATACGAGGCTCGATATCTCAATGGGCCCCGACGGAACAGGCCTGATCACGGTCACCGCGATTGCCGACGCCGATGTGGTCAGCCGGGCGCCGGGTCTTGCTCAAGACCTCCGCTTCGACGACGCCCAAAGCGCCGGCTGGACAGTTACGGACCCGGCTGGCACCGCCGACGGAGGCCTGCAAGTGCAACTCACCCATACCTTCGCCAATCCCGAGGAGGCGACGGCATTGCTGCAATCGATCAACGGTTCAGGCGGGCCGTTGCACGGGGTGGCGCTGGCTCGCGCCGTCGAAGAAGGCGGCACGACCGTGTCATTGGTTGGGTCGCTGCGCATCGATGGGCTGGCAGCGTTCGCCGATCCCGACGTACTCGCCGCGATCGGGGCCACGCCCTATGCCGAGCAGGTGGCCGCGTCGAGTGCCAGCCCGACCGACGCAGTCGGTGTGTCCGTACGGGCAACACTCCCTGGCAAGATCACCTCGGCGACGGGCACGGTCAGCGACGGCAGCGTGTCGTGGATCGTTCCCCTCGATGGCTCGCAACTCGACATCGCCACGACGTCCGTCGACGATCACGGCACGGCGAGGATATGGGGGATCGCCGCCAAGGTGGCGCTGATCGCCCTGGTTGGCTGGTGTGTCGTGGCTGCAGCCTTCATCGCCTGGGTCATTCGGCAACGCACGCACCGCGCCCATCAGCGTGGACCGAGGGCCGTGTAACACCCCTTTCGTATGGTTGCATCAATGTCGAAACTCCGTCTCGTCTACCGCTGCAGCGAATGCGCCACCGCATATCCCAAATGGGCCGGGCGCTGCCCGTCGTGCGAGGCGTGGAATTCGATGGTCGAAGATGTCGAGCTTCCAGACCCCGACATCGCCGCGCTGATCTCTGCCGACTCGAAGGCCGTGCCGATGCCGATTGTCGAAGTCGACACTCTGCGCGGCGGTCCGCAGTCGACGGGAATCGACGAACTCGATCGGGTGCTCGGCGGGGGGCTGGTCCCAGGGGCTGTCAGCCTGCTGGGCGGCGAGCCTGGAATCGGCAAGAGCACGTTGCTGCTCCAGTTGGCTGCGGCATGGCCGACGCGCACGCTGTATGTCAGCGCCGAGGAAAGCACCCAGCAGGTGCGGCTGCGCGCCGAACGGCTGGGGGCGGTCGGCCCCAACCTGTGGTTGCTGGCCGAAACGTCGCTCCCCCACGTCGTGTGTGCCCTCGATACCGTGCGGCCACAACTCGTCATCATCGACAGCATTCAATCGGTGGCCGACCCCGAGTTCGGCTCGGCACCCGGCAGCGTCGTTCAGGTCCGCGGCTGCACTCACCGCCTGGTATCCGAGGCCAGAGGTCGCGGCATTCCGATGGTGCTCGTCGGCCATGTCACCAAAGATGGTGGGCTTGCCGGGCCGCGGGTGCTCGAGCACGTCGTCGACACGGTGCTCAGCTTCGAAGGCGACCGCCATCACGCCCTGCGGCTGCTGCGCGCCGTCAAACATCGCTTCGGGCCGACCAGCGAACTCGGCGTGTTCGAGATGGTCGAGCATGGCCTGATCGGGGTGCCCGACGCCAGCAGCTTGTTCCTCACCGATCGACGCACCGGTGTCGGCGGGTCGGCAGTCACTCCGACGCTCGAAGGCCACCGACCGCTGCTGGTCGAGGTCCAGGCGTTGACCAACAAGGTCAACCCAGGGGTTCCGCCGCGGCGCAGCGCTCAGGGCCTCGACCCCGGCCGCTTGGCGCTGTTGCTGGCCGTGCTCGAACGGCGGGCCAGGCTGCCGATGGCACAGCACGAGGTGTTCGCATCGGCAGTCGGCGGGGTGCGGCTCACCGAGCCGGGCAGCGACCTGCCGATTTGCCTGGCCATCGTCAGCGCGCTTGCCGACCATCCACTGCCGGCCGATGTCATTTCCTTCGGTGAAGTCGGGCTTGCCGGCGAGTTGCGCCAGGTGGCTCATGCCTCGCGCCGTCTTGCCGAGGCGGCGCGGCTCGGGTTCAGCCGGGCCATAGTCCCGGCCAACTCGGCCAACGGTGTCGACGGCACCTCGCTGATTCGGGTGGCCACCCTCACCGAGGCTTTGCTCGCTGTTGGATTGCCGGGCACCCGCGGCAACTAGAATCCCTCCATGACGACGTCCGGCCCACCGACCGACGCCATGCACGAGGCGCTGGCGACGGTCGCCCCGGGCACACCGCTGCGCGACGGCATCGAGCGCATCGTGCGCGCCAAGATGGGTGCGCTGCTGATTCTCGGCGACGGGCCCGACGTGCTGGCCATCTGCAGCGGCGGGTTCCTGCTCGATGCTCCATTCAGCCCGCAGCGCCTCAGCGAACTGGCCAAGATGGACGGGGCGATCATCCTCGGCTCTCGCGGCCAGCGGCTGTCGCGCGCCAACGTACATCTCGTGCCCGACCCATCGGTGCCGACCAGCGAGACCGGCACCCGGCACCGCACGGCCGAGCGCGTGGCCCGCTCGATCGCCGTGCCGGTGGTCAGCGTCAGCGAAGAGATGGGGGTGATCACCGTCTACGCCGGTGGAATGAAGCATCAGCTGCAAGACATCAGCCGTCTTCTCGATCGTGCCAACCAGGCGTTGCAGACTCTGGAGCGCTACAAGGTTCGCCTCGACGACACCTTGGCAAGCCTGACCGCCCTCGAAATGGAAGATGCGGCCACGATTCGCGACGTTGCTTCCGTGGTACAGCGCGGTGAGATGGTCCGGCGCATCTCGGCCGAGATCGAAACGATGATCGTCGAGTTGGGCGTCGACGCCCGTCTGCTGCGTCTACAGGTCGACGAGGTTCATGGCGAGATCGACCACGAGCTCGAATTGGTGCTGGCCGATTATCCGCGGATTGCCAACAACTGGGCAGGGCACGGGCTCGACGGTGACTCACCGGCGTCACCGCGTGGCCTACGCATGCTCACCCGGGTGCCGCGGATCACTCCGCAGCTGGCCAACGCGATCGTCGACCACTTCGGCGATCTCGCCAAGTTGCAGCGAGCCACCGCGGCCGAGATCGCCAAAGTCGACGGTATGGACGATTCCTTGGCCGCCGCCGTGAAGGAGACACTCGACCGGGTCACCGAGTCGAACATCCTCGACCAGTATGCGTGACTCAGTTCGGCGAATACCTCGACTCCTTGCCTTGGCCTTCCGCAGTGACCAAGCCATCGTCGACCAGCTTGATCAAGTGGGAGAGCACGCTGCGCGCCGCTGGTTTGTGCAACTCCTCGCGGACATCGGCGTACATCTGCTCGACCATCGCCTCGATGTCGCACACGCCGGATCGCACCGCGGCGAGCACCTGCGCCTCGCGCTCCAACCGATGGTCGAGGAATGCCCGAAGGAACGGCTGCGGCGATGTCACCGGTGCACCATGCGTCGGCCACAACGATGCGTCGTCGCGGGCCATCACCTTGCGCAGCGATTCGATGTAGGCGCGCATATCGCCGTCGGGCGGTGACACCACGGTTGTGCTCCAGCCCATGACGTGATCGCCGGTGAACAGCGCCCGCTCTTCTTCGAGCGCGTAACACATGTGGTTGGAGGTGTGCCCCGGAGTGTGCACGGCGCGCATCGTCCACCCGGCGCCCATCGCCGCAACCTCGCCGTCGGCGACACGAACATCAGGGTCGAAATCGATGTCGGTGGTCTCCTCCAACGTCACCCCGTCGTCTATCGCCTCGTCGGTTTCCGGGCCGGTTTCCACACTGCCGTGCGGGCCGAAAGCGATCGTCGGTGCGCCGGTTTCCGCGCCCAACCAGGAAGCCAACGACGAATGATCCGAGTGGCAATGAGTGACCAGGATCGCCCGTACTCTGGCGCCGTCGAGAGCGGCCGCGAGAGCGGCGCGGTGGTCATCGAGCTGCGGGCCAGGATCGATCACGGCGACATCACCGCGGCCGACGATGTAAGTGCCTGTGCCGAGGTAGGTGTACTTCGAAGGATTGTTGGCGATCACCCGGCGGACCAGCGGCGATACCGGAACGGCGGCCCCGTAATGCGGCGCATCAAGGGTGACGAACGGGATCGCGCTCACCGCGCAACCTTACGGCGCGATGGCTCGCACCTCGCCCACGTGCCGCCCATGGCCGAGGATCCATTCGGTGACCAACGGTTCTACCACCGACGTGTCGACGCCCAGGGCGCGCAGCGCGGCGACCATCACCGGCGGTCTCGCCCGATTGCCGCCATCGGCGATCTTCAACGCCACGGCACGCCCGTCGGGCAATGCGGCGGCGTACACACCATCGGCGCCATCCTTGGCCATCAACCCGCGGACGTTGCGCATGAAGTGGGTGACGTCGCGACCTGCACCACCGACCATCTCGGGGTGGGCCGTCATTGCCGAATACACGGCATCGCCGGATGAACCGGCAGCACCCGTGGCGATCGAGCGGAAACAGCGGGCCAGCCCGAGCACCGAGATCATGTGAGCCGGCGCCCCGCAGCCGTCGACACCGATGTGGCTGTGCGGTTCGCCGGCGAGGTCGTCGATGGTGGCGGTGATCCGCTGCTGCAGGGGATGCTCGGTCGACAGGTATCCGACATCGATCGGCCAACCGTTGATGGCACTGGTGACCAGCATGCCGCTGTGCTTGCCACTGCAATTCATCTGCAGTGCCGTACGTCGACCGCCATTGCGCAGGACAGTTTCGGCTGCCGCATCGTCGAGGGGACGATCGGCGGTGTTGGCCAGCGACCGCTCGTCGAGGCCGGCGGTGGCGAGGATCCGCCGGACGGCGTCGAGATGCATCGGTGTGCCGTCGTGGCTGGCGCACACCAACGCCAACAATTCAGGCGGCAGCGGCAGTCCGGCGCGTACCATCCCCACTGCTTGCATCGGTTTGTTGGACGATCGGGGATAGATGGCTGTGGTGGGGTCGCCGACGGCGAACTCGATCTCGCCGTTTGGGGCGAGGCCGACCACCGCGCCGTAATGCACCGACTCGTCGCACCCGCTGCGGCGGGTGATTGCGACAGGGGCAAAGGCCTCAGGGGTCGCCATCGGCGCTGCCGGTCTTGACCCACTTCCGTCGCGACCTGCGCGACGGATGTTTTCCGGGTTGCATGCTGGTGAGATGGCTGTCGATCACTTCGTGACGTGGGCCGAAGTTGCTGATCACGGCCTGGGCCATCGCTGCCGCTGGAATCGCGAGCAGGGCGCCGACCGCGCCGAGCAACGCTCCCCCGGCGATGGCCGACCCGAAGGCGATCGCCGGGTGAAGGTCCATCGTGCGGGCCGTGATGCGCGGCAGCAGGAAGTAGTTCTCGACCTGCTGGTAGACGATGACGAAGATCACAATGATCAAGGCCTTCGGCGGCGAGTCGACGAACTGCACCAGCACGGGCAGCGCCCCGGCGATATAGGTGCCGACGACCGGCAGGAACTGGCTGATCAGACCGACCCACAGCGCCATCGCCACCGGTGCCTGGATGCCGATGGCCTGGAACACGACCCAGTGGAAGAAGGCCGACAGACCGGCCAGCAGGGCTCGGGAATACAGGTAGCCGCCGGTCTTGTCGATCGCCAACTCCCATCCGGCGAGGACCCTTCGCTGCCTGTCAGGGCGCAACCTGCTGCAGATGGCACGGCGCATCTTCGGACCGTCGGCGACGAGATAGAAGGTGAACAGCAGCACCGACAACCCCTTCACCAGCACCCCGAGCGCGGTCACCGACAGGTCGACGACCTTGCCCTGTTGGCCGCGGATGAACCGCTGCACCGCACCGTTTTCGTCATTGATCGAGGCGATCACCTGTGATGCATTGATGTCGGCGTCGAACTTGTCGTTGATGAAGTTCACCGTGCGATTGACGTACTTCTCCGAGTCGCCGAGCAGTTGGGCGATCTGCTGGCCGACCAGGGTGCCGATCGCGGCGACGAATACGAGGAACCCGACGAACACACCGACCAGGATGATTGCCGTGGCTGAACCGCGACGCCAACCTCGCGCCGCCAATCGATTGACACCCGGCTCGATCGCCAGCGACAGAAACAGCGAGACCAGCAACAGCAAGAACAACGCCGAAAGGCTGCTCCAAACCGAGCGGGTGACAATCGAGATGATGTAGCCCAGCCAGAAGATGGCCACGGCTTTCCACGCCCACCTCGGCATGTGCTCGGGCGGCGACCACGGCTGGGATTCCGACATCAACGCCGAGCGTAGTGACCGACCGCATCACCAAGGGTGGAGGCCAGATCTCCCCGAAGCATCACCTCGACCCTGTCGAGACCCAGCCACCCGGCCATGGCGTGCAATTCCGGCGACAATTCGTCGGCCAGCGGCCCTGCCGGCACGCCCGGCTCGGTGAACGAACCCTGCACCAGTAACGCTCCCCCCTTGCGGTCGGCCTTCATGTCGAGACGTCCCACCACCATTTCGTCCCACAGGATCGGCAACACGTAGTAGCCGTAGACCCGCTTCGGCTGGGGGGTGTAGATCTCGATGCGATAGTGAAAACCGAACAGCCGCTGGGACCTTTGTCGATTCCACACCACCGGGTCGAACGGGCTGAGCAGCGCGCAGGCGTTGATCCTCCTCGGGATCCGCGCTTCACGGTGAAGGTATGCCGGCTGATTCCAGCCTTCGACTTGTACTTCGAGCAGCGTGCCTTCCTCGACCAGCTCGGCGACCAACGACTTGCACGGCAGGTTCTTTTGGCGGTGGTAATCGGTGAGGTC